>JAOPXL010000077.1 GCA_025965175.1 Aeromicrobium sp.
GGCGGCAGCCCCTGAGCGCCGTCGCGGACCCATTCCGCGAGGGCCTCGGTGGCCGACGGGATGAGCAGCCCGCCCAGCCAGGTGTCCCGGTCCTTGCGAGCGGCGGACGGGCGCCGGACCACGGCGACGTTGCTGCGGTCGCACTCGTCGAGGCAGTCGACGATCCGGAGCTCGACCGCGGGGTTGTCCGCGGCAGCGGCCTCCAGCGCGAGCTGCTGCCCCTCGTGGTCGGTGCGAGGGTGCTTCTTGGTGGTGCCGCAGCAGCAGTCGCGGCACAGCATGACCACGACGTCAGGCTGGGAGGGCTTGGACACCGGGCCAGGGTAAAGTGTTGCCAGGTCGAGAGGCGCTGCGACGGGCTGCACCCAATCAGGCACAGCCCGCCACGCTCGGCCCGGAGCACGACCAAGGGCGCCTCCGACTCCCGGAGGCCCACCATGGCAGAACAGCACCATCGTCCCGATGTCACGGACGAGCTCACCGCGGCGCTGACGTCACGCGTGATGGTGCTGGACGGTGCCATGGGCACGGCGATCCAGCGCGACCGCCCGGACGAGGCCGGCTACCGCGGCGAGCGGTTCAAGGACTGGGCCTCCGACGTCCAGGGCAACAACGACCTCCTGACCCTGACGCAGCCCGACATCATCGCCGGCATCCACCGGGAATACCTCGAGGCCGGCGCCGACATGATCGAGACCAACACATTCAACGCCAACGGGATCTCGCTCAGCGACTACGGCATGGAGGAGCTCGCGTACGAGCTCAACTTCGAGTCCGCACGGCTCGCCCGCCAGGTGTGCGACGAGATGACCGCGGTCACGCCGGACAAGCCGCGCTACGTCGCCGGCGCGCTCGGGCCCACGACCCGGACCGCGTCGATCTCTCCCGACGTCAACGATCCCGGCGCACGCAACGTGACGTACGACCAGCTCGTCGAGGCCTACCAGGAGGCGGGCCGCGGTCTGCTCGACGGCGGGTCCGACGTCATCTTCGTGGAGACGATCTTCGACACGCTCAACGCCAAGGCCGCGATCTTCGCCGTCGAGACGCTGTTCGAGGAGTACGGCCGCCGCTGGCCCGTCGTCATCTCCGGCACGATCACCGACGCCTCCGGGCGGACGCTCTCGGGTCAGGTCACCGAGGCGTTCTGGCACTCGGTCCGGCACGTCGATCCGTTGCTGGTCGGCCTCAACTGCGCCCTGGGCGCCAAGGAGATGCGGCCGTACATCGCCGAGATCGCCAGGATCGCCGACACGTTCGTCAGCTGCTATCCCAACGCCGGGCTCCCGAACGCCTTCGGTGAGTACGACGAGGCGCCCGACGAGACCTCGGCGATCGTCGCCGAGTTCGCCGACGCCGGCTTCGTCAACATGGTTGGCGGCTGCTGCGGCACGACGCCCGCCCACATCGCGTCGATCGCGCGCGACGTCGAGGGCAAGACGCCCCGCACCCCCGCCGAGGCGAGTCACGCCCTGCGCCTGTCCGGTCTGGAGCCCGTCACGGTCGTCGAGGACACGCTGTTCGTCAACGTCGGCGAGCGCACCAACATCACCGGCTCGGCCCGCTTCCGCAACCTGATCAAGGCCGGCGACTACGTCACGGCACTCGCCGTCGCGCGCCAGCAGGTCGAGGCCGGCGCCCAGGTCATCGACGTCAACATGGACGAGGGGATGATCGACGGCGTCGAGGCGATGGACCGCTTCATGAAGCTCATCGCGACCGAGCCCGACATCTGCCGCGTGCCGACCATGATCGACTCGTCCAAGTGGGAGGTCATCGAGGCCGGGCTGAAATGCGTCCAGGGCAAGTCGATCGTCAACTCGATCTCGATGAAGGAGGGCGAGGAGAAGTTCGTCCGCGAGGCCCGGCTGTGTCGCAAGTACGGCGCGGCCGTCGTCGTGATGGCCTTCGACGAGGACGGCCAGGCCGACAATCTCGAGCGCCGCAAGCAGATCTGCGAGCGGGCCTACCGGATCCTGGTCGACGAGGTCGGCTTCCCGCCCGAGGACATCATCTTCGACCCCAACGTGTTCGCGGTCGCGACCGGCATCGAGGAGCACGCAAACTACGGGCTGGACTTCATCGAGGCCACGCGGTGGATCAAGGACAACCTGCCGGGTGCGCTGATCTCCGGTGGCGTGTCCAACGTGTCGTTCTCGTTCCGCGGCAACAACCCGGTCCGCGAGGCGATCCACGCGGTGTTCCTGTACCACGCGATCAATGCCGGCATGGACATGGGAATCGTCAATGCCGGCGCGCTCGAGGTCTATGACGAGGTGCCCGAGCTGCTGCGCGACCGCATCGAGGACGTCATCCTCAACCGTCGTCCGGACAGCACCGAGCGGCTGCTCGAGATCGCGGCGGACTTCGCCGGCGACGGCTCGGTCAAGGAGATCGCGACCGAGGAGTGGCGCTCCCTGCCGGTCGGCGAGCGGATCACGCACGCCCTGGTCAAGGGCATCGACGAGTTCGCCGAGTCCGACACCGAGGAGCTGCGAGCCGAGATCAGCGCCCGCGGCGGCCGCCCGATCGAGGTCATCGAGGGCCCGCTGATGGACGGCATGAACGTCGTCGGCGACCTGTTCGGCGAGGGCAAGATGTTCCTCCCGCAGGTCGTGAAGTCGGCGCGGGTCATGAAGAAGGCCGTCGCCTACCTGATCCCGTTCATCGAGGCCGAGAAGCAGCCCGGTGACAAGGAGCGCAGCAACGGCAAGGTCGTCATGGCCACGGTCAAGGGCGATGTCCACGACATCGGCAAGAACATCGTCGGAGTCGTGCTGCAGTGCAACAACTACGACGTCGTCGACCTCGGTGTCATGGTCCCCGCGCAGAAGATCCTCGACGCCGCCCGGGCCGAGGGTGCCGACGTCATCGGCCTCTCCGGGCTCATCACGCCGTCGCTCGACGAGATGGTCAACTTCGCCGTCGAGATGGAGCGCCAGGGCTTCGACATCCCCCTGATGATCGGTGGTGCCACGACCTCGCGTGCCCACACCGCGGTCAAGGTCGCGCAGAAGTACCACGGTCCCGTCATCTGGGTGAAGGACGCATCACGGTCCGTGCCCGTCGTGGCGGCACTGCTGTCGGACGAGCAGCGGCCCAAGCTGCTGGCCGACACCGACGCCGACTACGAGGCGCTCCGCGAGCGTCACGCCGCCCGCCAGGACACCCGCTCGCTGCTGACGATCGCGGCCGCGCGGGAGAAGGCGACGCCGATCGACTGGACCGGCTACCAGCCGCCCCGCCCGCGGCTGCTCGCCCAGCAGGCCCGTGACCTGTGCTCGGGTCCCGGCTGCGACCACCGGCACGGCGAGGCGACCCAGTTCGTCAAGACGTTCACGGACTACTCGCTGGACGAGCTGCGGCCCTACATCGACTGGCAGCCGTTCTTCAACGCCTGGGAGATGAAGGGCAAGTTCCCCGACATCCTCAACAACCCCGCCAGCGGCGAGGCCGCGCGCAAGCTCTACGAGGACGCGCAGGCGATGCTCGACCGACTCATCGCGGAGAAGTGGATCCGCGCCAACGGCGTGATCGGCCTGTTCCCCGCGAGCCAGCTGCCCGGCGACGACATCGAGGTCTACTCCGACGAGTCGCGCTCGACGGTCCTGACGACGCTGCACCAGGTACGCCAGCAGGGTGAGGGGCGCGAGGGTTCGGCCCGCAAGTCGCTGGCCGACTTCATCGCCCCGAAGGAGACCGGCCTGCGGGACTACGTCGGCGCGTTCGCGGTGACCGCCGGGCTCGGCATCGAGGACAAGATCAACGAGTTCAAGAAGGAGCTCGACGACTACAGCGCGATCATGCTCGAGTCGCTCGCCGACCGCCTCGCCGAGGCGTTCGCCGAGCGTCTGCACGAGCGGGTCCGCAAGGAGCTCTGGGCGTACGTCCCCAACGAGGCCCTCAGCAATGAGGACCTGATCAAGGAGAAGTACGACGGGATCCGCCCGGCCCCGGGCTATCCGGCGTGCCCCGAGCACACCGAGAAGCAGACGATCTGGGAGCTGCTCGACGTCGAGGCCAACACCGGCATCGAGCTGACCGAGAGCATGGCGATGTGGCCCGGCGCCTCCGTCAGCGGGCTCTACTTCTCGCACCCGGAGTCGCAGTACTTCGTCATCGGTCGGATCGGTCGCGACCAGGTCCAGGACTATGCCGCGCGCAAGGGGTGGAGCATCGATGAGGCCGAGAAGTGGCTCTCGCCCAATCTGGGCTACCGGACCGAGAACGAGTGACGCACGCGCGGGCTAGGGTTGGGGTGTGACGTCCAGCTCTGAGATCCCGCAGCTCCGCGACCCGTGGATGGTGGCCGCGTTCGAGGGCTGGAACGACGCCGCCGACGCGGCGTCGGGCACGGTCGACCACCTCATCGAGGAGTGGGACGCCGAGCTGCTGATCGAGCTCGACCCGGAGGACTACTACGACTTCCAGATGCACCGCCCCCACGTGCTGTCCGGCGAGGACGGCGATCGCCTGATCACGTGGCCGGCGCCGCAGGTCTTCCACGCGCGTCCGCGGGGCGACCGTGACGTGCTGCTGCTGCGGGCGCCGGAGCCCAACTTCCGCTGGAAGGCGTTCTGCTCGACCGTCATCGGCGTCGCGAAGCTCGCCGGCGTCACCGAGCTGGTGACGTTGGGCGCGCTGCTGGCCGACTCCCCGCACACCCGTCCCGTGCCGGTCACCGGCTCGACCAACGATCCCGCGCTGATGGAGCGCATGTCGCTGCAGCCATCGCGCTACCACGGCCCCATCGGCATCACCTCGGTGCTCAACGAGATCGCCGTGCGGGAGGGCATCGCCGCGGCCTCGCTGTGGGCCGCCGTGCCGCACTACCTCGCCGAGCCGCCGTGCCCCAAGGCGACGCTGGCCCTGCTCCACGCGCTCGAGGACGCGATGGGCATGCCGCTCCCCCAGGGCGTCCTGGCTGAGATGACCGATGCGTGGCAGCGCGGCGCCGAGGATCTCACGTCTCGCGACGACGAGATCGCCGAGTACGTCGAGGCGCTCGAGAACGAGCGCGACACCAGCGATCTGCCCGAGGCCAGCGGCGACGCCATCGCCCGCGAGTTCGAGCGATACCTGCGTCGGCGCAACGTCGACCCGGAGTAGCCGGCCCCGCTGCGCCGCCCCGCGAGCGGCGCAGTGTGGCTGGATTTGGGCCACCAGAACCAGCCACACTGCGCCATTCGCGACACCCTTGGCGGTGGTGGGCGCCGTGCGGGCCGGGCGGCTGAGCCGCGTTCGTCCGGGTGCCGGCTCCTACAGGGCGACGCCGAGCAGGGCGTCCAGTGCGCTGCGGATCGTGCGCCCGGACTGCGGGTCACCGCCGGAGTCGTCCGCGGCCCAGGCGTCGACCGCCGCGAGGGCAGCAGGCGCGTCCAGGTCGTTGGCCATGGCAGTGCGGATCTGCTCCAGCACCGCCTCGCCCGACGGGGCGATCGTGCGGGTCACGGCGTCGCGCCACCGGGCGAGCCTGACCTCGGCGGTTGTGATGTCGTCGTGCGTCCACTCCCAGTCGGTGCGGTAGTGGTGCGCCAGCAGCGCCAGCCGGATCGCCATGGGGTCGTGCCCGTCGGCGCGCAGCCGGGAGACCAGCACGAGGTTGCCCTTGGACTTGGACATCTTCTCGCCCTCGTAGCCGACCATCCCGGCATGCACGTACGCCCGGGCGAACGGCTGGTGCGTCGCGACGGTCGCCTCCGAGGCGGACATCTCGTGGTGCGGGAAAACCAGGTCCGAGCCGCCGCCTTGCACGTCGAACGCGGTGCCGAGGTGGTGCAGGGCGATCGCGGCGCACTCGACGTGCCAACCGGGACGTCCACTGCCCAGCCGGGTCTCCCAGGACGGGTCGTCGGGCCGCTCCGCCTGCCACAGCAGGCAGTCGAGCGGGTGCTTCTTGCCCGGGCGGTCAGGATCTCCCCCGCGCTCGGGGAAGATCGTCAGCATGGCGTCCTCGTCCAGGCCCGACACAAGGCCGAAGTTCGCGTCGGCATGAACGTCGAAGTAGAGGTCGTCGTCGACGAGATAGACCGCGCCGGCGCGCTGGAGCTTCTCGACCAGGTCGACGACCAGGTCGATCGACTCGACGGCACCGACGTAGTGCGCCGGCGGGATGATCCGCAGCGCGGTCATGTCCTGGCGGAACAGCTCGGTCTCCCGCTCGGCCAACTCGGCCCAGTCCATGCCGGTCGCGAGGGCCCGCTCGAGCAACGGGTCGTCGACGTCGGTGACGTTCTGCGTGTAGGTCACGTCGAGACCACGGTCGCGCCAGGCGCGCTGCAGCAGGTCGAAGGCGAGGTAGGTCGCGGCGTGACCCATGTGCGTCGCGTCGTACGGCGTGATGCCGCAGACGTACAGGCGCGCCTGCCCCTCCGGGTCGACCGTCCGCACCGTACCGGCCGAGGAGTCGTGGACCGTGACGGCCGGCCCGTTGCCGAGCCCCAGCTCGCCGAGTGACGGGATCTCGGGACCGGACCAGCTGCGCATGGCTCGAGCGTATCTGCTCGCCGGTTGCGGCCTGTCGACGGCCGGGCTTCGCCGCCGCGAGGCAGAATGAGGACGTGATCATCGACTGCGCCGTCTATCGCGACGGCGTCCGTGAGACGACCGAGCACGACACCACCTCGATCGAGGCCGCGCTGGCGGGGCTCGGAGACGACGACTTCCTGTGGATCGGCATCGGCAACCCGACGGCCGATGAGATGCACCGGGTCGCGGACTCCCTGCACCTGCACCCGCTGGCGGTCGAGGACGCGTTGGAGGCACACCAGCGGCCCAAGGTCGAGCGCTACCGCGACCACACATTCATCTCGATCCGCACGGTCACGTACAGCGACGACGACATCACGACGCACGAGGTGAACATCTTCCTGGGCGAGAACTACCTCCTGACGGTGCGCCACGGCGGGCCGACGTTGACCGAGGCCCGCAAGGCCGCCGAGAGCACGATCGAGCCGCTCTCGCACGGTCCCACCGCGGCGCTGTACGCCGTGGTCGACTCGATCGTAGACCACTACGAGGACGTCGCCGCGGAGCTCGAGATCGACGTCCAGGAGGTGGAGACCTCGGTGTTCTCAGCGGAGCGCTCCAACGACTCGACCCGCATCTACCGGCTCAAGCGGGAGACGCTGGAGTTCCGCCGGGCCGTGCTGCCGCTGCGGGAGCCAGTCACGCGGCTTGCGACGTCCGCGGAGCCCGAGGACGCTCGACCGTACTTCCGTGACATCGCCGACCACCTCGCCCGCGCCGCGGACGCGATCGACTCGATCGACCACCTGCTCGACAACGCCCTGCAGGCGCACCTGGCGCAGCTCAGCGTGCAGCAGAACGAGGACATGCGGAAGCTGACCGCCGGCGCCACGATCTTCGCCGTGCCGACCGCGATCGCCGGGGTCTATGGCATGAACTTCGAGCACATGCCCGAGCTGACCTGGACGTACGGCTATCCGGCCTGTCTCACGGTCATCGGGGGCTTGTGCCTCTACATCTACTGGCGGTTCAAGCGGTCCGGCTGGCTCTGAGTTGGCTCAGCTGACGGCGACGGTGGACGTGAGCGCCCCGGTGGCCACCAGGACCAGCACCAGCACACCCAACGCGACGCGGTAGATCACGAAAGGCGCGTACGACTTCTTGCTGACGTACTCCAGGAGCCAGTGGATGATCGCCAGGCCGACGATGAACGACACGACCGTCGCGACGATTGTCGGGCCGGTGCCGTAGGCGTTCTGCCCGCCCGGGATGTCCTTGAGGTTGAAGATGCCGGCGCCCAGGACCGCGGGAATCGCGAGCAGGAACGCGTAGCGGGTCGCAGCGCGCCGCTCGTATCCCAGGAACAGGCCCATGCTGATCGTGCCGCCGGACCGGGACACGCCCGGGAACAGGGCACAGGCCTGGGCGAGGCCGAACAGGACCGCATGACGCAGCGTCAGGTCCTCGATGGGGCGGGTCTTGCGGCCCACCCGCTCGGCGAGCCCGAGAATCAGGCCGAACACGATGAGCGCGACCGCGATGAGGGCGACCCGGCGGAACTCGTGCTTGATGGTGTCCTGGAACAGCAGGCCGAGGATCACGATCGGCACGGAGCCGATGATGACGAACCAGCCCATGCGCCACTCGAGCGCCCCCCGGGCGTCAGCACTGACGAGCCCACGGAGCCAGCCGCCGGCGATCGTGACGATGTCGCGCCAGAAGTAGATCAGTACCGCGAGCTCGGTGCCGATCTGGATCACCGCCGTGAACGACGCTCCCGGATCGTCCCAGCCGAAGAAGCGCGGGAAGATCGCGAGGTGCGCGCTGCTGGAGATGGGAAGGAACTCGGTCAGGCCCTGGATGACGCCCAGGACGACAGCACGGAAGAAATCCACCGTGCGAGCCTACCGGGCGGACTTCATCAGCCCGACTAGCCTTGCCGCATGGAGTATCGCCGGGTCGGTCGCTCAGGGCTGGAGGTCTCCAGGCTCGCGCTCGGCACCATGACCTGGGGCACTGCCGTGGACGCCTACGACGCCGAGGAGCAGCTCGCGACCTTCCTCCACGCCGGCGGGACGCTCGTCGACACCGCGCCGATCTACGGCGATGGCGCGTGCGAGGAGCTGCTCGGGACGCTGGTCGCCAAGGCCGGGGTCCGCGACCAGATCGTGCTGGCCGGCAAGGCCGGCTTCGGTCGCCGCGGCGACCAGGTCGTCCGTGACGGCTCGCGGCGTGCGCTGCTCGACCAGCTCGACGTCTCGCTGCGCCAACTCGGCACCGATCACCTCGACCTGTGGCAGATCCACACGCCAGACCCCGACGTGCCCCTCGAGGAGACCCTCGCGGCGCTCGAGCACGCCGTGCGTACCGGCCGGACCCGCTACGTCGGCATCTCGAACTTCACCGGCTGGCAGACCGGGATCGCCCAGACCTGGCTCGCCGCCCGTGCCGAGGCTGTGCCGCTGGTCAGCACGCAGGTCGAGTACTCGCTCGTCAACCGCGATCCCGAGGCCGAGGTCGTCCCGGCCGCGGCCCACCTCGGCATGGGTGTCCTGGCCTGGTCCCCGCTGGGTCGTGGCGTGCTGTCAGGCAAGTACCGCGGGGGCGGGGTGCCGACCGGATCGCGTGCCGCGACCCCGGGATGGGACGGCTTCGTCGGTGAATACCTCACTCCCGCCAAGGCCGGTGTCGTCGAGGCGCTCGCCCGGGCGTCGGAGGGGCTCGGCGTGACGATCGCGCACGTCGCCCTGTCGTGGCTGCTCGGCCGGCCCCAGCTCTCCGCCGCGATCGTCGGGGCACGCACGACCGCCCAACTGCAGGAGAACCTCGCCGCGGAGGACGTCGAGCTGCCCGCGGAGATCGTCCAGGCGCTCGACGACGTGTCGGATGCAGCGCGCTAGTCCAGGGAAGGTGAGTCCAATGTTGGAGTACGAGTTCTGGAATCTCACGATCGACCGGACCAAGTCCCGCTCGGCCGTGTGCCGCATGCTGACCGACGCCGCGGAATACCAAGGCTGGGAGCTCGACCGCCTGCGCAAGGACGGGACCGGCCAGCGGACCGTGACACTGCGCCGCAAGATCATCCGCATGCGCAGCACCCTCTGACCCACCCCGACCCCACCCCCCGGTGACGCGTGGGTTGCGAACGCTGACGCGTGGGTTGCGAACGCTGGCTCGCTGCTTGAACCCACGCATCACGGTGCGCAACCCACGCATCACGGTTGGCTGGGGTCAGGCAAGGTTGAGGAACTCGTCGAAGACCTTGGCGCCGAACTCGAGGGACTCGACCGGGACGCGCTCGTCGACGCCGTGGAACAGCGCCGTGAAGTCCAGGTCGGCGGGCAGCCGCAGCGGGACGAAGCCGTACGACGTGATGCCGAGCTTGCTCCAGGCCTTGGCGTCGGTGCCGCCCGACATCAGGAACGGCGCGATGTGGGCATCGGGGTCCTGGCTGTGCAGGGCAACCGTCATGGCGTCGACGAGGTCGCCCTCGAAGCCGTACTCCAGCGCGGCCTGGCTCATGTAGGGCTCGACCGCGATCCGGTCGCCAACGATGTCCTGCACGGCCGGTGTGAACGTGTCGGTGTGGCCCGGCAGGTAGCGGCCGTCGACGTACGCGATCGCCTCCCCGGGGATGACGTTGTGCTTGTAGCCCGCTTGCAGCATCGTCGCGTTGGTCGTGTTGCGCATGCCGGCGCCGATCATCCGGATCGCAGGACCGAAGTGGGCCAGCAGCTCGTCGGGGGTGCCGTCGGAGCCGGTCAGCTCGCGGACCTTGGCCATCAGGAGCTGCATCGACGGGCCCGGCTCGGCGGGCCACTCGTGCTCTCCGAGGGCCAGGAGCCCGCTCGCGAGGTGGGTCAGGGCGTTGTCCTTGTTGCCCATCGAGCCGTGACCTGCCGTGCCGCGGGCGCGCAGGCGCATCCACGAGATGCCCTTCTCGCCAGTCTCGATCAGATAGAGCCGCTGCCCGCCGACCTCGGTCGAGAAGCCACCGACCTCGCCGATCGCCTCGGTGCACCCCTCGAACAGGTCGGGGTGGTGCTCGACGAGCCAGTGGGCGCCGAGGACTCCCCCGGCCTCTTCGTCGGCGGTGAAGACCAGGGTGATGGGTCGGTCGGGGATCGCTCCGGCGCGCTGCCTGGCCCGCACGACCGACAGCAGCATGCCGTCGAAGTCCTTCATGTCCACCGCGCCGCGGCCGATCAGGTATCCGTCGACGACCTCCCCGGCGAAGGGGTCGACCCGCCAGTCGGCGGCCTCGGCGGGTACGACGTCCAGGTGACCGTGGATCAGCAGTCCGGGGCGGGGCGAGTCCTGGTTGCCCCAGCGCGCCACGACGCTGGCCCGGCCGGGCTCGGACTCGAGGATCTGGGACTCGATGCCCACCTCGGCGAGCAGCCCGGCGACGTGCTCGGCGGCCTTGCGCTCCCCCGGACCCGAGTCGTCACCGAAGTTGCTGGTGTCGATCCGGATCAGGTCGCGGCAGATCTCGAGTGCTTCGGTCTCCGGTGCGTAGCCCATGGGCCGAGCATACGTGCCGGTCGTCAGGCCAGCAGCCCGTCGATGACGCGGGTGAACAGGGCGCGGCTGGACGCCCGGGTGAGGCTGTCGGCGGCGCGAGGGGTGCCCTTGACGTGGATGTCCTCCCGCCACGTCACGCGGCTGCCGCCCGCGATTGGCTCGACCGCGAGCTCGGCCCATCCCGTCACGATCCGACCACGCTTCTCCAGGCGGCAGAACGCCCCCTCGTCCCAGCGGACGATCTCCATGGGGTCGTGGAACCCGACCCGTCCGATCCCGGTGAACGCATCGAAACCCTGGGGGGTCACGGTGATTGTGGTCAGCGGCACGAAGCGACCGTGCTCCTCCCAGTCGGTCAGGCGGCGCCACGACTCGGCGGGGCTCAGACGTACCTCGCGGACGATCTCGATCAGGGCCACGGCATCATCGTAGGCATGTCCACCATGCCGTTCGACTCGATCCACGACGTCAAGGTCAAGCTCGCCTCCGCGGGCTACCTCGCCTCCGACGCGATCGCGACCACCGTCTTCCTCGCCAGCGAGCTCGGCAAGCCCCTGCTGGTGGAGGGGCCGGCGGGCGTTGGCAAGACGGCCCTGTCGAGCGCCGTTGCCGAGTCGTGCGGCGCCGAGCTGATCCGGCTGCAGTGCTACGAGGGCGTCGACGAGGCGCGGGCGCTGTACGAGTGGAACCACGCCAAGCAGCTCCTGCGGATCACGGCCGGACAGGGTGAGTCGTGGGACGAGGCGCGCAACGACATCTTCTCGGAGGAGTTCTTGCTCCCCCGTCCGCTGCTCACGGCGATTCGCAGCCAGGTCCCGACGGTGCTCCTGGTCGACGAGACGGACAAGGCCGACGTCGAGATCGAGGGACTCCTCCTGGAGGTCCTCGGCGAGTTCCAGGTGACGGTCCCCGAGCTCGGCACGATCACGGCCGAGCACCGCCCGTTCGTCGTCCTGACCTCTAACGCGACGCGCGAGCTGTCGGAGGCCCTGCGGCGTCGGTGCCTGTTCCTCCACGTCGACTTCCCCGACGCCGAGCTCGAGCAGGAGATCGTACGGCTCAAGGTCCCCGCGCTCGACGCGACCCTCGGCGAGTCCCTCGTGCGGGTCATCAACGCGCTGCGGGCCATGCCGCTGCGCAAGGCCCCGTCCGTCTCCGAGACGATCGACTGGGCTCGTACGCTCGTGGCGCTCGGCGCCGACATCCTGGACGACGACGTCGTCAAGGAGAGCCTCGGCGTGATCCTCAAGCACCAGGACGACCTGGAGAAGGCTCGCACCCGGCTCGACCTGGACGAGGTCCTGAGCCAGTCATGAGCCC
>JAOPXL010000102.1 GCA_025965175.1 Aeromicrobium sp.
GGACGTCCACCGGCTCCGGTCCCTGACGGGCCGCCGTCCCTTCGACTCGTGAGGCCCGATTCGTGATCGATCCCCGTCTGGGGCTGGTGGTCAAGGCGTACGACGTGCGCGGCCGCTCGCCCGAAGAGCTCGACCCTGCCCTGACGCGCGCCCTCGGCGAGGCGTTCGCGATCGAGACCGGCGTCGACGGTGGTCGCGGCAAGGTCGTCATCGGCCACGACATGCGCGACACGTCACCGATCCTCGTGGAGGCGTTCTCGGACGGCGTTCGGGCCCAGGGCGGCGATGTCGTGAGCATCGGCCTGGCCTCGACCGACCTGCTGTACTTCGCGTCGGGCGATCTCGACCTGGCCGGCGCGATGATCACCGCGAGCCACAACCCGGCCGCCTACAACGGCATCAAGCTGTGCCGCGCCGGTGCCAAGCCGATCGGCTACGACACCGGGCTGTCGACGATCGCGGAGAAGGCCACCGAGCTGCTGGGGCGCACCGAGCTGCCCGAGTTGACGGGGTCCTACGAGGAGCTCGACGCGCTCAGCCGCTACGCGTCCTACCTGCACGAGATCGTCCCGATCCCCCCGGGGAGGCGCCTTCGGGTCGTCGCCGACGCGGGCAACGGCATGGCCGGCCACACCGTCCCCTCGGTGTTCGCGACGCTCAACGTCGACCTGACGCCGATGTACTTCGAGCTCGACGGGACCTTCCCCAACCACGACGCCAACCCGCTCGACCACAGCACGCTGGTCGACCTGCAGGCCAAGGTCCGCGAGACCGGGGCCGACATCGGCCTGGCGTTCGACGGCGACGCCGACCGCTGCTTCGTCGTCGACGAGCGGGGAGACGTCGTGTCGCCGTCCGCGATCACGGCGCTGATCGCCCACCGCGCGCTCCTCACGACGCCTGGCGCGACGATCCTGCACAACGTCATCACCTCGAGGGCCGTGCCGGAGATCATCACCGAGAACGGCGGCAACGCGGTGCGCACCCCCGTCGGGCACTCGCTGATCAAGGCTGAGATGGCCCGCACCGGTGCGGTGTTCGGTGGCGAGCACTCGGGGCACTTTTACTTCAAGGACTTCTTCCTCGCCGACTCAGGCATGATCGCGGCCCTGCACGTCATGGCCGCGCTCGCCGAGACCGACGGCACGGTGTCCGGGCTGATGGCGCAGTATGAGCGCTACGTCTCCTCGGGCGAGATCAACAGCACCGTCGAGGACGGACCGGCGATCCTCGCCGAGCTCGCACAGACGTACGCCGGGCTGCCGCAGGACACCCTCGACGGGCTCACGATCACGGCGGAGACGTGGTGGTTCAATGTTCGGGCCTCCAACACCGAGCCGTTGCTGCGTCTGAACGTCGAGGGTGACGACGAGGCGACGATGGCCGGGGTGCGCGACGACGTGCTCGCCGTCATCCGTCGATAGGGTGTTCCCATGAACCTTGACCCGGCCCTGCTGGAGATCCTCGTGTGCCCGCAGTGCCGGGCGACTCTGTTCGTCGACGACGACGCCAGTGAGCTCGTCTGCAACGCGTGCGCGCTGGCCTACCCCGTCCGACGAGACATTCCCGTGATGCTCGTCGACGAGGCCCGGGCGCTCTAGGACATGTCGACCGAAGGTGGCAACAAGGCCGTCGTCGCAGCGCTCCTGGCCAACACCGGCATTGCGATCACGAAGTTCATCGCGTTCCTGCTGACGGGCTTCTCCTCGATGTTGGCCGAGTCGATCCACTCGCTCGCCGACTCCGGCAACCAGGTCCTGCTGCTGGTCGGCGGCAAGCGCTCGCAGCGTGAGGCGACCGAGGAGCACCCGTTCGGCTTCGGGCGGGAGCGCTACATCTACGCCTTCGTCGTGTCGATCGTGCTGTTCAGCGTCGGTGGCCTGTTCGCGCTCTACGAGGCCTACCACAAGTGGCACGAGATCCACGAGGGTCACGACGGCGGCCTCGACGGGCAGTGGCGGTTCGTGCCGCTCGTGGTGCTGGGCATCGCGATCGTGCTCGAGGGGTTCTCGTTCCGCACCGCGATCGTCGAGGGCAACAAGGTCCGCGACGACAAGTCGTGGTGGTCGTTCATCCGCCGCGCCAAGGCGCCGGAGCTGCCGGTCATCCTGCTGGAGGACTTCGCGGCGCTGATCGGCCTCGTTGCGGCGTTCCTCGCCGTGTCGCTGTCGCTCGCGACCGGCAACGCATACTTCGACGTCGCCGGCACGGGCTTCATCGGCGTGCTGCTGATCGTCGTGGCGGTGATCCTGGCGATCGAGGTCAAGAGCCTGCTGCTGGGCGAGTCGGCGACCCGCGAGTCGATCGCCAAGATCCGTACGTCGATCGAGGGCACCGAGGGCGTCACGCAGATCATCCACCTCAAGACGCTGCACACCGCGCCCGAGGAGTTGCTGGTCGCGGCGAAGATCGGCGTCGAGGCCGGCGCATCGGGTGTCGAGATCGCCGGTGTCATCGATGCCGCCGAGCGCGCCCTGCGAGCCGCTGAGCCGATGGCGCTGCAGGTCTTCCTCGAGCCCGACGTCTTCCGTGCCGACTACGTCCCGGACGCCCGCCCCGAGGCGCCGAAGGCCCCCAGCCACTGAGGGCTCCGGCCGGGGCTCACCCCCTGGGCGTCGCGATCGGGTCCAGCCCCTCGGTGACGTCGGGGTCCCCGGCGTCGGTGAGGTAGTCGCTCGGGTGGGTCTGGTCGGTGCCGGCATCGATCCCCAGCGCCCGGCAGACGTACGTCCCGATGACCGCGACCAGCAGGTTGAGCACGAGCGCCGTCAAGCCGAAGTAGATGAGGTTCTCGCTGATCGAGATGCCGAACACCTCCAGCGGCCCGACCGATCCACCGAAGTGCGAACCCGGGTCGCCGACGACGGGCTTGTTGTAGGCCGCGATGGTCCCCCAGACCATGCCGACCGCCCAGCCGGCCAGCAGGGCGTGCCGGTGCAGCCAGCGCGTGTAGAGGCCGATCACGATGGCCGGCAGGGTCTGCAGGATCCAGATGCCGCCGAGCAGCTGCAGGTTGATCGCGAAGTCCTTGGGCAGGGCCAGGACGAAGATCAACGCGCCGAACTTGACCAGGAGGCTCGCGATCTTGCTCTGCTTCGCCTCCTGCGCGTCGGTGGCGTCGGGGTTGAGGAACGCCTTGTAGATGTTGCGGGTCCACAGGTTCGCCGCGGCGATCGACATGATCGCGGCCGGCACGAACGCCCCGATCGCGATCGCGGCGAAGGCGATGCCGGCGAACCAGGGGGAGAACTCCTGCTCGAACAGCTGGGGGATCGCGAGCTGGGGGTTCTTTACCTGGATGCCCGCGGCGATCGCGGCGATGCCTAGCAGGGCCAGCAGGCCGAGCAGGAACGAGTACGCCGGCAGCAGCGCCGCGTTGCGACGGATGATGTTGCGGTTCTTGGTCGACAGCACCGCGGTGACGGAGTGCGGGTACATGAACAGTGCGAGCGCCGATCCGAGCGACAGCGAGGCGTACGCCCACTGCGACGCCCCGAGGGTGGGGATGAGCCCCTTGCCGGTCGCCTGGCCCTTGGCGATCGCGTCGGCATTGTCACTGTTGAACGTGCTGAACGCCTTCTCGGCCGAGTCGAAGATCCCGCCCCAGCCGCCGAGCTGGGTCGGCAGGTAGATCACCGCGACGATGATGACGAGGTAGATCAGCGTGTCCTTGACGAACGCGATGAGTGCGGGCGCCCGCAGCCCCGAGGAGTACGTGTAGCCCGCGAGCAGCGCGAACGCGATGAACAGCGGCAGGTCCTTGCGGAACCAGCCAGCGTCGTCACTGCCACCGAGCCCGATGACGTCGAGCACGGCCTGGATGCCCACGAGCTGGAGGGCGATGTAGGGCAGCGTCGCGAGGATCCCGGTGAAGGCGACCGCGAGCGACAGCGACCGGGAGTCGAACCGGCCCTGCACGAAGTCGGCCGGCGTGACGTAGCGGCGGCGGTGGGAGACCGACCACAGCCGAGGCAGGAAGACGAAGATGATCGGGTAGAGGATGATCGTGTAGGGGACGGCGAAGAAGCCCGTGGCGTTGCCGGCGTACAGCAGCGCAGGCACCGCGATGAACGTGTACGCGGTGTAGATGTCGCCGCCGATCAGGAACCACGCGACGAACGTTCCGAAGCTGCGCCCGCCGAGCCCCCACTCGTCGAGGTTGTCGAGCTCGCCGACCTTGCGCCAGCGGGCCGCCAGGAAGCCCAGGATCGTGACCACCCCGAAGAGGAACAGGAAGACCGTCAGCGCGACCGGGTCGACGTCGTTCATCGCTCGCCCCCGTCGACGCTCAGGCCCGCTGCGGCGCGCCGGCGGCGCTCGTGCCGGATCACCAGGCGGTAGGCGAACGACGTCAGAACGACTGACACGATGACGAGCAGGAACTGGTACCAGAAGAAGAACGGGACGCCCCACAGCTCGGGATCGTTCTTGGCGTAGGTCCAGACGAGCAGCGGCGCGACGATCGCGACGGCGAGTGCGACCCCGGCTACGACGAGCGGCCCCTTGCCGGGCGGTGTGTGGTCGGGCATGGCGGATCCCCCAGATCGGATCGGTCGGCTGTGACGCCAGTCACAACCCCGTCGACACGGTACGCCCGGATGGCCTCGCGGGCGAGGTGGGGAGAAGCATCACGCGGTTTGATTGGGTGGACGTGGGCGCCCGCAGGTAGGCTTTCGGCATGGATTACAACGTCGCAGACCTCTCCCTCGCGGAGTACGGTCGCAAGGAGATCGACCTCGCCGAGCACGAGATGCCGGGCCTCATGGCCATGCGCGAGCGCTTCGGAGCGAGCCAGCCGCTCGCCGGCGCCCGCATCGCCGGATCGCTGCACATGACGATCCAGACGGCCGTCCTCATCGAGACGCTCACGACTCTCGGTGCTGACGTCCGCTGGGCCACGTGCAACATCTTCTCGACCCAGGACCACGCCGCAGCTGCCGTCGTCGTGGGCCGCGACGGCACCGTCGAGGACCCCAAGGGCACCCCCGTCTTCGCCTGGAAGGGCGAGTCGCTCGCCGAGTACTGGGACGAGGCCGAGAAGGTCTTCGACTTCGCCGAGGGCGGCCCGAACGTGCTCCTCGACGACGGCGGTGACATCACGATGCTGCTGCACCTGGGCGTCGAGTTCGAGAAGACCGGCGTCGTCCCGTCGCAGGACAGCACCGACAACGAGGAGTTCAAGGAGGTGCTGCGTGTCCTCGCCCGCTCGGTCGAGGCCAAGCCGCAGCACTGGACGAACATCTCCAAGGACATCAAGGGCGTCTCCGAGGAGACCACCACCGGCGTCCTGCGCCTGTACGACCGCTTCCGTGAGGGCACGCTGCTGTTCCCGGCGATCAACGTCAACGACTCGGTCACCAAGAGCAAGTTCGACAACAAGTACGGCTGCCGCCACTCGTTGATCGACGGCCTCAACCGCGCCACCGACGTCATGATCGGCGGCAAGGTCGCCGTCGTGTGCGGCTACGGCGACGTGGGCAAGGGCTCCGCGGAGTCGCTGCGCGGCCAGGGCGCCCGGGTCATCGTCACCGAGATCGACCCGATCTGCGCCCTCCAGGCGGCGATGGACGGCTACGAGGTCAAGCGCCTCGACTCGGTCGTCGAGACGGCTGACATCTTCATCACCACGACGGGCAACTTCGACATCATCACGGTCGAGCACTTCGAGAAGATGAAGCACCAGGCGATCGTCGGCAACATCGGCCACTTCGACAACGAGATCAACATGGCGGGCCTCGCCAAGATCCCCGGCATCGTCAAGGACGAGATCAAGCCGCAGGTCCACCAGTGGAT
>JAOPXL010000103.1 GCA_025965175.1 Aeromicrobium sp.
GCGTTCTTCTACGGCGGCATGGTCCGCTCCAAGACCGTGCTCAACATGATGATGATGAGCTTCTCGGCCCTGGCGATCGTCCCTGTCCTGTGGGTGCTGTACGGCTACTCGCTGGCGTTCAGCCCTGACGGCAGCAGCGTCCTCGGCGGCTTCAAGCGCCTCGGCCTGGACAACATCTCGGTCGAGTCCGCGTACGGCACGATTCCCGAGTACGTCTTCGTGGGCTTCCAGCTGATGTTCGCGATCATCACGGTCGCGCTGATCAGCGGCGCGATCGCTGACCGCGCGAAGTTCAGCGCATGGATCCTGTTCGTGGTCATCTGGGTCACGGTCGTCTACTTCCCGGTCGCGCACTGGGTCTTCGACTTCAACGAGGACAGCGGTGGCTGGATCGCGACGAAGCTCGAGGCGATCGACTTCGCCGGTGGCACCGCGGTCCACATCAACGCCGGTGCCGCGGGTCTGGCCCTCGCGCTGGTCCTCGGCAAGCGGGTCGGCTGGAGGCGCGACCCGATGCGTCCGCACAACCTGCCCTTCGTCCTGCTCGGCGCGGGCCTGCTGTGGTTCGGCTGGTTCGGCTTCAACGCCGGCTCCGCGGTCGGCGCCAACGGCCTGGCCGGACTGGCATTCGTCAACACCGCCGTCGCGACCGCTGCGGCGATCATCGGCTGGATCGCGGTGGAGTACGTCCGCGAGGGCAAGGGCACGAGCCTCGGTGCGGCCTCCGGTGCTGTCGCGGGCCTCGTGGCGATCACCCCCGCCGCGGGCGCCCTGTCGCCGTTCGGCTCGATCATCCTCGGCGTCATCGCGGGCGTCCTGTGCGCGCTGGCCGTCGGCCTGAAGTACAAGCTCGGCTACGACGACTCGCTCGATGTGGTCGGCGTCCACCTCGTGGGCGGCATCGTCGGCACCCTGCTGATCGGCTTCCTCGCGACGCGTGGCAACACCGGTGGGATCGGCAGCGTCTTCTACGGTGGCCACTTCGAGCAGCTGGGCAAGCAGGCCGTCGCGGCGTTCGTCGTGCTCGGGTACTCGTTCGTGTTGACGTACATCATCGGTAAGTTGATCGACGTGACGATCGGCTTCCGCGTGAGCGAGGAGGACGAGGTGACCGGCATCGACCAGGTCGAGCACCTCGAGACGGCGTACGACTACGCCGGAAGCAGCACGGGCGGATCCAACCTTCTGAAGGAGCTCTGAGCATGAAGCTGGTAACGGCGGTCATCAAGCCGCACAAGTGGGAAGAGGTCCGAGAGGCCCTCGCTGCAGCTGGCGTCGCCGGTATGACGGTGACCGAGGCCAGCGGCTACGGCCAGCAGAAGGGCCACACCGAGGTCTACCGCGGTGCGGAGTACGACGTGTCGCTGGTCCCCAAGATCCGCCTCGAGGTCGTCGTCGACGATGCCGACGTCGAGAGCGTCGTCGCCACGATCACGAGCTCGGCCCAGACCGGCAAGATCGGTGACGGCAAGGTGTGGGTCGTCCCGGTGGACTCGGTCGTGCGCGTGCGCACGGGCGAGACCAACGAGGCTGCGCTCTAGATCGACGGCGTGACCCCCCTGGAGCCGGCGCAGCGTCGCAAGGATCGTGCCCTCGAGGCGGATCGGACGCTGCGTCGGCTCTTCTCCGCGGCACTGCCCGGGGACGGCGGCGACCCGCGCGAAGGCTCCGGCCTCGCGCTGGTCGCCGTCGGCGGGTACGGCCGCGCGGAGCTCTCGCCGTACAGCGACCTGGACGTCGTGCTGCTCCACGACCCGTCGATCGACGAGGACGTGGTCCGGCAGGTCGCCGAGGCGATCTGGTACCCGCTGTGGAACGACGGCGTCGACCTCGACCACTCGGTGCGCGACACGATCCAGATGCGGCAGGCCGCCGCGCAGGACCACCGGGCCGCGATGGGGATGCTCGACGCGCGCCCCGTCGCCGGTGACGCCGGGCTGGTGCTGGGGCTGCGCTCGGAGGTGCTCGCCGACTGGCGTCGCGATGCCCGGCACCGGATCGCCGAGGTGCGCGAGGCCCGCACGACGCGGATCGAGCGGTCCGGCTGGCTCGCGCATGCCGCCGTCCCCGACCTGAAGGAGTCCGGGGGAGGGCTGCGCGACACCGTGATTCTTCGCGCGCTGGTCGCCACATGGCTGATCGACGTGCCCCACGGTGAGGTGGAGATGCTGCGCCAGCAGCTGTTGGACGTGCGTGATGCCCTCCACGAGACCGCCGGGCGGCGGGTCGAGCGCTTGGACGCCGAGGTCATCCCGGACGTGGCTCGGCACCTGGGGATGGGTGCCGAGGAGCTGGACCTGCATACCCGTGAGCTGGGTCGGCGCCTCGCGCACCTCGCGGCGATCGCGTGGCGCAAGGTCGACGATGCGCTCGCCCCGGTGACCCGCAAGGCCGCGTTCACCACCGCCGGGCCGGTCGTGAGGTCCCTCGACGACGGGGTCGGTGTGCTGGACGGCGACGTCATCGTGACGAGGGACGCCGACCCCGCGACGGATCCCGAGCTCGCGCTGCGGGCCGCGGCCGCCGCAGCACGCGAGGGCCTTGTCCTGAGCCCGAGCTCCGCGGCGCGCCTGGCGCGCACGATGGGCGCGCTCCCGGACCCGTGGCCGGCCTCGTCCCGGCGCTATCTGGTGGACCTGCTCACAGCGGGCCCGGGCCTGGTCCCGGTGTGGGACGAGCTCGACTTCGCCGGGGTCATCGACCGGCTCCTGCCGGAGTGGTCCGCGATCCGCCTGCGCGGGTCGTCCTCGCCGGTGCACCGCTTCACGGTCGACCGGCACAGCCTCGAGACCTGTGTCGAGGCGTCACGGATCAAGCGGGACGTGGCCCGGCCCGACCTGCTCGCCGTCGCGGCGCTGATCCACGACATCGGCAAGGGCGTCGAGGGCGACCACTCGATCGTGGGCGAGCCCATGGCCGTACGCATCGCGGGGCGGTTGGGCTTCGACGCCGAGGACGCCGAGACAGTCGGTCGGCTGGTGCGCTGGCACCTGCTCCTGCCGACGATCGCGACCCGGCGCGACATCGAGGACCCGTCGACCGCGGCCAACGTCGCCGAGGTCGTGGAGACCGAGGACTTCCTCGACCTGCTGTCGGCGCTGACGGCCTCCGACGCCCAGGCCACGAGCCCCTCGGCATGGTCGGTCTGGCGGCGGGGACTGGTCAACGGGCTCGTCGAGAAGGTCCGCCGCGTGCTCGACGACACCGTCGTGACGCCGGACGCCGAGACGTACGAGGGCTGGCCCGCCGACGTGCCGATCCCCGTCTGGGGGACGACCGGGCCGGCCGACTTCACGCTGACTGTGGCGCCCCAGCACGGCGGATCCCTGCTGACGATCGTGACGGCCAACCGCACCGGCGTGATGGCCGATCTCGCCGGTGGCCTGGCGCTCGCCGGGCACGCGATCCGCTCAGCGCGGACCGTGACGCTCGGGGACGTGGCGGTGTCGCTGTGGGAGGTGACGCGGCCCGACGTGGACCCTGCCCACCTCACCGAACGGCTCCGCCCGGCGATGGCGGGGGACCTGGACCTGGCGGGCCGGCTCGAGCTGACGTCGATCCCGGATGCCGAGGACGCCCGGGTGCGCCTGCTCGACCGGCTGTCCGAGACCGCGACGCTGCTGGAGGTCCGGGCGCACGACCGGCGGGGGCTGGTGTGGACCGTGTGCGACCAGATCAGCAGCGCGGGTCTGTCGATCCGCTCGGCGCACATGTCCACGTACGGCGATGAGGTCCGTGACGTGTTCTACGTCGTCGACCCGGAGGGCCAGCGGCTGGACCAGGCCACGGCCGAGTCCCTCCGCGAAGCCCTCGCCACAGCCCTCACCTGAGATTCCGCTGACGAGTCACGTAGATCCGCTGAGGAGTCACGTAGATCCGGTGAGGAGTCACCCAAGTCCCCTGGCGAGTCAGGAGCCCGTCGTCGCGATCACGACCCGCGATGACTCGTCGGTGAATCTGCGTGACTCGTGACCGGACCTGCGTGACTCGTCGGTGGACCTGCGTGACTCGTCACCGGACGTGCGTGAGTCCTCGGGGGGCTCGGTTAGAGTTGGGAGACCCACGACCCGAGCCTGAGGACGACGACAGCCGTATGTTCGACACCTTGCAAGACCGCCTGCAGTCAGCGTTCAAGAACCTGCGCGGCAAGGGTCGACTCTCCGATGCCGACATCGACGCCGTCGCGCGCGAGATCCGGGTCGCCCTGCTCGACGCCGATGTTGCCGTCTCGGTCGTCCGCGAGTTCATCTCCAACGTCAAGGAGCGCGCCCGCGGCGCCGAGGTCAGCCAGGCGCTCAACCCCGCCCAGCAGGTCGTCAAGATCGTCAACGAGGAGCTCATCACGATCCTCGGCGGCGAGACCCGCCGCATCCGGTACGCCAAGAACCCCCCGACCGTCATCATGCTGGCGGGCCTCCAGGGTGCCGGCAAGACCACTCTCGCCGGCAAGCTCGGGCTCTGGCTCAAGGAGCAGGGCAAGTCCCCGATGCTCGTCGCGGCCGACCTGCAGCGCCCCAACGCCGTCACCCAGCTGCAGGTCGTCGGCGAGCAGGCCGGCGTCAAGGTCTTCGCCCCCGAGCCCGGCAACGGGGTCGGCGACCCCGTCCGGGTCGCGACCGACGGCCTGGCCGAGGCGCGGCGCACGCTGCACGACGTCGTCATCGTCGACACCGCCGGACGTCTCGGCATCGACGCCGAGCTGATGCAGCAGGCCGCCGACATCCGCGCCGCGGTCGACCCCGACGAGGTCCTGTTCGTCATCGACGCGATGATCGGCCAGGACGCCGTCGTCACGGCCGAGGCGTTCCTCGAGGGCGTCGACTTCACGGGTGTCGTGCTGACCAAGCTCGACGGCGACGCCCGCGGTGGTGCCGCGCTGTCGGTCCGCTCGATCACGGGCCGACCCATCATGTTCGCCTCAACCGGCGAGAAGCTCACCGACTTCGACGCGTTCCACCCCGACCGCA
>JAOPXL010000123.1 GCA_025965175.1 Aeromicrobium sp.
AACTTCCCCGCCGAGCTCAACAACATCTTCAAGGGCCTCGAGCGCAAGGGGAACCCGTGGGGCATGGACCCCAAGAACCGCATGGACTGGGCCAAGAACCTCGACTTCGAGGTCAAGCAGGTCGGCAAGGACGTCGAGGACCTCGACGAGGTCGAGTGGCTGTTCTGGGTGGGCTGCGCCGGAGCGTTCGAGGACCGCGCCAAGAAGACGACGCAGGCTGTCGCGGAGCTCCTCGACATGGCCGGCGTCTCGTTCGCCGTGCTCGGTGACGGCGAGACCTGCACGGGTGACCCCGCGCGTCGCGCCGGCAACGAGATCGTCTTCGCCCAGCTCGCGATGCAGAACGCCGAGGTCTTCAAGGAGACCAAGGTCAAGAAGGTCGTCTCGACCTGCGCCCACTGCTTCAACACCCTCAAGAACGAGTACGCCGAGTTCGGCGTCGAGCTCGAGGTCGTCCACCACACGCAGCTGCTCAACCGGCTCGTGCGCGAAGGCAAGCTCAAGCCGCTCCCGCCCGTCGCGGGCGAGGAGAAGAAGAAGATCACCTACCACGACCCGTGCTTCCTGGGTCGTCACAACCAGGTGTACGAGCCGCCGCGGGAGCTCCTCAACGTCATCCCCGGCGCCGAGTTCACCGAGATGCCCCGCAACCAGGAGAAGTCGTTCTGCTGCGGCGCCGGTGGAGCGCGCATGTGGATGGAGGAGAGCCTCGGCTCCCGCATCAACGTCAACCGCACCGAGGAGGCCATCGCGACCGGCGCCGACCAGATCGCGGTCGGCTGCCCGTTCTGCCGGGTCATGCTCTCCGACGGCCTGACCCTCAAGCAGTCCGAGGGTGCGGCCCGCGAGGAGGTCGAGGTCCTCGACGTCGCGCAGATGCTGCTGACCTCGGTCAAGCGCGCCCCCGCGCCGAAGCCGAGCAAGGACGACGACAAGGCCGTCGTCGCCGAGGCGGAGGCCGCGGCCGCGGCCGCCGCCGCTTCGACGGACGCTGCTGCCACCGACAAGGCCACCGAGGCCGAGCCGGACGCCGCGGACAAGGCCGATCCCGACTCGATCAGCGACACCGCTGACGTGGGTGCCGGCGCCAAGGCACACGAGGAGGGCGACCCCGCCGACAAGGACACGACCGACGTCGACGAGCTCGACGAGCCGGCCGGCGGCAGCGACTCGAGCGACCAGGCGCTGGCCGCGGAGCACAACGTCAAGGTCGACGAGTCCGGCGGCGGTCACGCCGACGAGTCCGCAGCTCCCGACGAGCCGCGCAACGCCGACGCGCGCGCGGAGGCTGCTGAGGTCACCGAGACGTCCGAGACGTCCGAGGACGCGGAGAAGGCCGAGTCGGTCGAGCCCGAGGTCAACAACGACCCGGCCAGCGAGAAGGAGGAGGCTGCCTGGGCCAACGTCGGCGCGGTCAACACCGACGCGACCCCGTCCCAGCCCGCCGCCACCGAGCCGGCCGCCACCGAGCCCGCTGAGGAGGAGGCCGAGCCCGCTGAGGAGGAGGCCGAGCCCGAGGCCAACGAGGCTCCGAAGGAGTCCGCGCCCGAGGCGAAGGTCGACGCCGAGCCTGACGCTGAGCCGGCGGTCAACAACGACCCGGCCAGCGAGAAGGAGGAGGCTGCCTGGGCCAACGTCGGCGCGGTCAACACCGACACGACCCCGTCCCAGCCTGCTGCCACCGAGGCCGCCGAGGAGAAGGCCGAGCCCGAGGCAGTGGCCGAGGAGCCGGAGCCCGAGGAGTCTCCCGCCGAGAAGGTCACCCACGTGCCCGACGAGACCGAGCCGGTCGAGGAGGACGCACGCGAGGAGGAGGCCAACGCTGCCGCCAAGGACAAGGCCAAGGCGCAGGCGCCCGACGAGATCACCTCGGTCGACGACATCGAGTCGACCGCCGATCCGGTCTCCGAGGACACCGCCGATCTCAGCGACGCCAACCCCAGCGGCAAGGACCTCAGCACCGCCGCGACGCAGCTCGCCTTCGACGACGTCGTCGAGGACGAGCCGGCGAAGGACGACACCACGTCCTGAGATCCGGATGGCACGAGGCGGGGCGCTCCTTCGGGGGCGCCCCTTCTCATGCCACGCCGGGTGGGGCCTTGCCGGGGACGCCATCAAGATCGTGGCGCCTCGGGGTCTGGAATGGCATGACGCAACGCCCCGGGAATGCGAAAAGTCCGACCGGGAGGGAGCCACGAGTCGGACTTCGTGCTGATCCAGAAAGACCAGCGTCGCAACCGGGCGGGAGGGAGTGTGCCCGGTTCAGAAGTGACAACGACGCACGATCAGCGAAGTCACGGGTAGATACTGAAGATGTGTCGGATTCTCGCTGCCCCTGCCTGAGCGGTCTCACCTACGGCGACTGCTGCGGGCGGCTGCATGCCGGGTCGGGCAGCGCCCACACGGCCGAGCAGCTCATGCGGTCACGGTTCAGCGCCTTCGCCAGGGGGGACAGCGACTACCTGCTCGCGACCTGGCACCCCTCGACCCGGCCGTCGACGCTGGAGCTCGACGAGGACCGCACGTGGTACCGGCTGGATATCCTCGAGACCCGGGCGGGCAGCCCGTTCGACACGAGCGGCGTCGTCGAGTTCGTGGCCTACTACCGCGCCCCGACGGGCGCCGGCAGCCAGCACGAGATCGGTCGGTTCAGCCGCGAGCAGGGCCACTGGTTCTACCTCGACGGAACCCACTGAGCCGGCCTAGTAGTCGATGCACCGACCGCGGCCGAGCGCCGCCAGTCCGCTGCGGTCCCCGTCGCCCCACGACTCCAGGCCGCTCTCCCTCATGGGCTGCATCAGCTGACCGCGGGCGTCGACGTGGCCCAGCCCGACGAGGTGCCCGAGCTCGTGCATCAGGACGGAGCGGGCGGCGCCCCAGCCGTCCAGCGCCAGGGTCTTGCGGATCTGAGGTCCGTCCAGCGTGACCTCTCCGGTGACGTACCACCGGTGACCGTCATGCTCGACCGCCGTGCTGCCGGCGTATCCGGCGGTGCCGCCGCTCAGCTTGGGGGCCTCATCGGGATCGGACCACGACACCAGGACCGGGCTCCAGGTCGTGCCGTCGGCGGAGGCCATCGCCCGGGGCGACGACGGGCCGGTGTCCGTCAGTCCGTCGACGACCAGCGACAGGCCGGTCGCCGCTCGGACCTCCTCAGCCGCCTCCTGCAACATCCTCATCCCCTTGTCAACCATCGTGCGGGGATCGACGACCAGGTGGATCGGGGCACAGGGGTCGTACGTCACCGGGTCGCTGCTCCCCGGCTGCTTCTGCACGAACTCGAACGCGGAGCTCGTGACCTTCGGCGTCGGCGGCTTGCCGATCGGTCGGGCCTGCGCGTCCGCCGGGCGGTCGGGGAAGGTCGCCCGGCGCTCTCCCGTCATCGCGAGTCGCCAGGCCCCGACCAGCAGCAGGACCAGCAGGAGCACCGCCGCCGTGGCTCGACGTCGGGGCGACAACCCGGGCCGCGGACGCGGGTCCAGGCGGTCCAACCTCTGCAGCAGCCGGTTGACCCTTCGCCGGCGGCGCACCTCCGCCAGTGTCAGCGACTCGAGGAGACTGCCTCTCACGACATGCATCCTTGCTCACCCTGGGGTCAGCTCACCGAGGTCACCAGCGGGACCCCGGGGCGATAGGCCAGGTGGACGTACGACGGGGCGTCGAGCACGACGAAGTCGGCGGTCGCGCCGACCCGCAGGTGCCCGACGTCATCGCGGCGCAGCGAGGTCGCGCCGCCCTCGGTCGCCGCGCGGAGCGCCTCCAGCGGCGACATCCCCATGTCCCGGACCGCGAGCGCGAGGCAGAACGGCATCGACGAGGTGTAGGAGCTGCCCGGGTTGCAGTCGGTCGCGATCGAGACCGTGACACCGGCGTCGATCAGGCGTCGCGCGTCCGGATAGGGCTGGCGGGTCGAGAACTCGACACCCGGCAGCAGGCCCGCGACGGTCACGGAGCCGGCGAGCGCGTCGACATCGGCATCGGTCAGGTACGTGCAGTGGTCCGCTGCTGCGGCACCGACCTCGACAGCCAGCTGGACGCCGGGGCCGTGGCGGAGCTGGTTGGCGTGGATCCGCGGCAGCAGCCCCACCGCGGTCCCCGCGGTCAGGACAGCCCGCGCCTCGTCGACCCCGAACGCGCCGTCCTCGCAGAAGACGTCGATCCACCGCGCGTGCGGAGCGCATCGCCGCAGCATGTCGCCGGTGACGAGGTCTACGTACGCCGCCCTGTCCGTCCCGACCGGGACGACATGCGCTCCCAGGAACGTCGTCTCGGGGGTGCTGCGCCGGGCGATGGCCAGCGAGCGTTCCTCGTCGTGGACCGTCAGCCCGTAGCCGCTCTTGATCTCGGCCGTCGTGGTCCCCTGCGCGCGCATCTCCTGCAGGTGCCGCGCCACGGTGCCGGCGAGCTGCTCGTCGGTCGCCGCGCGGGTCGCCTCGACGGTCGTCCGGATCCCGCCCGCGGCGTAGGGCTCGCCGGTCATCCGGGCCTCGAACTCCGCCGACCGGTCGCCGGCGAACACCAGGTGCGTGTGGGAGTCCACGAAGCCCGGGACCACCGCGGCGCCGCCCACGTCGTGCACCGTGTCGGTGGCCGGTGTGTCGCCGGGCCCACCGATCCACGCCACCGCCCCGTCCTCGACCACGAATGCGGCGTCGTGCCGGATCGGCCGATCGGGCTCCCACGTGACGAGCTCGCCGATGTTGGTGACCAGCCGCGACGTCATGCCCGACTCCAACAGGCCGCGATCGCCCGTTCCAGCCGCTCGGCCACGTCACCCGGATCCCCGACGACGTCCGCCGCTGTCGCCGCCCAGAGCAGCTCGTCGGCGCCCGCGGTCCGCACCGAAAGACCGATCCCGACCGGCGGCGGCTCCGCGAAGCCGAGCGAGGCGTGGCCCGTGGGACCGGCCGCCGCCCACAGCTGCTCGGCGGTCCACGCGCCGCGGACCCCGGTGCGGAGCCGCTCGTGCATCTCCACGGCGCGTGCCTCGGCGAACATGTCGATCACGGTGTTGCTGTCGGTCCCGAGGGTGATCCGCGCCCCGGCCTCGCGCAGGGCGACCGACGGCCCGATCCCGTCGGCGAGCTCGGCCTCGGTCGTCGGGCACAGGCAGACGTACGCTCCTGCGCCCCCCAGCGTCCCGATGTCCGGCGTGTCCAGGTGGGTCGCGTGCACCGCGGTCGTGCGGGGAGTCCACGCGCCGGCCTCGGCGAGCAGCTGGACCGGCGTCATCCCGGTCGCCGCAACGCAGTCGTGGTTCTCGGCCGGCTGCTCCGAGACGTGCACGTGCAGGGGAGCCTCCGGGAAGGCGCCGGCCACGGTGGCGAGCTGGTCACGGGGGACGGCGCGGACCGAGTGGATCGCGGCCCCGACCACGACGTCGTCGTCCTCGGCGTGCTTGCTGGCGAGCAGCTCGACCCGCACCGCCCAGGCCTCGGCGTCGCCGTCGCTGAACCGGCGCTGCTCGCCCTGGACCCCGCGCCCGAACCCGCCCGCCAGGTAGCAGGCGTCCAGCAGCGCGATCCGCAGGCCGGACTCCCGCGCCGCGGCGATCAGTGCCTCCCCCATCGCGTTGGGGTCCTCGTGCGGAGTCCCGTCCGGCCCGTGGTGCAGGTAGTGGAACTCGCCGACGGTGCGGATGCCGGCCAGGCGCATCTCGGCGTACGTCGCCACGGCCAGCTCGTGGAGGAGGCCCGGGTCGAGGACCTTCGCGAGGGCGTACATCCGGTCCCGCCAGCCCCAGAACGAGCCCGCACCGGCGACTCGACCCCGCAGCGCCCTGTGGAAGACGTGGCTGTGGCAGCTCGCGAACGCCGGGACGGTCGTCATGCCAGGTCCCGGACGACCTCGGTCAGCGCCGTGACACCGGCGGCACAGTCGTCGTCCTCGGCGTGCTCCTCAGGCGAGTGCGAGACCCCGGTCGGGTTGCGGACGAACAGCATCGCGGTCGGCACCTGGGCGCTCAGGACACCGGCGTCGTGACCGGCTCCCGTCGCCAGGACGGGCGCGTCCAGCGTCGCGGCGATCCGGTCCCGCAGCGGGCCGTCGAACCGGACCGCCGGACTGACCGACTCCGTCACCAGGTGGAGCGCGGTCCCGTCCGCCGCCGCGGCGGCCCTGGCCTCGGTCACCAGGTCCGTGACCAGCCGGCTGAGGTCCTTCTCGTCACCGGCGCGCGCATCGAGCCACGCCGAGACGCGGGACGGGATCGCATTGGTCCCCCCCGGCTCGACCTCGATCCGGCCGAAGGTCGCCCGTGCGCCTGTCTCGATGGCGAGCCGCCGGGCCGCAAGGACCGTCGTGGCGTACGCCGGCATCGGGTCGCGGCGGTCCTCCATCCGGGTCGCGCCGGCGTGATTGGCCTCGCCGCAGAAGTCGAGCCGCCAGCGCCCGTGGGGCCAGATCGCCGAGGCCACGCCGACCGGGGCGCCGGAGTGCACCAGCGACCGTCCCTGCTCGACGTGCAGCTCGACGAACGCGCCGACGTCGGCGAGCCAGGACGTACGTCCGACGGCCCGTGGGTCGCGGCCGCGTGCGGCCATCGCCTCGGCCATCGTGACCCCGTCGCGGTCCTTCTGGGCCAGTGCCCGGGCGGGCACCAGCGCGCCGGTCGTGAGTTGGGACCCGGCGCACGCGATGCCGAAGCGCGCGCCCTCCTCGTCGGCGAAGCTCGCCACGGCGATCGGGCGGGAGGGCTCGAAGCCCTCGGCGCTCAGCCGGTCGACCGCGGCGAAGGACGAGACGATCCCGAGCGGTCCGTCATACGCCCCGCCGTCGGGCACCGAGTCCAGGTGCGAGCCCAACAGGAGGGCGTCGGGGCCGCTGCCCCACCACGCGAGCTGGTTGCCGTTGCCGTCCTCGACGAGGTCCATGCCCCGGGCGGTGGCCTCGCTGGCGAACCACTCGCGCAGCAGCATGTCGGCATCCCCCCAGACGTGGCGGCGATAGCCGCCCGTGCCGGGATCTCGTCCGACTCCCGCGATGGCGTCGAGGCTCTCAATCACCGGCTGGGCCCTCCCGCATCGGGACCCGCAGGCCCCGCTCGGCCGCCACCTCGACGGCCCGCTCGTAGCCCGCGTCGACGTGCCGCATGACACCCGTGCCGGGGTCGTTGACCAGGACCCGCTCGATCTTCTGCGCTGCCAGCTCGGTGCCGTCGGCGACGATGACTTGGCCGGCGTGGATCGATCGGCCGATTCCGACGCCGCCGCCGTGGTGGATCGACACCCAGGTCGCTCCGGAGGCGGTGTTGAGCAGGGCGTTGAGCAGGGGCCAGTCCGCGATCGCGTCGGACCCGTCGGCCATCGACTCGGTCTCCCTGTAGGGCGAGGCGACCGAGCCGGAGTCGAGGTGGTCCCGCCCGATCACCACCGGGGCACTGAGCTCGCCGGAGGCCACCATCTCGTTGAACCGCAGCCCGGCGAGGTGCCGCTCCCGGTAGCCGAGCCAGCAGATGCGCGCCGGGAGCCCCTCGAAGTGGACCAGCTCCTGCGCCTTGGTGACCCAGCGGGCGAGGTGCTCGTCCTCGGGGAAGAGGTCGAGGATCGCCCCATCGGTCGCGGCGATGTCGGCCGGGTCGCCGGACAGCGCGGCCCAGCGGAACGGTCCCTTGCCCTCGCAGAACAGCGGCCGGATGTAGGCCGGGACGAACCCGGGGAACGCAAATGCCCGGTCGAACCCTCCCAGCCGGGCCTCCTCCCGGATCGAGTTGCCGTAGTCGAACACCTCGGCACCGGCGTCCATGAAGCCGACCATCGCCCGGACCTGCTTGGCCATCGAGGCGCGGGCGCGGGCCGCGAACTCCTCCGGGTCACGGGCCGCCTCGGCGTGCCAGTCGGCGACCGAGATGCCCTCCGGGAGATAGCTCAACGGGTCGTGGGCGCTGGTCTGGTCCGTCACGACGTCGATCGGCAGGCCGCGCTCGAGCAGCTCGGTGAACACCGTCGCGGCGTTGCCGACGATCCCCACCGACAGTGCCCGTCGCTCGTTCCTGGCCGCGACGACCCTCGTGACGGCCTCGTCGAGGTCGGTGACGTACTCGTCGAGGTAGCCGTGCCCGACCCGCCGCTCGAGCCGTGTCTCGTCGACGTCCACGACGAGCACCGCGCCCTCGTTCATCGTGACGGCAAGGGGCTGGGCGCCGCCCATGCCGCCGCAGCCGCCCGTCAGGGTCAGCGTCCCGGCCAACGTCCCCCCGAACCTCTCCTTGGCGACGGCGCCGAAGGTCTCGTACGTCCCCTGCAGGATCCCCTGCGTCCCGATGTAGATCCACGATCCCGCGGTCATCTGGCCGTACATCGTCAGGCCCTCCGCCTCGAGCCGGCGGAACTCGGGCCACGTCGCCCAGTCCCCCACGAGGTTGGAGTTGGCGATCAGCACGCGCGGCGCCCACTCGTGCGTGCGGAAGACCCCGACGGGCTTGCCCGACTGCACCAGCAGCGTCTCGTCGTCGGCCAGCGTCTCCAGGGTCCGGACGATCGCGTCGTACGCCTCCCAGCTCCGCGCTGCCCGGCCCGTACCGCCGTAGACGACCAGGTCCTCGGGGCGCTCGGCGACCTCGGGGTCGAGGTTGTTCATCAGCATCCGCATCGGAGCCTCGGTCTGCCACGACCGTGCCGTCAGGGTCGTCCCGCGGGCAGCACGCACGTTCCGCTTCATCAGTCCTCCAGTTCCCGCTGGGAGTGACGTTTGGGCCCCGGATCCCCCGTTTTCGGGGCCCAAACGTCACGCCCAGCGAGGTGGTGGGCGGCAGCGAGGAGGGCGCCGGAGCGTACGAGCTCGGTCGCCGCCTCGAGCTCGGGTGCGAGGTGCCGGTCGGGCCCGGGCCCGGCGACGGTCTCGCGCAGGACCGCGATCGCGGCACCCGTCGCGGCGGATGGCACAAGCGGCGCCCGCAGCTCGATCGCGCGGGCCGCGGTCAGGATCTCGACCGCCAGAACCCGAGTCAGCAGGTCGACCGACGTCCGCAGCTTGCGGGCCGACGCCCAGCCCATCGAGACGTGGTCCTCCTGCATCGCACTCGACGGGATCGAGTCGACGCTGGCGGGGACCGCGAGGCGCTTGAGCTCGGACACCATCGCGGCCTGGGTGTACTGCGCGATCATGTGCCCCGAGTCGACGCCCGGGTCGTCGGCGAGGAACGGCGGCAGCCCCTGGCTGCGCGACGCGTCGAGGAAGCGATCGGTGCGCCGCTCGCTCATGCTCGCGACGTCGGCGACCGGGATCGCGAGAAAGTCCAGGACGTACGCCAACGGGGCGCCGTGAAAGTTGCCGTGCGACTCGATCCGGCCGTCGGACAGCACCGAGGGGTTGTCGATCGCGGCGGCGAGCTCCCTGCCGGCCACCGTGGCGGCGTGCTCGACCGTGTCGCGGGCGGCGCCGTGGACCTGCGGGGCGCACCGCAGGGAGTACGCGTCCTGGACCCGGTCGTCACCGAACCGGTGGCTCGCGACGATGGGCGATCCGGTCAGCAGCGAGGCCATGTGCGCGGCCGACGTGGCCTGACCGGGGTGGGGTCGCAGCACCTGCAGGTCCGCGGCGAGCACCCGGTCGGTCCCCAGCAGCCCCTCGATGCTCATCGCCGCGGCGAGGTCCGCCGTGTCGAGCAGCCCGCGCAGGTCGTGCACCGCGAGCACCAGCATCCCGAGCATCCCGTCGGTGCCGTTGATCAGCGCAAGACCCTCCTTCTCGGCGAGCTCGACCGGGGCCAGGCCGTGGTCGGCGAGCGCGTCGGCGGCGGGGCGGACGACACCGTGGTCGTCGACGTCCCCCTCACCCAGGACGGCGAGCGCGCAGTGCGCGAGCGGCGCGAGGTCGCCCGAGCAGCCCAGGCTGCCGTACTCCCGCACGACGGGGGTCAGCCCCGCGTTGAGCATCGCGGCGTACGCCTCGGCGGTCTCGAGTCGCACCCCGGTGTGACCGCTCGCGAGCGTCGACAGGCGCAGCAGCATCAGCGCCCGAACGACCTCGTCCTCGACCCGCGGGCCCGTCCCGGCGGCATGCGAGCGGATCAGGCTCTTCTGCAGCCGGGTCCGCAGACCCGGCTCGATGTGCCGGGTCGCCAACGCGCCGAAACCGGTCGAGATGCCATAGACGGGGACGTCCGACGCGGCCAGGTCATCGACCCAGGACCGCGCGCGTTTGATCGCGTCCCGAGCGTCCGGGCCGAGCTCGACGGCGGTACCGTGCCGGGCGACCCGCACGACGTCCTCGGGCGCGATCGCGCCGGTGCCCAGCACCACTGGTGTCATGCTCCATTGCACGTCCATCAACCGTCCCGCCGCTACGGCGATCATGGCAATGCTGTCTCGGATGCGAGACGCTGGCGACATGTCCCGTCCCGTGCCGGCCGCGACCTCCGCGCTCCGGGTGCTCCGGTTCCTGTCGTCCCAGCCCGTGCCGGTGCCCGCGACGCGCATCGCCGACGCCGTCGACCTGCCGCGCTCCTCGACGTACCACCTACTGACTGCGATGGCCGACGAGGACTTCGTCGTGCACTACCCGGAGGACCGCACCTGGGGCATGGGGATCGCGGCGTGGGAGGTCGGCCACGGCTTCTCCCGGCAGGAGCCGCTGGCCCGACTGGCCCGCATCCCGCTGGCGCGGCTCGTCGACACCGTCGGGCAGTCGGCCCATCTCGTCGTGCTGCTGGGCTCGGAGGTGCTGTACGTCCTGGAGGAACGCGCGCCCGGACGGCCGCCGCTGGTCACCGATGTCGGGGTACGCCTGCCTGCCCACCTGACGGCATCGGGTCGCGCGATCCTGGCCGTGCTCCCGGCCGCGCAGGTGCGGGCGCTCTATCCGGGCAAGGACGCGTTCACCTCCCGGACCGGCGCCGGGCCACAGTCCCCGACCGAGCTGCGGCGCCTCCTGTCGGACACGCGTAGGCGCGGCTTCGCGACCGAGGACGGCGAGGTCACGCCGGGGTTCGCCTCGGTCGCGGCGGCCGTCGAGGCCGGCACGATCCATGCCTCCGTCGCCGTCACGTGGCGGACCCGCGACGACGTCGGCAACCTCGTCGACGCCGTCCGGACGACCGCCGGGGAGATCACCCGCCGGCTCCGGCACTGAAGAAGGGCGTGACCCGGACCACACCAGCCTCGTTGTTACCCGCAAGTAGGACGAACGTCCTACTCGGGAAGGCCGAGGAGCCCCATGTACCGCACCCGCCCCATCGCCGCGCTGATCGCCGCGACCGCCCTTGCCGCCAGCGCCCTCGTCGCGGGGACCGGTACCGCCGTGGCGGCGCCGGCCTACACCGTGACTCCCCTGCACTTCGCGGTGAAGACCGGCGCTGACGGCGCGACGGCGTGCGACATCGTCGGCGACCTATACCTCCCGACGACGGCGTCCGCGGCGAAGCCGGTGCCCGCGATCCTGACGACCAACGGCTTCGGCGGCTCGAAGGACGACCAGGCCGGCATCGGCAAGGCGTTCGCCTCCCGCGGCTACGCCGTGCTGTCCTACTCGGGCCTGGGATTCGGCGGCTCGACCTGCAAGATCACGCTCGACGACCCCGACGTGGACGGCCGGGCGGCCAGCCAGCTGGTCAGCTATCTCGGCGGCAAGAGGGGCATCGCGTTCACCGATGCCGCGCACACGAGCCCGGCGCCCGCGCTCACAGTCGTCCGCCGCGATCGCAAGGACCACCGCGGCACCGCCTCGGTCAACGACCCGCGCGTCGGCATGGTCGGCGGCTCGTACGGCGGCCAGATCCAGTACGCCGCCGCCTCGGTGGACCCCCGGGTCGACACGATCGTCCCGATCATCACGTGGAACGACCTGTCGTACTCCCTCTCGCCCAACAACACGTCGCAGATCACCGGCGTGCAGACCGCGGTCCCCGGCGCCGCCAAGCTCGTGTGGGCGCTGGGCTTCTCGGCCCTCGGCGTGGCCGACGGGGTCAAGAACGCCCCGGGCGATCCCGGCCGGCTCCTGCCGTGCCCCAACTTCGCCACGTTCGTCTGCCCGGCCCTCCTGGCGGCCGCGACGACCGGGACGCTCGACCCCGCCGGCACCACCAACCTGCGGCACGCCTCGGTCGCGAGCTACGTCAAGAAGATCACGGTCCCCACGCTGATCCTGCAGGGCGAGCACGACACCTTGTTCAACCTCAACGAAGCCACCGCGACGTACCGCGCGCTGCAGGCCCAGGGCACCGAGGTCAAGATGATCTGGCAGAAGTGGGGCCACTCCGACAGCACGCCGGCCCCCGGCGAGATCGACCTCGCGAACCCCGATCCGGCCACGCAGTACGAGACCAAGCGCGTCGCGGCGTGGTTCGACCGCTACCTGCGGGACAAGAACGTCAGCACGGGACCGGAGTTCTCCTACTACCGGGACTGGGTCCCCTACACCGGCATCGCGACCCCGGCGTACGGCACCTCGGAGCGGTTCCCGGTCGGCACGAGCACGAAGTACTTCCTGTCCGGCAAGGAGCTGACCCCGTCGAGCTCCGCCGTCGCCGCCGGCAGCCAGAGCTTCCTGACCCCTGTCGCGGGGCTGCCGACCTCGACCGATCGCCTCGACGTCGTCGGCTCGTACGTCCCGCTGCCCGAGACCGACCTGCCCGGCACGTCGGCGTCGTGGACCACCCCGGCACTGGTCAAGAAGGTCGACGTCGTCGGCTCCCCACAGCTCACGGTCAAGGTCGACGCACCCGGTGCCGCGCTGTCGCGGGCTGCTGGTCCGCTGGGCAAGCTCGTGGTGTTCGCCAAGGTCCTGGACGTCGACCCGGCCGGCAAGGCAACGGTCGTCAACGAGCTCGTCGCCCCCGTCCGGGTGCCCGACGTGACCAAGCCGTTCACCGTGACGCTCCCGGGCATCGTGCATCGGTTCGCCGCGGGCCACAGCCTGCGGGTCGTCCTGGCCGGCGGGTCGACCAACTACCGAGGCGGTCTGACGCCCAACCGCGTCACGATCACGACCGGCAGCACCGATCAGGTGCTGACCCTCCCGGTCGTCCCCTAGTCGGTCCACCTGCCTGACCCACGGGACCCCGCCTTCTCGGGTGGATGGGTCCCGCGGGGTCAGGCGTCGCGCCGCCGCAGCAGGAACCACGCCGCACCGAGGACCGCGGCGATCTCGGCGACGAAGATGCCGAAGCTCGGCCACGCGCCGAGCAGGTGCGGGTTGAACGGCACCGGGGAGGCCAGCGCCCCGCCGGCGTTGCCCGGCATGACCCGCTCCAGGAAGATCCCCAGGTCGCCCGGCACCAGCAACACCATGTTGCCGATCACGAACACGAGCGCCAGAACGATCGAGATCGCCCCCGCGGTGTGGCGGACCAGGAAGCCGACCGCGAGGGAGAACAGGCCGAGCCCGCCGAGGAACAACCCGCTGCCATACATCGAGCGGGCGACGTCGCCGTCCAGGGACATCCCGATGCCCTCCCGGTCGAGGAACCAGTTGCCGCCGACGTAGCCGAGCAGCGCCGTCAGCGTGCCGATGACGAACAGGAGACCCGTCACGACGACAGCCTTCGCCGCCAGCACCCGGCCGCGTGCGGGCGTCGCCGCCAGCGTCGTCCGGATCATCCCGGTGCCGTACTCCGACGTCACAGTCATCACGCCCACGATGACGGCGCAGACCTGAGCGATCATCATCCCCCAGGTGATGAACGAGCCCGGCGACTCGTCGGCCTCCGCGCTCGCGAGCCACTCGGCGTTGCCCCAACAGATCAGGGTCGTGAGGCCTGCGCCAAGGATGACCAGCGCGATCATGGTCCACCACGTCGAGCGGACGCTCCACAGCTTGATCCACTCCGAGTGCAGCGTCCGGCCGAAGCCGGCGGCGGCGACCTGCTGCGGCGGTGCGGCCGCCTGCAGGGCGCTCATCGGGCCACCTTCTGGGAGGCCTTCGCGTGGTACTCCACGCTGTCGGCGGTCAGGGCCATGAAGGCGTCCTCGAGCGACGACCGGACGAGGGTCAGCTCGTGCAGGAGCAGCCCCTGGGTGCCGACCAGCTCGCCGATCGCGGGGGCGTCGAGCCCCTGGACCCTCAGCTCGTCGCCGGCACGGAGGACCTCGAGCCCACGACCGACGAGGAGCGCCTCGACCTCCGTGGACTGCGGCGCCTTGACGCGTACGTACGACGCGGCGTGGTCGGCCATGAACTGCTGCATCGAGCAGTCGGCGAGGATCGCCCCCGCCCCGATGACGATCAGGTGGTCCGCCATCAGCGCCATCTCCGACATCAGGTGACTAGAGATGAACACCGTACGGCCCTCGGACGCCAGGTCGCGGGCGAGCTCGCGGACCCAGCGGATGCCCTCGGGATCGAGGCCGTTGACCGGCTCGTCGAGGATCACGACCGGTGGGTTGCCGATCAGCGCCGACGCGATCCCGAGCCGCTGCCCCATGCCGAGGGAGAACCGGCCGGCCCGCTGGCCCGCGACGGAGTCGAGCCCGACCTGCTCCAGCACCTCACCGACCCGGGTCGTCGGGATGCCGTTGCTGGCGGCGAGCCAGCGGAGGTGGTCGCGCGCCGACCGGCCGGGGTGGATCGCGTGCGCCTCGAGCAGTGCCCCGACCTCGCGCAGCGGGGCGGGCGACGCGGCATACCGGTGGCCGTTGACCGTCACGGATCCCTGCGTGGGGGCGTCGAGCCCCAGCGCCATCCGCATCGTGGTCGACTTGCCGGCGCCGTTGGGGCCGAGGAAGCCGGTGACCCGGCCCGGCTCGACCGTGAAGTCGACGCCCTTGACCGCAGTCCGGTCGCCGAATGTCTTGGTGAGTCCCTGGGCGCGGATCATGTGACTCGCCGCCCGTCGCTGAATGAAGTGGTCATGTCCCCACTGTCGCGCCGGGGCCTGCGCCGGGGCATCGGGGAACCACCCCCGACCATCCCTGAGTGCACCCTGATCCGTGGGTACGGTGGTCCCATGAGCCATGACGCACCGGGCAGCGCGAGCTGGCGGCACACCGCCCGCACCCGTCTCCTGGCGTTCGCCCGCCGGTCGGCGCGACCCGAGGGCGGTTTCGTCTGGCTGGACGACGAGGGCCAGCGCGATCGGGACAAGAAGTTCGAGCTGTGGATCAACGCCCGGATGACGTACGTCTTCGCGCTCGCGCACATCGACGGCTCCAGGGACAGCCTGCGGCTCGCCGAGCACGGCGTCACGGCACTGCGGACCGTGTTCCACGACGACGAGCACGGCGGCTGGTTCGACGCGGTCGACGAGGCCGGCAACCCCGAGGACACCAAGAAGGGCTGCTACGGCCACGCCTTCGTGCTCCTCGCCGCCGCGACCGCGACGGCTGCCGGCGCGCGCGGGGCACAGGCGCTGCTCGACGAGGCCGCGGACGTGCACGGCCGTCGGTTCTGGGACGAGGAGTCCGGGCGGTGCGTCGAGGAGATCAGCGCCGACTGGTCCGAGGTCGACAAGTACCGCGGGGCCAACAGCAACATGCACGCCGTGGAGGCCTATCTCGTCGCCGCCGACGTGACGGGTGACGCGGTGTGGCGCGAGCGGGCCCTCAGCATCTGCGAGCGGATCATCGGCATCCACGCCCGCGGGCACGACTGGCGCATCCCGGAGCACTACGACGCCGACTGGACCCCGATCCCGAGCTACAACGAGGAGAGCCCGGCCGATCCGTTCCGTCCCTACGGCGCGACGCCGGGGCACGCCTTCGAGTGGTCACGCCTGCTGGTGCAGCTCGAGGCGAGCCTCGACGAGCCCCGTCCCTGGATCCGGGAAGCCGCCGCGGCACTGTTCGCCCGCGCGGTCGAGGACACTGTCGAGGACGACACGCCGGGTCTGCCCTACACGACCAACTGGTCCGGTGAGCCCGCCGTCCAGGAGCGGTTCCACTGGGTGATCGCCGAGGCGGTGCTGGCGGCCGAGGCGCTGCACACCGCGACGGGCCAGGCCCTCTATGCGAGCCTCGTGAGCCGGTGGTGGTCCGAGATCGCGGATCACTTCGTCGACGACACGACGGGTTCGTGGCACCACGAGCTGACGACCGGACTGGTCCCCTCGACCCGCACGTGGCGGGGCAAGCCCGATGCCTATCACGCGTTCAACGCCCTGACCCTCCCCGATCTGCCGCTCGCGCCGAGCGCGCCTCTGACGATCGCTGCCGCCCGGTGACGGTCCTGGTGATCGGCGAGGCGCTGGTCGACGTCGTCCGGCGGGCCGGCCGGGAGCCGGAGCCCCACGCAGGCGGATCGCCGTTCAACGTCGCGGTCGGGCTCGCCCGGCTCGACGTCGCGACCGATCTCGCCGCACAGGTGGGCACCGATGCGTACGGTGACCTGCTTCGGGAGCACCTGTACGACTCCGACGTCGTCCTGGAACGGCTCGAGCCCACACCCGAACGCACCTCGACGGCGGAGGCGACGATCGCCGAGGACGGCAGTGCGACGTACGTCTTCGATCTCACCTGGGACCCCGCGGCCCTGCCCGACCCCGCCGCGTTCGACGCGATCCACGTCGGCTCGCTCGGCACGTCACTCGAGCCGGGGGCCTCGCTCGTGGCGGAGCTCGTGGTCAGCGCCGACGCGCTCGGGATCCCGGTGTCGTACGACCCCAATGTGCGTCTCGCGGTCGAGCCGGACCCCGCGGCGTGGCGGCGGGTCTTCGACGCGATCACGCCCTACGCGTCGATCCTCAAGATGAGCGACGAGGACGCCGCTGCTTTGTTCCCCGACGAGGCTCCCGCCGACCTGGCGCGCCGACTCGCGGCCGACCACGGCATCGTCGCGATCACCTGCGGCGGCGACGGGTCACACATCGCCGCCGGCGCCCATCACACGTCAGTCCCGCCGGCTGACGTCCGCGTCGTCGACACGATCGGTGCCGGCGACTCGTTCATGGCCGCAATGCTCGCGTGGTGCGCGACGTACGACTGGCCGGGCGCGGACGAGCTCGACACGATCGAGCTGACCGATCTCGCGATGTACGCCTCCAGCGCCGCCGCGATCACGTGCTCACGTCCCGGAGCCGACCCCCCGCGGACGCACGAGCTCACCCCGTGACCGTGGCGCCGGTCCACCGATGGACTGCGCGCGACGGCGTCGAGCTGGCCTACCGCGAGCTCGGCACGGGACGGCCGCTGCTGCTCCTGCACGGCTTCTTCACGACCGGTTCGCATGCCTGGCTGCACAGCGGGCACGCCGAGCTGCTCGCCTCACGCGGGCATCGTGTGCTGATGGCGGACCTGCGGGCGCACGGCGACAGCGGCAAGCCGCACGACCCCGCGGCGTACCCCCCTGACGTCCTGGCCGATGACGGCTTCGAGCTCGTCGAGCGCCTGGGCCTGACCGACTACGACCTGGCCGGCTACTCGCTCGGTGCCCGGACAGTGCTGCGGATGCTGGCCCGTGGGGCGACCCCCCGGCGAGCGGTGGTGGGCGGAGCAGGTTTCGAGCAGCTCCTTGACCCGCGCGATCGGGGCAAGCGGTTCCGCCGTGTCCTCGAGGGCCTCGGGACCCACGAGTGGGGCTCGCCGGACTGGCTCGCTGAGGGATTCCTCCGCAAGGTCAACGGTGATCCGGTCGCCCTGCTGCAGCTGCTCGAGACGCCCGAGCCGACCTCGCGGGAGCAGCTCGCCGCGATCCAGGTGCCGACCCTGGTCATCGAGGGCAACCAGGACGACCCGGAGTCGGGCCGCCGACTCGCGGGGACTCTGGCTGACGGCAGGGCGGTCGTCGTGCCTGGCGACCACGTCAGCGCGTCGGGCGCGCCCGAGCTCGTCGCGGCGATGGCCGACTTCCTCGACTAGCGCGGATGCGCCCCGCGAATGTCGCACCCTGCGGACCGAGCGTCAGGACGACGCCGTCGCCGGCCAACCCCATGAAGTCCTGCTCGTCCTCGTTGGGGAACACCAGGTCGGCATCGGCGAGCCAGATGCCCCTCGTCGAGCGCGGCCTGGACGGCCGGCGAGATGCTGAGCGGCAGAGTCAACTGGCCCAGCCTGGTGAGCCGAAGGCCACCCCCAAGGGGCTCTTGGTCAGATCTGCGAGCGGTGGAAGTTGGCGTGCGAACGGGACGCCGTCGGGCCGCGCTGACCCTGGTAGCGGGAGCCGTACTTCGCCGAGCCGTAGGGGTTCTCCGCCGGTGAGGTGAGCCGAAAGTAGCAGACCTGGCCGATCTTCATGCCCGGGTAGAGCTTGATCGGCAGCGTCGCGACGTTGGCGAGCTCGAGCGTCACGTGACCCGAGAAGCCGGGATCGATGAAGCCCGCCGTCGAGTGCGTCATGAGGCCGAGCCGGCCCAGCGAGGACTTGCCCTCGAGCCGAGCGGCGATGTCGTCGGGGAGGGTCACGAGCTCGTACGTCGATCCGAGCACGAACTCGCCCGGGTGCAGGATGAACGCGTCATCGCCCTCGACCTCGATCTCGCGGGTCAGGTCGGACTGGTCCGCGGCCGGGTCGATGTGCGGGTACTTGTGGTTGTCGAAGACGCGGAAGAACTTGTCGAGCCGCACGTCGATGCTCGAGGGCTGGATCATGCTGGGCTCGAACGGGTCGAGGGCCACGCGTCCGGCGTCGATCTCGGCAAGGATGTCGCGGTCTGAGAGGAGCACGTGTAGAAACTAACGCATC
>JAOPXL010000130.1 GCA_025965175.1 Aeromicrobium sp.
GGCACCTGCAGCCGTTCGGCATCCCGCACGGCGGGGTCTACTGTGCCGTGCACGAGTCGACCGCCAGCGTCGCGGGCCAGATCTGGCTCGACGGCAAGGGCGTCGTGGTCGGGACCAACAACTCGACCGACTTCCTGCGCCAGGCCAAGGTCGGTGACACCATCACGGTCACCGCGACGCCGATCCACCGCGGACGCAGCCAGCAGCTGTGGCACCTGGACTCGACCGACCAGGACGGCCGGCTCGTCGCGCAGGGCCAGGTCCGGCTCGCGAACCTCGACAAGGACGTCCCGGCCGAGGTCGTCTCACAGTTCACCGGAGCGTACGAGAAGAGTCAGCCGGCCCGGTAGGATGGGGGTGATCGGCTGCGACTGGCGTTGAGGTGGATACCACCGGGGAGCGGCCGCGACACCACGACATTCGGGACCGTTCGCCTGGGCCCCACGTCAGCCGCCCACCGCTGACCTGGAGACATCCGAGATGATGATGACCATGACGACCTTCGATCCTTTCCCCACTGTGATGCTCCAGGACGGTGACGTCCGCGTCCTGCTGCTGGAGAACATCCACACCGACGGTGCGGAGTTCCTGCGCGGCAAGGGATTCCAGGTCGAGACGCGCGACGGCGCGCTCGGCGAGGACGAGCTCATCGAGGCGATTCAGGGCGTGCACCTGCTCGGGATCCGCTCCACGACGTACATCACCGAGAAGGTCCTGGACGCCGCGCCGGACCTGCTGGCGATCGGCGCCTTCTGCATCGGCACCAACCAGATCGACCTCGCGGCCACGACGGCCCGTGGCGTCGCGGTGTTCAACGCGCCCTACTCCAACACCCGCAGCGTCGTCGAGCTCGCGATCGCCGAGATCATCTCGCTCGCGCGTCGGCTGCACGAGAAGTCGACCGACATGCACAACGGCGTGTGGAACAAGTCGGCCGCCGGCAGCCACGAGATCCGCGGGCGGACGCTCGGCATCATCGGCTACGGCAACATCGGCAGCCAGCTGTCGGTCATCGCCGAGGCGCTCGGCCTGTCGGTCGTGTTCTACGACATCGACGACAAGCTCGCCCTGGGCAACGCCAAGCGCTGCTCGACGCTGGAGGAGCTGCTCGCGATCTCGGACGTCGTGACGCTGCACGTCGACGGTCGTCCCGGCAACGCCGGACTGTTCGGTGCCGAGGAGATGGCGCTGATGAAGCCACGCTCGCTGTTCCTCAACCTGTCGCGCGGCATCGCGGTCGACACCGTCGCACTGCGCGAGCACATCGAGTCCGGCCACATCGCCGGTGCCGCGGTCGACGTCTTCCCGATCGAGCCCAAGCGCCAGGGCGATCCGTTCGAGTCCGACCTGCGTGGCCTCAAGAACGTCATCCTGACCCCGCACGTCGGCGGCTCGACCGAGGAGGCGCAGCAGGACATCGGCCGATTCGTCGCGTCGAAGCTGCGGGCGTACGCCTCGTTCGGTCGCACCTCGCTGAGCGTCAACATGCCCGAGCTCAACCTGTCGGCCGATACGTCCAAGCACCGGCTGGCGCTCGTGCACCGCAACGCGCCCGGTGTGCTGGCCAGGATCAACGGCCTGCTCGGCGAGCACGGGGTCAACCTCGAGGCGCAGTCCCTGTCGACCCGCGGCGAGATCGGCTACGTCCTGACCGACGTTGCCGCCGAGGTCGGTCCCGACGTGCTCAAGGAGCTCGCCAGCCTCCCCGAGACAGTCCGCCTCCGCCAGCTGAGCTGAGGCCGGCCTCCGTCAACAACGTCTCGGCGCAGCCGGCATCGATCTTGACCGTCGCCAGGTCGTCCCCCCGGGTCGTTCCGCGGTTGACGATCACGATCGGCAGCCCGCGCTTGCGGGCCGCCTTGACGAAGCGCAGCCCGGACATGACCTGCAGCGAGGAGCCGAGGACGACCAGCGACTCGGCCTCCTCAACCAGGGCGTAGCAGCGGGCCACCCGGTCCTTCGGGACGTTCTCACCGAAGAACACGACATCGGGCTTGAGCCGCCCGTCGCACCGGCGACAGCCCGCGACCACGAAGTCGTGCGTGTCGCCCAGCACGACGTCCCCATCCGGCGCGATCTCGCCGATGCGGAGCTCGTAGCCGGGGTTGAGCGCGGCCAGCCGGGCGTGGAGCTCAGAACGCGACGTGACCTCGCCGCAGTCCAGGCACACGACGCGGTCGATCCGCCCGTGCAGGTCGATGGCGTCACGGTGCCCGGCCCGCTCGTGCAGCCCGTCCACGTTCTGCGTGATCAGCCCGGTCAGCCGGCCCGCTGCCTCGAGGTCGACCAGCGTGCGGTGCGTCGCATTGGGAGCGGCGGTCCGCATCCGGCTCCAGCCCACGTGCGCGCGCGCCCAGTAGCGCTGCCGGCCCTCGGACGTACGCACGAAGTCCTGGTACGTCATCGGCGTCCGGGCGGGCGATCCGGGACCGCGGTAGTCCGGGATGCCGGAGTCGGTCGAGACCCCGGCGCCGGTCAGGACCAGCCAGCGGCGGTCACCGAGGGCCTGCTCGACCGGGATCATGGGGACAGTATGACTCCGGGGCTCAACCAGCGGGGCCGGCTCCGAATCGGATCGATCTCGTGCTCGCGCGAAGGGCGAGGTCATCCGCCCAGCTCGATGAGCTTCTTGACCGTGTTGAGGTTGCGGGCCGTGCCGGGCACGCCGAGCGCCTTGCCGATCGCGTCGCTCTTCATCGCGGGCCGGCCGGCACCGTGCGCGTACCGGATGTGCAGGTCACGCCCGACGACCTGCCAGCGGTCGTCGCCGGTCTCGTACGTCTCGGCCTTGGCGATCGCGGCGGCGGTCGGGGTGCCGGCGAGGAACGAGACGTAGGAGTACTTCGGCTCGATGACCTCGAACGGGTGCGCGGCGAGCGTCTCCCGGACCTCGTCGGGCGTGCGGGAGATGACGTCACGGAAGAAGCCGAAGCGCGCCTCGATCGCCTGCTCCAGAGCCCGGTCGAAGGTGGCGGCGTCGCCGGGGACGTCGGCCAGGAGGTTGCCCGAGGCGATGTACGTCCGGGGGTCCGTCGCGCCGAGCTCGGTCGCGATCTCCTTCAGCTGCGCCATCGGCAGCTGGGCGGGGCCGACGTTGACGGCGCGGAGCAGCACGATGCGGGTGGTCACCGGACCAGTATCACCGCGTCATGAGGATGACGAACAGCACGGTGCCGATGCCGGCCAGCACGATTCCTGCCAGTGCCCGCAGCAGCGGTGACCGCCCGCGGCGGGAGGCGCGCACGATGCCGATCGGCACGAGCACCAACAGCACGGCGAGCCCGACCCAGTAGCCGATCAGGACCGCGCCGAAGTATCCGGTGTTGCAGACCGCGGGTTCGTCCGCGACGCTGCCGCACGAGTCGGTCATGAATACCGAGGTGATCGCCAGCAGCGCGAGCACCGCCGAGGCGAGCACCTGCCCGGTGTAGACGACCCAGCTGAGCGCGGTGCCGGTGCGTCCGGGACGGGTGGTGGTCATCCCGGGAGAGTACGGGTGCGGAGCTCCCTGCTGCAGCCGATTGGCTCAGTCAGTCGTGTCAACGTGCCGCGGGATGATCGCGATGGCGGCGATCATCACGACCGCGGCGACCGCTGCGCCCACGTAGACCTCGTGGATCGAGGGCGCCAGCACGGATCCGGCGAGGTGCTCGAGATCGGGGTGGCTGCCGCCGACCCGAGCGCTGACCGCGGCGTTGGCGATCGCGCCGAATACCGCGATGCCGAGCGCGCTGCCGACCGATCGGCCGAACATGTTGGTCCCGGTCACGACTCCGCGGGTCGTCCAGTCCACGGAGGACTGTGCGGCGACCAGGACCGGCGAGGCGATGAATCCCAGTCCGATCCCGACGACGAAGCAGCCCGCCGCGAGGTGCCATATCGAGCTGTCCTGGCCGACCAGGAGCAGCACCGCCGCACCGACGACGACAAACGCCGACCCCATGAACGCGGTGTCACGGAATCCGATCCGCAGGTAGAAACGGCCGGCCAGCGCCGCCGAGACGGGCCAGCCGAGCGTCATCGCGGCTACCGCGAACCCGGCGACGAGCGCGTTGGTCCCGAGGACTCCCTGCGCGTACAGGGGGACGTAGGACGTGAGGCCGATCAGCAGGACCCCGACAACGAGGCTGGAGGCGTTGGCCCCGACGAGGACGCGTCGCTGGAACACCCACAGGGGCAGGATCGGCTCAGCCGCCCGACGCTCCACCAGGACGAACGCCAGGAGCAGGACGACTGCCGCGGCCAGGACCGTGACACCCGTCGCCGAGTCCCAGGCCCACTCGACGCCGCCCTCGAGCAGTCCGAGGATCAGCAGCGAGCCGCCGACGGCGAGGAGCAGCGCTCCGGCGTAGTCGATCGTGTGGTGCCTACGGGTGACGTCCTCGCGGAACCGGCGGACGAGCATCACCGAGGCGGCAAGACCGATCGGCACGTTGACGAAGAAGATCCACCGCCACGACAGGTAGTCCGAGAAGACGCCACCGAGCGTCGGTCCAACGACGGACGACGCACCCCACACGCTGGCGACGTATCCCTGCACCTTGGAGCGCTCGGAGACGGTGTAGAGATCGCCGATGATCGTCATGCTCATGGGCAGGACGGCTCCGGCCCCGAGCCCCTGGACCGCGCGGAAGACGATGAGCGACAGCATGCTCCACGCGGCGCCGCACAGGACCGAGCCGAGGAGGAACAGCGCGATCCCGATCAGCATGATCGGCTTGCGCCCCACGATGTCGGCGAACTTGCCGTAGAGCGGGACCGAGATCGCCTGGGCCAGCAGGTAGACCGAGAAGAGCCAGGGGAACTGGGAGAACCCGCCGAGGTCCTCGACCACCGACGGGACCGCGGTCGCCAGGATCGTGGCGTCGATCGCGACCAGGCCGACGCTGAGCATGACTCCCAGCAGGACGGGTCCTCGCTCGGAGCGGAGTCCAACGGAGGCGCGGGTGGGTGCTGGAGTGGTCACGTCAGGTGTTCAACTCGTCTCGCGCCGCAACGATTCCCGTCTCGCCACGATTCCTGTCCGCGACGGTTCCCTGCGGATCTCCGCGCGCCGAGGGCGCTGGGCACCACTGCCCGCGGCAACCCAGCACGTCCCGGGGGAAGCTCCCCCCGGGACGTGCAGGTTTGCTCAGGGACCGTGGTAAACCCCCAACAGGGGGTCAGAGGCGGGCGGCGAGCTCCGTGGCCTGCTTGATCGCCCGCTTGGCGTCGAGCTCGGCGGCGATGTCGGCGCCGCCGATGACGTGGACGGGCCGGCCCAGGGCCTCCAACGGATCGACCAGGTCCCGGACCGACTCCTGGCCCGTGCACAGGACGATCGTGTCGACCTCGAGCACCCGGGACTCCGAGGTGTCCTTGCCGGTCGCGACCGTGATGTGCAGGCCGGCGTCGTCGATGCGGTCGTACGTCACACCCTTGACCATCTCGACGCCCGAGTCCTTCAACGTCTGCCGGTGCACCCAGCCCGACGTCTTGCCCAGGCCCTTGCCGAGGGCCGTGTTCTTGCGCTGCAGGAGGGTGACCGCACGCCGCGGCGGGGTGGCGACCTTGGTGGCCAGCCCACCACGCTCGACCGCCGGGTCGGTGACGCCCCAGCGGGCGTTCCACTGCTCGAGCGACTCGTCGGGCTCGTGCAGGAGGAACTCCGACACGTCGAAGCCGATGCCGCCGGCACCCATGACCGCGACCCGCTCGCCGACGGGCACGAGCCCCCGGATGACGTCCTGGTAGGACACGACCGAGGCGTGGTCGACGCCCGGGACGGACGGGACCCGCGGCTCGACGCCCGTGGCGACGACGACCTCGTCGAAGTCGGCGAGGTCCTCGGCCGTGGCGCGGACGCCGAGGTGGACCTTGACGCCGTTGATCTCCAGGCGGCGGGAGTAGTAGCGGATCGTCTCCTTGAACTCCTCCTTGCCCGGGATGTGCATCGCGAGCCGGAACTGGCCGCCGACCTCGGGCAGCGCCTCGAACACCTCGACGGTGTGGCCACGCCCCGACAGCTCGGACGCCGCGGCGAGACCCGCGGGTCCCGCGCCCACGACAGCGATCCGCTTCGACACCCGGGTCGGCGACAGGACCAGCGTCGTCTCGTGTGCGGCCCGCGGGTTGACCAGGCAGCTCGCCCGCAAGTTGGCGAACGTGTGGTCCAGGCACGCCTGGTTGCAGGCGATGCAGGTGTTGATCTCGTCGCCCCGGTTCTCGGCGGCCTTCTGCACGAAGAACGGATCGGCCAGCAGCGGCCGGGCCATCGAGACCAGGTCGGCCTGGCCCGACGCGATGATCTCCTCGGCGACCTCGGGGGTGTTGATCCGGTTGGACGCGACGACCGGAATCGACACCTCGGGCCTGAGCTTCCCGGTCACCCAGGCGAACGCGGCCCGCGGCACCGACGTCACGATCGTGGGGACCCGGGCCTCGTGCCAGCCGATCCCGGTGTTGATGATCGAGGTGCCGGCGGCCTCGAGCTTCTTGGCGAGGTCGACGGTCTCCTCCCAGCTCTGCGCGTCGTCGACGAGGTCGAGCAGAGACATGCGGTACATCACGATGAAGTCGTGGCCGACCGCCTCGCGGACCCGCTCGACGACCTCGACCGGGAAGCGCATCCGGTTCTCGGCGCTGCCACCCCAGCGGTCCGTGCGGTCGTTGGTCCGCGCGGTCAGCATCTGGTTGATCAGGTAGCCCTCGGACCCCATGATCTCGACCCCGTCGTAGCCCGCCCGGCGGGCCAGCACGGCCGACGCTGCGAAGTCGTCGACGGTCCGGCCGACCTCCCTGGTCGACATCGCCCGCGGCTTGCCGAACGGGGTGATCGGCGACTGGATCGACGACGCCGCCCGCTTGAACGGGTGGTAGCCGTAGCGGCCCGCGTGCAGCAGCTGCATCACGATCTTGCCATCGTGCTCGTGCACCGCGTCGGTCACGAGGCGGTGCTTGTCGGCCAGCCGTGTGGACGTCATCTGCGAGCCGAACGGCAGCAGCCAGCCGTGCCAGTTGGGGGCGTATCCACCCGTCACCGACAGCGCCACGCCACCCTTGGCGCGTTCGCCGAAGTACGCCGCGAGCTCCGGCAGGTGCTTGGCCCGGTCCTCCAGGCCCGTGTGCATCGAGCCCATGATGACGCGGTTGCGCAGCGTCGTGTGACCGAGGTCGAGGGGCTCCAGCAGGTGCGGGTACGGGTTCATGGTGGTCACTCTCCGGTCGGGCCGGCGAGGGCCTCGGCCTGGATCTGGGGGAACTGGGCGGCCATCGCCTCGGCGAGGGCGTTGGCGGCCGACAACGGGCGCACCATGACGGTCAGCTCGCTGATGAGGCCGGCGTCGTTCGTACGGATGAGGTCGATGCCGTGCAGGCTCACGCCGTCGGCGTACGTCTCGAAGACCAGCGCGGACCCGCGCTCGTCGGCGTCCTCGAGCTCGCGGACGTACCGGAAGTCGGTGAAGACCCGGCCGACGCCGCGCAGGATCGCGGCGACGATGGCTTTGCCCTCGTAGGGCTTGAACGCGACGGGGCTGCGGAACACGACGTCCTCGGCCAGCAGCTCGCCGAGGGCGGCGTAGTTCCCCGCCTCGACGGCGGTACGGAAGGTTTGCACTCAGGTCTCCTGTGATGGGATGGGGTCGTGATCTCGAAGACGGCTGCCCGGTTCCTCGTCGCCGCGGGCCTGTTCAACATCGTGGTCTGGCCGCGCTTCGTGAAGGCCGTCGTGGACGACGACCGGGCGTGGGCCGGCGAGCACTGGCACAGCGCCCCGCAGGCGTTCTTCTGGGTGCACGCGGTGCTCATCACGGCGGCGGTCCTCATCGGCCTGGGCGTGCTGGTGGTGGGCGTCAGGGCTCATCGTTCGGTCCCCTCCGGGTCCAGCCGCTGAAGGATCTCGTCGCACCACACGATGCCGGTCTCCTCCGCGAGGATGCCGCCGCGCAGCACGAGCCAGCCGCCGATCTCGTCGGGACGTAGGTCGTCCGGGTCCGGATAGAACCGCGCGGCGCTGTCGGCGTAGTACGCGAGCCGCTCCTGGTGGGCGCGCCGACGGACCCGGACGTCATCGACGATCGCGGCGAAGTCGCCGAACGGCAGCGCCCGCAGCTTGACCGCGAACTCGCTGCGCAGGTGCTCGATCGGGGTGGCCTTGGAGGTCCACAGCTCGAGCTCGTCACGCCCCGCGGGGGTCATGACATAGACCTTCTTGTCGGGCCGGCCGCCCTGGGCGACGAGCTCGGACTCGACCCAGCCGTCGCCCTCCATCCGGCCCAGGACCTTGTAGATCTGCTGGTGGCTGGCCTGCCAGAAGTGCCCGATCGAGGCGTCGAACCGGCGCGCCAGGTCATATCCCGAGGCGGACTTCTCCGCCAGGGACACGAGGATCGCGTGCTCGAGGGCCATCCCGGCACCGTAGTACGCATCTCGTTGCTGTGCAACTACATGCATAACCGGTATGCGCACGGGTTCGGGGCGCACAACGACTACGATGCGCGGGACCACGACGTGAGGAGCTCCCATGGCAGCCGAGGACCCGGATGAGTCGGCCTTCGACCCGTCGTTGCTGATCGACGTCGCGGGCGCCTACCTGTTCGACGCGCCACCCTCGTTGACGCAGGCGCAGGTCGCCGCGGCGGCGGGTGTCAGCGTCGAGGCGGCCAACACGATGTGGCGCCACCTGGGCTTCTCCGAGGTCGGTGAGGACGAGGTCGCCTTCACGCCGGCCGACGTGGAGGCGCTGAGAATCACCCAGCGGCTGACCGAGCTGGGCGTCGTCGAGCCCGAGCGGATGCCGCAGTTCGTCCGCTCGATGGGGAGGTCGTTCTCCCGGCTCGCCGACTGGCAGACCCGGCTCCTGCTGAGCTCGCTGAGCGAGCAGGACGGGCCGGACGAGCCGCCGCTGGAGGTCCTCACCGAGGTCATCCCGATGGTCGAGCAGGTCCAGGGCTACATCTGGCGCCGCCACCTGCTGGCGACCGCGAGCCGGATGGCGCTGCGTGGGGTCGCCGCCGGCGCCGCCACCCCGTCGACGGTCGGCTTCGTCGACATCGTGGGCTACACCTCCCGCAGCCGGCAGATGACGACCCGCGCCCTCGGCGAGATGGTCGAGTGGTTCGAGAGGGTCGTGACCGACCTGGTCGTGGCGCACGGCGGCCAGGTCGTCAAGACGATTGGCGACGAGGTGCTCTACACGGTCGACGACCCGGTCCTCGCCGGCGAGCTCGCCCTCGCGCTGGTCGAGCGCACGGAGACCGACGAGCGGTTCCCGGAGGTGCGGGTCGGTTCGGCGTACGGTCCGGTGCTGGCCCGGCTCGGCGACGTCTTCGGCCCCACGGTCAACCTGGCCTCCCGGCTGACATCGCTGGCGCGACCTGGCCGGGTCCTGGTCGACGCCGAGCTCGCCGGGCTGCTGCGCGACCACCCCGAGCTGCTGCGCCTGCGGCGCACCCGCCGGACGTCGGTCAAGGGCTACGAGCACGTCGAGCCGTGGGCGCTCAAGCGTCCCCGGGACGGGCGCGACTGACGTGGAGGATTTCGAGCAGCGGGCGGCCGGGCTGCTGGACCCGGGAGTCCGCGGCTAATTCGCCGGCGGACCGGGCGCCGAGATCACGTGGCGCGACAACGTCGAGTCGTGGCGCCGGATCGCGCTCGCCCCGCGGGACCTGCTCGACGTGGAGCGGCGCGACCCCTCCGTCACGGTGCCGGGTCGCCGCGGCGATGGGCGAGGCCGACCGGTGGTTGCAGCTCTACGTCTTCAGGGACCGGGCTCTGACGCGCGACCTCGTGCAGGCGGCCCGCGAGGGTGGGACGCCGCGCGAGCCGTCGACGGGATCATCGTCTCCAACCACGGTGGCCGCCTGCTCGACACCGTGCTGTCGGGCGCCGACGCGCTGCCGGTGGTGGTCGACGCCGTGGCGGGCCGGATCGACGTCCCTGGTCGACGGCGGCATCCGGCGGGGCTGGGACGCCGCGAAGGCGCTGGCGCTGGGGGCGGACGCCGTCCTGGTCGGCCGCCCCGTCCTGTGGGGCCTGGTGTGCGAGGGGCTGCCGGCGCCCAGCAGGTACTCCAGCGGCTCATCGCCGAGCTCGACAACACCCTGGCCATGCTGGGCTGCCCGCGGGCGGCGGACCTGGACTCGTCCAGCATCGGACGCCGACCCTGAGATCATGGGGTCATGCCGATCTTCGCGACGACCTACCGCTACGCCGCCGACTCGACCGAGGCGCGTGACACGACCCGCCCCGAGCACCGGGCCTATCTCGCCGAGCTGACCGACGCCGGACGCCTCGTCGTCTCGGGCCCCTACGAGGGCGAGCCCGCGGGCGCGCTGCTGGTGTTCGACGCCGAGTCGCAGGAGGCTGCGCAGCGCCTGACCGACGCCGACCCCTTCGTCCAGGAGGGCCTCGTCGCCGAGGTCACCGTGCGGGAGTGGACGACCGCGTCGGGCCGGCTGGCGTCCCAGTTCTGAGCCAGTCCGCGACGCCGCGAGCCGCGCTGCGGCCGGCCCGGTTGGCGCCGATCGTGCTGGCCGAGGGGCCGTAGCCGACCATCTGCACGCGCGGTTCGGCCACGGCCGTCGTCCCGTCGAGCTGGATCCCGCCGCGCGGGCTGCGCAGGCGCAAGGGCCCGAGGTGCTCGTTCGCGGGCCGGAAGCCCGTCGCCCAAAGGATCACGTCGGCGCGCTCGAAGGTCGGCTGCCCCGGGGAGGGGTCGGCCCACCGGACCCCGTCGGGCTCGATCGCGCTGAACATCCCGCGACGGGCGGCGTACGCCCCGAGGCGCTCGGCCTCTCGCTCCTGCTCGCGCAGCATCAGGCCCGTGACGCTGACGACGCTCCGGGGCGGGAGCCCCCGACGTACGCGCTCCTCGACCAGGGCGACGACCTCGCGGCCGATCTCCGGTGTGAACTCGCCGGTGCGCCAGACCGGCTCGCGCCGGGTCACCCACACCGTCTCGGTGATCGGTGCCAGCGCCCCGAGGAACTGCACCGCCGAGGCGCCGCCGCCCACGACGACGACCCGCCTGCCGCGGAAGTGCTCGGGCCCCGGGTAGTCGGCGGTGTGCAGCTGCTCGCCGCGGAACGTCTCGATCCCGGGATAGTGCGGGACGAACGGGCGGGTCCACGTGCCCGTCGCGTTGACGAGGGTTCGCGCCGTCCAGGACCGGTCGTCGGACTCCACCACGAGCAGGCCGTCCTCGTCGCGGACCCGGGTGACCACGACGGGCCGGACGACGGGCAGGTCGAACCGCCGCTCATAGTCCGCGAAGTACGCCGGCACGAACTCGTTGGCCCGCTCGGCCCCGGAGTCGGCGGGGATCTCGGATCCCGGCAGGTCGGCGACCCGGTGCACGTCGTGCATCGTCAGGGCGTCCCAACGGTGCTGCCACGCGCCGCCGGCACGATCGTCGGCGTCCAGCACGACGTGCCGGATCCCGCGGCGGGCCAGGTGGTACGACGACGACAGCCCGGCCTGACCGGCGCCGATCACGACCGCGTCGAGGATGTCCACTACCGGGTCAACGCCGACGGGTGGGCAGGTATGCCCGAAGGCTCAGGCCGCGGGCGCCTGCGCGACCCGGTCGGTCGTCTGCTCGATGACGCGGGTGATGAGGTCCGGGTCGTCGATCATCGGGACGTGGCCGCAGTGCGGCAGCGCCACGTGCCGCGCCTCGGGGAGGCGTTCCTGGGCGATCGCCGAGGAGCTGTACGGCAGGATGACGTCACGGGTGCCCCACGCGATCGTGGTCGGCACGGGCACGTGGCTCTTGAAGGCGTACGTCACGCCGTGGACGATGGTCCGCTCGAAGCCCTGGCACCGCTTGAGCGCGAGGGCGTCGCCCAGCACCTGCTCGGCGGTGAACCGCTCGGGGTGCGTGTAGAGGGAGCTGCCCGCGAGCTTGCGGCCCCAGGGGCGGGCCGCGGTGAACTTGAGGGCTGCGTCGGGCAGAAGGCTCGTGACCCGCAGCAGGATCAGCAGCGCGATCGTCTGCAGCCGGTTGAGCGTGCCGAAGAAGCCGGCCGGGCTGAGTGCCGTGACCGAGCGGACCAGGCCGCGTGCACCGAGCTCCAGGGCGATCGCCCCACCCAGCGAGTTGCCGACGACGTGCGGGCGGTCGACGCCCCACGCCGCGAAGTTGGCCGAGAGGTTGTCGCACGCCGACGCCATGTCGTACTTCGCGGAGAGCGGGTACGCCGGCGACTCACCGAAGCCGGCGAGGTCGACCGCGATCACGTCGTACGACTGCGCGAGGGCCTCGAGCACGGGGTCCCAGGCCTGGCGACGGTGACCGATGCCGTGGATCAGGACCAGCGGCTCGCCGGAGCCCTTGCGTGTGTAGACCAGCTCGGAGAGCATGCGGCCGTCCTCTCGGGGTGCTGCGGACATGTGTCAGCGATGATGACACATCCCGATACCGGCGGTATGGGACCGGGGTCACTTGAAACAGTGACAGTGTTACTGTCACAATCCGTTGGTGACTACTTCTTCCGGTCCCCTGCACGGCGTCCGCGTCGTCGAGCTCGTCGGCATCGGCCCCGGGCCGTTCGCCGCGATGATGCTGGCCGACCTCGGCGCCGACGTCATCCGGGTCGACCGCCCCGGCGGCAACGCGCTGCAGCTCGGCGCGCCCGAGACCGACATCCTCGGCCGCGGCCGGCCCTCCGTCGCGGTCAACCTCAAGGAACCTCGCGGCGTCCAGGTCGTGCTCGACCTGGTCGAGTCGGCCGACATCTTGATCGAGGGTCTGCGCCCCGGCGTGACCGAGCGTCTCGGCCTCGGCCCCGAGGACTGCCACGCCCGCAACCCGCGGCTGGTCTACGGCCGGATGACCGGCTGGGGCCAGGCCGGCCCGCTCGCGCACACCGCCGGCCACGACATCAACTACATCTCGGTCGCCGGCGCGCTCGGCGCGATCGGCCGTGCCGGTGGACCCCCGCAGGTCCCGCTCAACCTGGTCGGCGACTTCGCCGGCGGCTCGCTCTACCTCGTGACCGGCCTGCTGGCCGCGCTGACCCACGCGCGGGCGACCGGCGAGGGCCAGGTCGTCGACGCCGCGATCACCGACGGCACGGCGCACCTGATGTCGATGATCGTCGCGATGCAGCAGGGCGGCAGCTGGAGCGACCAGCGCGGCACCAAC
>JAOPXL010000147.1 GCA_025965175.1 Aeromicrobium sp.
GCGTCGCCCTGTCGGCCCTGACGATGGCCGAGTACTTCCGCGACGTGCAGAACCAGGACGTGCTGCTGTTCATCGACAACATCTTCCGGTTCACGCAGGCCGGCTCCGAGGTCTCCACGCTGCTGGGCCGCATGCCCTCCGCCGTGGGCTACCAGCCGACGCTCGCCGACGAGATGGGTGTGCTCCAGGAGCGCATCACCTCGACGCGTGGTCACTCGATCACGTCGCTCCAGGCGATCTACGTCCCGGCCGATGACTACACCGACCCGGCTCCGGCGACGACGTTCGCGCACCTCGACGCGACGACCGAGCTCAACCGTGAGATCGCGTCGATGGGCATCTACCCGGCGGTCGACCCGCTGACGTCGACCTCGCGCATCCTCGATCCCCGCTACATCAGCGCGGATCACTACCGGACGGCCAACCGGGTCAAGAGCATCCTGCAGCGCAACAAGGAGCTCCAGGACATCATCGCGATCCTCGGTGTCGACGAGCTCAGCGAAGAGGACAAGACGCTCGTGTCGCGTGCTCGTCGCATCCAGCGCTTCCTGTCCCAGAACACCTACGTGGCCAAGCAGTTCACCGGCATCGAGGGCTCGACCGTCTCCATCGACGAGACGATCGACGGCTTCACCAAGATCTGCGACGGTGACTACGACCACGTGGCTGAGCAGGCCTTCTTCATGTGCGGCGGTCTCGAAGACGTCGACAAGAAGTGGGAAGAAATCCAGAAGAGCCTCTGATGGCCGATCCGATTCAGATCGAGCTCGTCGCCGCCGATCGCGTCGTGTGGTCGGGGCAGGCTCGCGAGGTCATCGCCCGCACCGTCGAGGGAGACCTCGGCGTGCTGGCGGGTCACGCCCCGCTGCTGTCGCTCCTGGTCCCCGGTGTCGTCGAGATCTACCCCTTCGAGGGTGGTGACGTGGTCCGCGCGGCGGTCGAGGAGGGCTTCCTGTCGGTCGCCGACAACCACGTGTCGATCCTGAGCGAGGACGCATTCCTCGCTTCGGAGGTTGACGCGGCGGCGGTCAAGGCCGAGCTCGAGGCGGCCACGGCCGACGAGGACGACGCCGCGGTTCGGCGTGCCGAGGCGAAGCTCCGACTCGTCGACAAGACGTCCTGACGCACCGAAGGGAGATCGCCGATGCCGCTGTGGTGGTGGTTGGTCGACTCCCTCGCGTTGATCGTCGGTTCTGCAGTCCTGCTGGTCCTGGGACTCCTGTTGCGCCGTCGGCTGCTCGCGCGGGCGGGGGGCACGTTCGAGATGAGCGTCAACCGCAGCCCGGAGTCCCAGGCCAAGGGCTGGATGCTGGGCCTCGCGGTCTACCGCGACACCGAGCTGGAGTGGTTCCGGACATTCTCCTTGTCGGTGCGGCCGCGCTACCGGTTCACGCGCGGGGACGTGCAGATCGAGGGACGGCGTGAGCCGATCGGCCACGAGGTGCACGCGATCCACACCGGCCACCTGATCGTCGGCACGACGAACGCGTCGGGGGTCCGGCAGCTCGCGATGAGCGCCAACGCCCTGACGGGGCTGCTGTCGTGGCTCGAGTCGTCGCCCCCGGGGCAGAGGGTCAACAACGTCCTGTGACCGCGCTGCCCCTGCTGGGGCATCCGTACAGGTTCTCGCAAACCGGTTGACGGTCCCCTGGACTGGGGACAGAATCGACAGTGTTCAGCGGGCCCCTCGCCCGTCCCAGCAACAAGAAGGTGTCCTGTGTTCAAGCGCATGTTTGTCGCCGCGTCCGTCTCGACCCTGGCCCTGCTGTCCACCGCCGCTGGCGCGCAGGCTGTGCCCTCGTCCGATCCTTCCGCAGTGGTCAAGGCGCAGCGCGCGAAGGCCCCCAAGCCGCCGCGCGTCATCGACTGGGACGTGTCGACCAAGGCCATCGACTGGGATGCGCCGACCAAGGCCATCGACTGGGACGCCCCGTCGAAGGCTCCCGGTGGTGGCGGCACCGTCAGCACGCTGCGCATCGACTGGGACTGATCCTCGAACCACGACGGCGCCCCCATCCTCGGATGGGGGCGCCGTCGTCATGTCTGGGGCAGGGTGGCTACCGCTCGCCGCCCGGGACCCACAGGACGTCGCCCTGCTCGCGGTTGGCGTAGCGGCCGAGGATGAAGAGCAGGTCACTGAGGCGGTTGAGGTACCTCGCGGTCAGCACGTTCATGCTGTCACCGTGCTCCTCCAGCGCCGCCCAGGCCGAACGCTCCGCGCGCCGCGTCACGGTGCAGGCGACGTGCACCGCCGCGGCTGCGGGCGTACCCCCACGCAGGATGAACGACCGGAGCTTCGGCACCTGCTCGTTGTAGTGGTCGCACCACGCCTCGAGGCGGTCAACGTAGCCCGGCTCGACCCGCAGCGGGGGATATTCCGGGTTCTCGACGACGGGGCAGGACAGGTCCGCCCCGACGTCGAACAGATCGTTCTGGACGTGGGTGAGGACCTCCACGACGTCCGGCTCCAGCGTGCCCAGCGAGATCGCGAAGCCGATCTGCGCATTGGCCTCATCGACGTCGGCGTACGCCGCCAGCCGCGAGTCCAGCTTGCTGGTCTTGCTCATGTCGCCGAGATTCGTAGTGCCGTCGTCACCGGTGCGCGTGTAGATCCGTGTCAGGTTGACCATGGGAGCGAGTGTAGGTCCGCGCCGGTGTGACGTGACCCGCACTCCCGCCCTCCCGTGTTTACTTCGCGGTAATCTGACCGCTATGCCTGACAAGCCCTGGGTGATGCGCACCTACGCCGGACATTCCTCCGCAGCCGAGTCCAACGCCCTCTACCGCCGCAACCTGGCGAAGGGGCAGACCGGACTCTCGGTCGCCTTCGACCTGCCGACGCAGACCGGGTACGACCCGGATCACGAGCTCAGCAGGGGAGAGGTCGGCAAGGTCGGGGTCCCGATCCCGCACCTCGGCGCGATGCGGCGACTGTTCCAGGACATCCCGCTCGACACCATGAACACGTCGATGACGATCAACGCGACCGCGATGTGGCTGCTCGCGATGTACCAGGTCGCGGCCGAGGAGCAGGGCGTCGACCCGTCGCTGCTGCAGGGCACGACCCAGAACGACATCATCAAGGAGTACCTGTCCCGCGGCACGTACGTCT
>JAOPXL010000151.1 GCA_025965175.1 Aeromicrobium sp.
CGACGTACGCCGTCACGAGCTCGACCAGGTGGTCCTCGTCGAGCTCGCACTCGGTCCACGAGTTGCCGAGCTCGAAGCACGGGTCGTTGTTGCCGGAGTAGTCGTAGTCGATCAGCCAGATCCGGTCCCCGTCGTCGACGATGTTGCCTGCGAGCAGGTCGTTGTTGCATGGCGCGGTCGGCAATCGGTGTACCGCCAGCGCATCCCGGACGCGCCGGAACTGCCCGTCGTACGCCGCGTAGTCCGCGGGGATCGCGAAGCCCCGGCTGACACACACCTGCAGGTAGGCCGGCTGGCGGACGAACATGTCGAAGTCACCGGAGAACCGTGGCCCTTGGTGGAGCGCGCGCATCGCGGTGGCGATACGTGGCAGCGCCCCAGGGACCCGGAGGTCGGCGTTGACGAGGCTTCGCCCGCCGACGAACCCGATGACCAGGAGCCCGAGGTCGGGCCGATAGTCCACGAACGGCGCACCGGCGCCGGAGGCCTCCGCGGCGCGGGTGTTGTACGACTCGGCGTCCCGGTCGATCCCGAGCAGGGAGCCGTCGCTGCGGGCGAGCCGGACGACGTACACCCCGTCGGGGGTCGTGACCTTCAGGTTCTGGTTGGTGAGCCCCCCGGAGAGCTCCTCGACCGTGCGCGGCCGACCGGCCAGGGCCGGCACCTGGTCGAACAGCCCGTCAAGGTCCGTCATGGCGAGATCCTAGCCGCGTGAGCCGCCAAAGGTCTAGACACATCATCCGCTGACGAGTCACGCAGGTCCGCCCGCGAGTCACGCAGGCCCGCTGACGAGTCACGTAGGTCCGCTGACGAGTCACGTAGATTCACTCGCGAGTCACACAGGGCGACAGGCTCGGAGCCACAGGTGACTCCTCACCGGATCTGCGTGACTCGTCAGCGGGGTTCGGCGGTGATCGTGGTGTCGGTGCCGAGGCCGGTCTGCAGCGTGATGCGGGTGCGGTCGGACCGGTAGCGGTCGTGGGCGAACTCGACCGGGACCCCGTCCGCCGCGCGGGCCTGACGGGTCACGAGCATCAGGGGCGATCCAGGTTCGACACCCAGCAGGGCCGCCTGCTCGACCGAGGAGATCTCGGGCTCGAGCCACTCCTGCGCGGACTGCGGCGCCAGGGCGTAATGATCGCGCATCAGGGCGTAGAGCGAGGCGTTGAGGTTGCGATCGAGCAATCCCGGGAACAGGTGCGCGGGCAGGTACGTCTCCTCGAGCGCAAGCGGCTCGCGGCGCGCCGAGCGTACGCGCACGATCTCCACGACCCGCTGCCCGCGGACGAGCTCGAGCCCGGCGGCGACCTCGGGAGTCGGGTCCACGATCCCGGTCCGGACGACGCGCGCCCCGGCGCGTACGTTGGCGCGTCGCATCTGCTCGGTGAACCCCGGCAGCCCGGTCAGGTCGACAGGCACCCGCGGCTCGCGGACGAAGCTGCCGCCGGACCGGCCGCGCTTGCGCTCGATCCAGCCCTGCCCCTCGAGCGACCCGAGCGCCTGGCGCAGCGTCATCCGGCTGACGCCCAGCGACTCGGCGAGCTCCGCCTCGGGCGGCAGCTTGTCGCCCGTCAGGACCCACCCGCCGCTGATCCGCCCCAGCAGCCACGTCGCGATGCGGGCATGGGACGGGTCGGCGGTCGACGCCGAGAGATCGGGCTTGTCGCCCAACATCTCGTCGTCGACCGCCAGACTTCGCACGCGTCGACCGTACCGGTCGGCCTCAGTCGTCGAGCAGCTCGGCGACGGCGGGATCGATGTTGTGGATCGGTCCCTTGAACCAGCGCTTGGCCGAGACGTTCCACCAGATCGCCAGCAGGAGGAAGGCGCCGATCGTCACGATCGGGGCGTAGTTGACGAACTTCCAGGCGAAGTCTTCATGGAACGGGACCGCGCCCGGCACGAACGGCATCATCAGGTAGATCGACACGATGACGATCTCGGCCACGGCGATGAGGTTCATCCACTTGTACTTCGCGCCGTTGTTCCAGCTCCCGGCCTCGAACGCATCCCCCTTGCGCCAGCGCAGCCAGATCGGGATCGCGAATGCGAGGTAGAGGCCGATCACCGCGATCGACGTCACCGCGAAGAACGCGACCGGGATGATTAGCGGCTCGGCCTTCGTCCCGACGTTGACCTCGATGAGGGCCGGCAGCGTCACGATCGCGGCAGCGACCGCGACACCCACCACGGCATTGGCGGGCACCCGCTTCGCGGACAGCTTCGACCAGATCTGCGACCCCGGGATCGCCCGGTCGCGACTGAACGCGAACGTCATGCGCGACGCCGACGTCAGGCACGAGGTCGCGCAGTAGAACTGCGCCGAGGCCGAGATGAACAGGACGAACGTCGCCCAGTTGGTGCCCAGCGACTGGACGAAGATGTACGCCACACCGCCGCCGCCCACCCCGGCGTTGTCGGGCGCACCGTCGGTCGCGTTCGGCACGGCGAAGACCACGGCCAGCAGCAGGATGTAGCCGCCGACGGCCGAGTAGAAGATCGATCGCCAGATCCCCTTCGCCGCGGCGGAGGACGCGCTCGACGTCTCCTCCGACAGGTGGGCGCTCGCGTCGAAGCCGGTGATCGTGTACTGCGTCAGCAGGAAGCCGAACGGGATGATCGCGAAGAAGAACGCGAAGTTGCTCGTGCTGCCGTTGCCGAAGCCGGAGTTGTTGAAGCGCTCGGTGAAGACGTAGTTGAACGACTGGTGCTGGTCCGGCACGAGCACCAGGATCAGCACGATCGCTGTGGCCCCGACGACGTGCCACCACACCGAGACGTTGTTCATGACCGCCATGAGGTGGCTGCTAAAGATGTTCAGGACCGAGGCCAGTACGAGCACGATCAGGAAGATGACGAAGACCCTCTTGAGCGAGTAGTCCGCAGCGTACGAGTCCGAGTACGTGCTGATCGTCAGGTCGATGAACGTGGCGCAGCCGTACGAGACGCCCGCCGTCACGGCGATCAGGCCGATCAGGTTGAGCCAGCCGGTGAAGAACGCCGCGGCTGGGCCGCCGAGCTTGGACGCCCACCAGTAGATGCCGCCCGACGTCGGATAGGCCGACACGAGCTCGGACATCGTGAAGCCGATGATCAGGATGAAGATGCTGAGGATCGGCCACGACCACGAGATCGAGATCGGGCCGCCGTTGTTCCAGCCCGCACCGAAGTTGGTGAAGCAGCCGGCCAAGATGGAGATGATCGAGAACGAGATCGCGAAGTTGGAGAACCCGGACCAGGAACGGTCGAGATCCTGCTTGTAGCCGAGCTCCGCGAGCCGCTTCTCATCCGCATTGAGTTGATCTGCCATGAGGGAACCAACTTTCAGTGAAGTTGGTGCATGCTAACCCCAAGAAGCCGATTCACTCTAGACCTTTGTTGCCATGTCTTTCACATGTTCACATGACTGAAACCGTTGGGATGCCACCGCAGCTCACTCGGATTCGTCGTGCGGCTGCCGCTCCCGCTTCAAGGCGTCACGCTCCTCGCGAAGCCGTCTGACCTCGTTCCGACGTCCCTTGAGCCGCATGCTGAGGCCAGTGATGAGCAGCGCCAGAAGGACGCCGCAGATGGCTCCGCCGAGCGTCCCGGCACGGAAGCCCGGCGCCTCCACGTCGAACGTACGCTCGCCGGCGTGCGCGGCCTTGCTGTTGCCGGCGACGACCGCCAGGGTCAACCAGTTCGGGGCGGCGAGCACGAGAGCGACGATCGCGACGATGCCGCGCCAGGTCCAGCTGAAGAACCCCCGCCGGATCTGGAACAGCAGGAGGAGCGGGACCACGGTGAAGACGAAGCCGTAGAAGACACCGAGAAGCGTGCCCCGGCTCAGCTTCCCGTCCACCTGGTCGCCGATCCGGTGACCCCACCAGCGCGGGAAGTAGGCCGCCGAGAGCCGGAACACGATGTACGCCACGCCGAGCAGCACGATGGCCAGCACGATCCGCTTGACCCAGCTCGCCGCGCCGATGTCGGGCTGGTCGGTGACCGCACGGTCGATCGCATCGTCCTCGTGCTCAGGATTCCGGGCCGCCGAGTCGTTGTTCGTCATCCCGACATCATGGCACCGCTGCGTCGCCCCGGCGGTTCGAACGTCGTCGGGCCGGGCCTACTCCCCCTGCGCCAGCAGGGAGACGTCGTTCCACTGCTCCCACGTGGCGAGGCACTTCTCCTGGTCAACCTTGGCGATGCCGAGCGGCGCCGCACCGAAGAAGACCCTCAGCGGCAGCTCGCCGGCATCCACGACCCGAAGCGGACCTAGGGCACGCGGAGGAACGTGACGGCGAAGTTCGCGTCGTCGTGCCAGGGCTCGAGGTCCCACGTCGCGAACCGCTGCTCGAGCGCGAGTCCGGTCGCGGCGACATCGGCGTCGAACGACTCCAGGGCCAGGTCACGGTCGGTCGCGAAGCCGAGGATGATCCGGCCACCGGGTCGGACCGCCGAGCGCAACGAGGTCAAGACCGCGCGCTCGCTGCCGGGAGCGACGAACACCATGACGTTGCCCGCCACGACAGCGAGGTCGAACGGCTCCTCGTCCAGGTCGAGCGTCGACAGGTCGCCCACGACCCAGCGCGGGCCGGGGTGGTCCTCCTCGGCCGCGGCGACCAGGACCGGATCGGCATCGACTCCGACGACGGTGTGACCGCGGGCGTGCAGCTCGGCGCCGACCCGTCCCGGACCGCAGCCGGCGTCGAGGACCCGGGATCCCGGGGCGACCACCGCATCGACCAGACGAGCCTCGCCGGCCAGGTCGACCCCCTCGGCCGCCATGGTCCGGAAGCGGTCGACGTACCACTGCGAGTGGCCGTCCTTGGTCTCGGTGAACCAGCGCGGTCGGTCGGTCATACGACCATCGTCTCCCACGCGCACGCACAGGCGTACTCTCGGCTCGTGAACGACTCCAGGCGCGGTGTGACCTTCGGAGTCGCCGCCTATCTCTGCTGGGGATTCTTCCCCCTCTACTGGCCCCTCCTCGAGCCCGCGGGATCGCTCGAGATCCTCGCCCACCGGTTCGTCTGGTCGATGGTCTTCGTGCTGGTCGCGATCACCGCGATGGGCAAGTGGCGGACGTTCCTCGCGATCGCGCAGGACCGCCGGATGATGCTGATCCTCGCTGCGGCGTCGGTCACGATCGCCCTCAACTGGGGCGGGTTCATCTACGGAGTGACCAACGGCCACGTCATCGAGACGTCGTTGGGCTACTTCATCAACCCGTTGGTGACGGTGCTGCTCGCGGTCTTCGTGCTGAAGGAGACACTCCGCCCCGCCCAGTGGGCCGCCGTCGGGATCGGCATCGTCGCGGTCGTCGTGCTGACGCTCGACTACGGCCGGCTGCCGTGGGTCGCGCTGCTCGTCGCGTTCTCGTTCGCGACGTACGGATTCCTGAAGAAGAAGGCCGACCTCGGCGCGTTCGAGGGACTCGGCATGGAGACCGCGATCCTGTTCCCCGTCGCCCTGGCATTCCTGGTGGCCCTGCAGATCCGGGGCGAGCTGGCGTTCGGCCACGAGGGACCCGGCAACGTCGCCCTGCTCGTCGGCACCGGCGTCGTGACCGCGATCCCGCTGCTGCTGTTCGGCGCCGCGGCGACCCGACTGTCACTGACGACGATCGGGATCCTGCAGTACCTCGGCCCGATCATCCAGTTCATCACGGGCCTGACGATCTTCCACGAGGAGATGACGTCGGCCCGCTGGGCCGGCTTCGTGCTGGTCTGGCTCGCCCTCGTGATCTTCACGGTGGACGCCATCACGAGCCGTCGCCGGGTCCTGCGCCAGACCGCCGAGGCCTGCGCGATCTGACCGAGTGGCGCAAACCCGTCCGCGACTGGCGCAGATGCGCACGACACGCCGTCTCACTTTCTTCGATCTGCGCCAGTCGCGGATCTGTGCGCCGGTCGCGGATCTGCCTGCTCAGCCGAGGCGGGTGGCGACGGTGTCGCAGAGGGCCTGCAGGGCCGTGCGGGCCGACGACTCCGGGAGCTTGGCCAGCAGGACGCCGGCCGCATCGGTCTCGGCCTGGACGTAGGCGCGGGCCTCGTCCATCGCGGGGTGGACCCGCAGGAGGGACAGCGTCTCCTCGACCAGGACGTCGTCGTCGCCGAGCGGCCGCGACAGCAGGTCGCGCAGCCGCTGGCTCTGCGGGTCGGTCGAGCGCAGGGCGATCAGCGTCGGGAGCGTCGGGACGCCCTCGCGCAGGTCGGTGCCGGGGGTCTTGCCCGAGTCGCCGGTCTCGCTCGCGATGTCGATGATGTCGTCGCTGAGCTGGAACGCCGCACCGATCCGCTCACCGAACTCGGTCAGCGTCTCCTCGATCTCGGGCGAGGCGCCGGCCATCTTGGCGCCGAAGCGGGCGGCCGTCGCGATCAGCGAGCCGGTCTTGTCCGCGACGACCGACAGGTAGTGGGTCAGTGCGTCCTCGTCGTCGTCGGGGCCGATCGTCTCACGGATCTGGCCCTTCACGAGGCGGGAGAACGTCCGCGCCTGGATCCGCACCGACTCCGGACCGAGGTCCGACACGAGGTCGGACGCCTGGGCGAAGAGGTAGTCGCCCACCAGGATCGCGACCGAGTTGCCCCAGCGATTGTTGGCGCTCAGCGCCCCCCGACGCATGGACGCCTCGTCCATGACGTCGTCGTGGTAGAGCGTCGCGAGGTGAGTCAGCTCGACGACGACCGCCGACCGTGCCACGTCGGGCCGCGAGGAGTCACCGAACTCCGCGGCCAGCATGACCAGCAGCGGGCGGAATCGCTTCCCGCCGGCGTTGAGCAGGTGCGCGGCGGCCTCGGCCACGAGGCGCTCGGGGCTGTCGACGGCGGCGGCGAGCTGTCGCTCGACCTCCTCGACCCCCGTCAGGACGCGCGCCTCCAGCTCGGCGTCGGTGAACGTGACACCCAGACTGGACACGCATAGCTCCTCTGGAAACGGGTCAGCGCACGAAGGCGCCGGCGTGCTGCGCGAGATCCAGCACCGGTCCCGGAATGATACCGAGTCCGATCGTGCCGACCACGGCCACCACGAGGACCACGGTAGTCATCAGGCTCGGCACCGCCACGGTCGGGCCGTCGCCGATGGGATCGGTGAAGAACATCAGCACGATGACCCGCACGTAGAAGTACGCCGCCAGGGCGCTGACGAGGACGCCGATCACCACGAGCCACCAGAAGCCGCCGGCGTACGCCGCGCTGAACACGGTCCACTTGCCGATGAAGCCGCCGGTCAGCGGGATGCCCGCGAACGACAGCATGAACAGGGCGAACGAGCCGGCCAGGACGGGCGACTTCTTGCCGAGGCCGGCCCACTTGGACAGGTGCGTCGTCTCCCCGCCGGAGTCCCGCACCAGTGTCACGACGGCGAACGCGCCGATCGACGAGATGCCATAGACCGTGAGGTAGAACAGGATGCTCGACACCGACGTGATGCGGTCCTCGCCGCGGACCCCGGCATACGCACCGACGAAGCCGACCAGCAGGAAGCCGGCATGGGCGATCGAGGAGTACGCCAGCATGCGCTTGACGTCGGTCTGCGAGATCGAGACGACCGCGCCGAGGAACATCGTGATGACCGCGATGATGACGATCGTCGGACGCCAGTCCCACGACGAGCCGCCGAAGGCCACAAAGAAGACCCGCAGCAGCGCGAGGAACGCCGCTGCCTTGGTGCCGGCCGCCATGAACGCCGTGACGGGCGTCGGCGCGCCCTGGTAGACGTCGGGCGTCCACGTGTGGAACGGGGCCGCGCCGATCTTGAACAGCAGGCCGACCGCCATCAGCGCGATCGACGCCAGCAGCAGGTTCTCGCTGCCGACCCGGTTGGACACGGCGGTCTGGATCGCGGACAGCTCGAAGCTGCCGGAGTAGCCGTAGGCCAGCGCGATGCCGTAGAGGAAGAACACCGACGAGAACGCGCCGAGCAGGAAGTACTTGAGCGCGGCCTCCTGGCTGAGCAGGCGACGCCGGCGCGCCAGGCCGCACAGCAGGTAGAGCGGCAGCGACAGGACCTCGAGCGCGACGAACATCGTCAGCAGGTCGTTGGAGGTCGCGAACAGCATCATCCCGACCAGCGCGAACAGCGCGAGCGGGAACACCTCGGTGTGCTCGACGCGGTGCTTGACCGCCTCGGCCTCGGCCGCCGAGCCCGGGGCGTCGGCGGCGCGGCCGGTGAACGTGCTGAGCCCGCCCTCGAGCCGGCGCTCGGCGAACAGCAGCATGCTCATGAGGCCGAAGACCAGCAGGATCCCCCACGTGAAGATGCCGGGCCCGTCGATCGAGAGCGCGCCCTCGGCGGCGACCTTGCCGCGCGCGAGCAGCGGGGTGTCGAGCGTGTCGAGGTCGGTGTAGACCCAGACCGTGTCGGCGAATGCCGCCACGATGCCGACGATCGCGAGGACCGCCTGGACCGTGAAGCGCGACGCCCGCGGCCAGAACGCCTCCACGATGACGCCGAGCACCGCGACGCCGGCGATGATGAACAGCGGGCCGAGCAGCGAGTACTCGATGTCCGGCGCCGTGATGGGCGGCAGGTCCGTGGCCGATGCCAGGCTCGTGGGAAGAGCGGTCGTGAGCATCAGTGCCCCCCTTCCTCGGTGCTGCTGGACGGAACGTCGATCTGGGTCGTGGTCTTGGGCGAGGGATCGCCCTTGCCGATCTGGCTCACGACCTCGTCGATCGCCGGGTTGATCGCGTTGAGCAGCGGCTGCGGGAAGAAGCCCAGGCCGATGATCAGCATGATCGCGGGAGTCAGCGCCGCGATCTCGCGCGGCTCGAGGTCCGTCACGCCCTCGTTGCCCGGCTGCAGCGGCCCGGTCATGGTGCGTTGGTACATGATCAGGATGTAGAGCGCCGCCAGCACGATGCCGAGCGTCGCCACGGCGGCTGCGGGGATCGACCGGGTGAACGTGCCGGACAGCACCAGGAACTCCGACACGAACGGGGCCAGGCCCGGCAGCGACAGGCTCGACAGGCCCGCGATCAGCAGGACCCCCGACAGGATCGGCGCGATCTTCTGGACCCCGCCGAAGTCGGAGATCCGGGCCGAGCCACGCCGCGCGATCATGACGCCGGTGACGAGGAACAACGCGGCCGTCGAGAGCCCGTGGTTGAACATGTAGAGCGTCGAGCCGGCCATCGACGTCGTCGTGAACGCGAAGATGCCGAGGATGATGAAGCCGAAGTGCGACACCGAGGTGAACGCGACGAGCCGGCGGATGTCGTCCTGGCCGATCGCGAGCAGCGCGCCGTAGACGATGCTGATGACCGCCAGGACGATGACGACCGGGCTGGCCCAGTCCGAGGCGCCGGGGAAAAGCCCGAGGCACCAGCGGATCATCCCGAACGTGCCGATCTTGTCCACGACGCTGACCATCAGCACCGCGGTGCCGGGGGTCGACTCCTTCGCCGCGTCCGGCAGCCACGTGTGCAGCGGCCACAGCG
>JAOPXL010000153.1 GCA_025965175.1 Aeromicrobium sp.
CTTGGTCTCCTCCGCGGACGTCGCGACGATGTCGAAGCCGATGAACGCGAAGAACACGACCGAGGCGGCGGCGATGATGCCGTAGACACCGAAGACCGTGGGGTCGACGCCGAACACGGACTGCAGCAGCGTCGAGTCGAGGCCCGACTCGGACTCCGCGGGCCTCGAGTCGGGGATGAACGGGGTGTAGTTCGACGCCTTGATGAAGAACAGTCCGGCGACGATCACGAACGTCACCACGGCGACCTTGACGATGACCAGGGCGCTCGTGAAGCGTCCCGAGAGCTTGGTCCCGAGCACGCCCAGCACCGTCAGCGCCAGGACGATTGCGATCGCGCCGATGTCGGGGGTCGCCTCGTCGCCGGCCAGCCACGACGGCAGGTCGAACAGGGACTGCAGGTAGGCCGACCAGCCGCGCGAGACGACGGCGGCGCCGAGTGCCAGCTCGAGGACGAGGTCCCAGCCGATGATCCAGGCGATCAGCTCACCCAGGGTCGCGTAGGAGAACGTGTAGGCGCTGCCGGCGACCGGGACGGTCGAGGCGAACTCCGCGTAGCAGAGCGCCGCGAGACCACAGGTGATGCCGGCCAGCGCGAACGAGATCACGATTGCCGGGCCGGCGTTGCTGAACGCCTGCTCGCCGGTCAGGACGAAGATGCCCGTCCCGATCATCACGCCGACCCCGAAGACCGTCAGGTCCCAGGCGGACAGCTCCTTCTTGAGCCGGTGCTCCGGCTCGTCCGTCTCCTCGATCGAGCGTTCGACGGACTTGATGCGGAACAGATCCATGCGCCCATCCTGTGGGGACGACCGGACGGCCGCAAACCGGCTGCCGGTGCGGTTGGCTCAGCGCGTACGCACGTAGCGCGCCCAGGCCAGGCAGAACACGCCGAACGCCGCGAGCCCGATCGCGACGAGCGTCAGCAGCACCGGGCCGTACGGCTGCTCCCGCACGGTCTTGAGCGCGTCGTCCAGCCCGCCGGCCTTGTCGGAGTCGTACGACAGCGCGGCCCAGCCGAACAGGACGCCGACGACACCGATCGCGACGCCCTTGCCGACGTAGCCGATCAGCCCGACCAGGAGGATCCCGGAGCCGGTCGTGCCGCTCGTCGCCGAGCCCTCGAGGTCGTGGGTGAAGTCCTGCGTGACGCCGCGGTGGACGTGACGGACGGCGACCGCGAGGATCGCCAGACCCACGATCACGACGAGGACCCGTCCCGCCGGGGCTGACAGCAGCCGCGCCGTCAGCCCCTCCTCCTTGGAGTCGCTGCCGCTGGACCCACCCGAGCCGGCGGCCATGCGCGCGGCCGAGAAGGCCAGGATCGCGTAGACCACGGCCCGGCCGAGCTCGCTGGCCCGCTTGACGGTCCGTTTCTTGTCGTCGTCCTCTGACTGGTGGCCCCACATGGCGGTCAGCACCTGCCACACGACGAGCGCCGCCAGGCCGATCGCGGCGACCCACAGCACGACCTGGCCGAACGGCTGCTCGGCGATCGCCCGCAGGGCCCCGCCGCTGCTGGCGTCGCCGCCGCCGCTCCACGCGATCTGCAGCGCGATCCACGCGATCAGCAGGTGCACGACCCCGTACGCCACGAGCCCGATCCGGGCCGCGGCCTTGACCGTCGTGCTGTGCCGGGCCTGCTGACCGGCGTCCCGTCCCTGTGCTGCCATACCTGTCATGAGTGCTCCCTTCCGAACGTCCTGATCCTGCCACCGTCCGGCCGGGAGCGCCTGTTCTACGAGCGCCGCTCCAGCTCCTCGGCGGCCTTCGCGATGTTGCGCTGCATCGAGCCGAAGATGATGCCGTGGAACGGGAAGACCGACCACCAGTAGACGTGCCCCAGCAGCCCCTTGGGGTGGAACAGCGCACGGTGGTGGAACGTCGTGGTCCCACCCTCGGTCGACCCGACCTGCATCTCGAGCCAGGCGAGGCCGGGCAGCCTCATCTCGGCACGGAGCCGCAGGAACGTACGGTCGTCGGTCTCCTCGACGCGCCAGAAGTCGACGGCGTCGCCCACGACCAGGTCGCGGGGGTTGCGTCGGCCCCGGCGGAGGCCCGGGCCACCGACCAGCCGGTCGAGGACACCGCGGACCCGCCAGGCCAACGCCCAGGAGTACCAGCCGTTGCGTCCGCCGATGCCCTCGATGACGCTCCACAGGTGCTCGGGGCTGGCCGCGACCTCGCGGGTCCGCTCGTCCTCGTAGAGCGAGCCGCCGGCCCAGTCCGGATCGGTCGGGAGCCCCTCCGCAGGCGCGCCGGCGGTCGACGCGGACGACCAGCTCGTCGGGACGTCGAGGTCCTGGATCTTGGTCAGCGCCAGCTCGACCGAGCGGTCGAACGTGATCAGCCCCTCGGGCGGGTCCGGGACGTGCTCCTTGATGTCGGTCTCGCTCGCCACGACGGTGTTGCGCAGCGACTCGACCAGCGGGCGCGCCAGGCTCGCGGGGACCGGGGTGATCAGCCCGATCCAGTGGCTCGACAGCCCTGGGGAGAGTATCGGCACCTTGAGGATGCGCCGCCTGGGCAATCCCGAGATCTCGGCGAAGCGCTGCATCAGGTCCAAGTACGTCAGGACCTCGGGGCCGCCGATGTCGAACCGGCGGCTGACCTCGGGCGGCATGTCGGCCGACCCGACGAGGTAGCGCAGCACGTCCCGGATCGAGATGGGCTGGATGCGGGTGTTGACCCATCTCGGCGTGACCATGACGGGGAGCCGCTCGGTGAGGTAGCGGAGCATCTCGAACGACGCCGAGCCCGAGCCGATCACGACCCCGGCCTGCAGGACCGTCGTCGGGACGCCGGAGCCGAGCAGGACGTCGCCGACCTCCCCGCGGGAGCTGAGGTGCTCGGACAGCTCCTCGTCGTCGGGGATCATCCCGCCGAGGTAGACGATCCGGCTGACCCCGGCGCCCTTGGCCTCGGTGGCGAACCGCTCGGCCATCTCCCGCTCGGTCGCGCCGAAGTCCCCGCCGGTACCGATCGAGTGCAGCAAGTAGAACAGGACGTCGACGTCCTGCATCGCGGAGCGGACGTCGTCGGTCTCGGAGGCGTCACCGACACAGATCTCGACCGAATCGGCCCACGCGTGAGCGCGCGCCTTGCGCTCGTCGCGCACCAGCACGCGTACGTCGTGACCGGCGTCGAGGAGCTGCGGGACGAGCCGGCCGCCGACGTAGCCGGTCGAACCTGTCACGAGACTGCGGGTGCGGGGCATGCGTCCAGTGTGGACGGTCCGCCCCACCCCGCACGGTGACTCGGGTCAGCCCTGCTTGCGGGCCCGCTCCTCGTACGCCGCACGGGCCGCGGGGTCCGCGTCGGCGAGCACGCTGTCGGCGTGCATCGAGTGGGTCAGCGCCTCCCGCAGGACGCGCGGCATGAGGTTGGCGGACTTCATGATCGTCTGGCTCCAGCGGGGGACCCACGTCTCGGCCCGCGGCTTGCGGATGACTCCCTCGATGACGGCGGCGACGTCGTCGGCGCTGACCGGCTTGACCCCGCGCGCGGCGGGGACGCCGGCGGACAGCTCGGTCGTGACGACGGTCGGCAGCACGAGGCTCACGTCGATGTTGTGGGGCGCCAGCTCGGAGCGCATCGCCTCGCTGAAGCCGACGACGGCGAACTTCGAGGCGGAGTACGTCGCACCGTCCGCCACCGCGAGCCGGCCGACGGCCGACGACACGTTGACGACGTGGCCGCGGCCCCGCTCGAGCATCCCGGGCACGACGGCCTTGGTGCCGTGGATGACGCCGTGCAGGTTGACGTCGACGATCGCCTGCGTGACCTCGTCGGGCTCCTTGAGCAGCGAGCCGAGCGGCATGATGCCGGCGT
>JAOPXL010000154.1 GCA_025965175.1 Aeromicrobium sp.
ACCCGTCTCATGCCGCACCACCACGCGAGAGCCGACCGCGGCAGCGTCTAGAGTCATGACCCAAGACTTCCATGCCAGTTTCAGGCGAGCCCGGCTAGTGGGTCCTGTCATCAGGACGGGATACTTACTGGAGTTCGCTCGCCGAAGGAGAAATGCTCGTGACGTACGTAATCGCCCAGCCGTGTGTGGACATCAAGGACCGCGCCTGTGTGGACGAATGCCCGGTCGACTGCATCTACGAGGGCAAGCGCATGCTCTACATCCAGCCCGACGAGTGCGTCGACTGCGGTGCGTGCGAGCCGGTCTGCCCCGTGGAGGCGATCTTCTACGAGGACGACACCCCGCCGGAGTGGAAGGACTACTACGCGGCCAACGTCGACTTCTTCGACGACCTGGGCTCACCCGGTGGCGCCGCGAAGCTCGGGGAGATCGACAAGGACCACCCCATGATCGCCGCACTGCCCCCGCAGAACCAGGAGTAGTCGTCCGCAATGGCGCGCGTGTCTGACCGCTTCCCCGACTTCCCCTGGGACACCATCGCGGCGGCCAAGTCGCGCGCCGCCGAGCATCCCGGTGGAATCGTCGACCTGTCGATCGGCACCCCCGTCGACCCGACCCCCGACGTCGCGCGTGAGGCACTGATCGCGGCGGCCGATGCCCCGGGCTACCCCACGGTCTTCGGCCCGGAGTCGCTGCGCCAGGCAGCGGTCGACTGGATCGAGCGACGCTTCGGCGTCACGGGACTCGGTCCCGCCCAGGTCCTGCCGACGGTGGGCTCCAAGGAGCTCATCGCCAACCTGCCGATGCAGCTCGGTCTGGGCCCCGACGACCTCGTCGTGATCCCGGAGCTGGCCTATCCGACGTACGAGGTCGGGGCCCGCTACGCGGGCTGCGAGGTCCTCGCGGCCGACTCGACGATCGCGATCGGCCCGCGCCGGCCGGCACTGATCTACGTCAACTCCCCGGCCAACCCCCACGGTGCGATCCTCGGCAAGGACCACCTGCGCAAGGTCGTCGAGTTCGCGCGGGACCGTGGCGCGCTGCTCGTCTCCGACGAGTGCTACCTCGAGTTCGCGTGGGACGACGAACCCTGGTCGGTGCTGCACCCCGACATCTGCGGTGGCAGTGCCGACGGCATCCTCGCCGTCCACTCGCTGTCCAAGCGGTCCAACCTGGCGGGCTATCGCGACGCGTTCGTCGTCGGCGACCAGGCCGTCGTCTCGGAGCTGCTCGCGGTCCGCAAGCACCTAGGCTTCATGCTCCCGACGCCCGTGCAGGCCGCCATGACCGCCGCGCTGGCCGACGACACCCACGTCACGGCGCAGCGCGCGACGTACGCCGCCCGGCGCGCCGACCTGCGGGCCGCGCTGGAGTCGGCGGGCTTCACGGTGGAGCACTCGCAGGGGGCGCTCTACCTCTGGGCGACCCGCGGCGAGCCCTGCCGCGTCACGGTCGACTGGCTGGCCGAGCGCGGCATTCTGGCGGCACCCGGTGACTTCTACGGCGCGGTCGGGTCGCGGCACGTGCGGGTCGCCTTCACCGCGACCGACGAGCGGATCGCCGCCGCCGTGGAGCGCCTGACCGCCTGAAGTCACGGTCCACGTCACGTCCCTGCAAGCATGGGCCGTTCGGCCGGTGTCGCGTTGTCTCCTCGCTGAGACACAATGGGGGCGTGACCACCCCGACCCCCGTCGAGATCGCGGAGCCCGAGGTCGACGACATCGTCGAGCTCGAGGATCCGTGGGTCACGATCGTCTGGAACGACCCCGTCAATCTGATGTCCTACGTCGCGTACGTCTTCCGCAACTACTTCGGCTACACCGAGGAGAAGGCGCACGAGCTGATGTTGAAGGTGCATCACGACGGCAAGGCGATCGTGTCCAGCGGCAGTCGCGAGCAGATGGAGCGACACGTGCAGGCGATGCACGAGTACGGCCTGTGGGCCACGCTCGAGCGGCAGGACATATGAAGCCCTTCAAACGCCGTCGTCGTGGCGGCATCACCGCGACCTTCGAGCAGGGCGAGGCGCACCTGCTGGCGAGCCTGTGCGGCCAGGTCGTCGAGCTTCTGCGCGACCGCAACGGTGCCGCCGAGTCCAGCGCCGACCCGCTCGCGGCCCAGCTCGGGATGGGCGGACCGTCGACCCCGCCGGAGGACCCGGTCCTGCAGCGGCTGCTGCCCGACGCCTATCGCGACGACCCGGACGACGCGGGGGAGTTCCGCCGGTTCACCGAGCGGTCCCTGACCTCGGCCAAGGTCGCCAATGCCGAGGCGCTGATCGGCTCCCTCGTCGACGGCGGGCTGACCTTCGGCGCCCCGCCCGAGGAGGGCGGCGACCCGATCGAGGTCGAGCTCGACGACGCCGAGGTGCAGGCCTGGTTGCGGGCGCTGACGGACGTACGCCTGTCGCTCGCGGTGCGCCTCGGGATCGAGAACGACGAGGACACGATGCTGGTCGCCGAGTCCGAGGACGAGGCGATCGCTGCGATGTCGGATATCTTCGACTGGCTCGGCTACGTCCAGGAGACCCTCATCGGCGCGCTGGACTGATCCGGTCGTCTCACGACCGGCACCGTCGGGGAGTGCCGTGGCACGCAGCCGATAAACTCGACCGGTGCTGACCATCGACCAGGCGACCCACGACGCGATCGTGGCCCACGCGCGCCGCGATCACCCGGACGAGGCGTGCGGCGTGGTCGCCGGCCCGATCGGCTCCGACCGGCCGGCCCGGTTCATCCCGATGCTCAACGCCGCGATGTCGCCGACGTTCTACGAGTTCGACTCCGGCGACCTGCTGAGGCTCTACCGCGAGATGGACGACAACGACGAGGAGCCCGTCGTGATCTACCACTCGCACACTGCGACCGAGGCCTATCCGTCCCGCACCGACGTCAACCTCGCCGGCGAGCCGGGCGCGCACTACGTGCTCGTCTCGACCCGGGACGGCGCGCACGAGGCCGGTCCGGTCGACTTCCGCTCGTACCGCATCGTGGACGGCGAGGTCACTGAGGAAGAAGTTCGCGTCGTCGCGGCTTATACAGAGGCAAGCGTCACTCAACAGAAGGCAGAAGACTGATGGCCATCGAGGTCCGCATCCCCACGATCCTGCGCCCCTACACCGACGGCGAGCGTGCCGTCGAGGGCAAGGGCTCGACCGTCACCGAGTTGATCGACCAGCTCGAGCTCGACCACGCGGGCATCAAGGAACGCCTGCTCGAGAACGGCGAGGCGCGGCGGTTCGTCAACATCTACGTCAACGACGAGGACATCCGGTTCACCGGTGGCCTCGACACCGCGATCGCCGACGGCGACACCGTGGTGATCCTGCCGGCGGTCGCCGGCGGCGCACACGACGGATCCTGGTGACAGCAGAGTGCGCTTCGACTCCCTGATCGACTCCGTCGGCGGCACGCCCCTCGTAGGCCTGCCGACGCTCTCGCCGTCCCCGGACGTGCGCCTGTGGGCCAAGCTCGAGGACCAGAACCCCACCGGGTCGATCAAGGACCGGGCCGCGCTCGCGATGATCCTGCGCGCCGAGAAGGAGGGTCTCCTCCAGCCCGGTGCCACGATCCTCGAGCCGACCTCCGGCAACACCGGCATCTCCCTGGCGATGGTCGCCAGCCAGCGCGGCTATCGCCTGGTCTGCGTCATGCCGGAGAACACGTCGATCGAGCGCACGCAGCTGCTCACGATGTGGGGCGCCGAGATCATCCCGTCCCCGGCCGCCGGCGGCTCCAACGAGGCCGTCCGCGTCGCGAAGGGCATCGCCGCCGAGCACCCTGACTGGGTCATGCTCTACCAGTACGGCAACCCGGCCAACGCCGAGGCTCACTACCAGGGGACCGGCCCGGAGATCCTGGC
>JAOPXL010000155.1 GCA_025965175.1 Aeromicrobium sp.
TCCGCATCGTCCGCATCGGTGCCGACGCCCCGCTCGAGTGGATCGCCCGCAACGGCGGCGTCTCCGGCGAGGTCGTCGTCAACAAGGTCCGCGAGAGCGGCGAGGGCTACAACGCGGCCACCGACACGTACGGCGACCTGGTCGCGCAGGGCGTTCTCGACCCGGTCAAGGTGACGCGCTCCGCGCTCGCCAATGCCGCGTCGATCACCGCGATGCTGCTCACGACCGAGACGCTGATCGTCGAGAAGCCCGCCGAGGATCCCGCGGACGCGCACGCCGGTCACAATCACTAGACCGACCCGTTCCGCACGACGCCCGCCCCGGTTCTCCGGGGCGGGCGTTGTACGTTCGGCAGCGTGAGCTCCCACGACTTCGAGTCCGTCCGCGCCGAGCTGGGTCTGCCACCCGCCGACCGGAGCGACGAGTTCCCCGACGCGGTCCTGGCCGAGGCGGCCCGGATCGCCGAGGGGGGTCCACCGGCGGGGGAGGACGCGACGGCGGTCCCGTTCGTCACGATCGACCCGCCCGGATCGACGGACCTCGACCAAGCGATGTTCCTCGAGCGCATCGGCTCCGGGTTCCGGGTCCACTACGCGATCGCCGACCTGGCCTCCACGATCCCTCCGGGCGGCCCTGTCGACGTCGAGGCGCGTGAGCGGGGCGAGACGATCTATCTCCCCGACGGCCGGATCCCGTTGCACCCGCCCGTGCTGTCCGAGGGCGCACTGAGCCTCCTGCCCGACCAAGCGCGTGGCGCGGCGTTGTGGACCCTGGACGTCGACGCGTCCGGAGTCGTCTCCAACGCCTCGGTGCGTCGGGCCGTCGTCCGGTCGACCGCACAGCTCGACTACGAGGGGGTCCAGGCGGCGTTCGACGCCGGCGACCCGCACCCCTCGATCGAGCCGCTGGCCGATCTGAGTCGCATCCGGCGGGCGTACCGGGTCGACCACGGGGCACTCGAGCTGGCCCTGCCGGAGCAGGAGGTCGTCCGCGACGGCGACGACTGGACGGTCACGATGCGGCGCCGCACCGACGTCGACGCGTGGAACGCCGAGGTGTCGCTGCTGACCGGCATGGGGGCCGCCCAGCTCATGCTCGACGCGGGGATCGGCTTCCTGCGCACGCTGCCGCCCGCCGAGGAGCACGCCGTGTCCTCGTTCCTGCGGGCCGCGCGTGCCCTGGGCGTCCCGGTCCCGGACGGAGCGACGCCGTCGGACGTGCTGGCAGCCCTGGACCCGGAGCTGGCCGCCTCGATCGCGCTCATGACCGAGGCGACCGGTCTGCTGCGCGGAGCCGGCTACGAGGCGTTCGACGGTGCCGCCCCGCAGCAGCCGCTGCACGCCGGCATCGGTGGGCCGTACGCCCATGTGACGGCACCCCTGCGCCGGCTGGCGGACCGCTTCGGCACCGAGGTGTGCCTCGCGATCTGCGAGCAGCGGGACGTGGCGCCGTGGGCCCGGGACGCCCTGCCGGCGCTCGCCGAGGTCATGCGGTCTGCCGACCAGCGCGCCGCCAAGGCGGACCGGGCGTGCATCGACCAGGCCGAGGTCTGGGAGCTGGCCGGCCGGGTCGGTGAGGAGTTCGAGGCGATCGTCGTGAGCGCGGACCGCCGGGAGGGTCAGGTCATGCTCGAGGCGCCGCCGGTCGTGGGCAGGTGCGCCGGCGCGGACCTCCCCGAGGGCGAGCAGGTCCGGGTGCGCCTGACCGAGGTCGACCAGACCCGCCGCCTGGTCCGTTTCGAGGTTGCCGGGGGTGAGGGCAGGACAATCACCACTTAGGTTAGGCTTTCCTTATGAAACGTATCCTTCCTGCCATCGCGACCGCGGTGACCCTCCTGGCCCTGTCCGCCTGCGGCTCCTCGTCGTCGGACGACGGCGCAGCCTCCGCCCGCTGGACGTTCAAGGACGACCTCGGCACCCCCATCTCGCTCGACAACGCGCCGCAGCGCCTGATCGTCCAGTCGTCGATGGCCGCGGCCCTGACCGACCTGGGTCTCGGCGACAAGATCGTCGGCGTCTTCGGTCCGCTGCGCGCGGACGGCGACGCCGCGCAGGTCGCGGGTCTGGACATCGACTCGGTCGAGGACGTCACCGGTGGTGGTGAGTACGGCGCGGTCGATGTCGAGAAGGCCGTGAGCCTCAAGCCCGACCTGATCGTGACGAGCGCCTACCTCGACGACGACCTTTGGTACCTCAACGAGGGACCGGCCAAGAAGCTCAAGGGTCTCGCCCCGATCCTCGTCGTGAGCTTCGACGGCAAGACCCTGCCCGAGCTCCTGGACGGCACCGAGCGCGCCGCCAAGGCGCTGGGCGCCGACCTCGACGCCGACCGGGTGACGTCGGCGCACGACGAGTTCACCGCCGCGGGGGACCGGGTCAAGAAGGCCGCCGCCGCGCTCGGCGACCGCAAGATCCTCGCCGGCTCCGCCGCGCAGGACCTGTTCTACGTGTCCAACCCCAAGGTCAGCCCCGACCTGTCCTACTGGCGCGACGAGCTGGGCCTGCCCATCACGCTGCCGGACAACCCCGACGAGGGCGGCTACTTCGAGAGCCTCAGCTGGGAGAACGCCGACAAGTACCCCGCCGACGTCTTCCTCTACGACGACCGCATCGGCGCGGCCGGTCTCCAGCTGCTCGCCAAGGAGAAGGTGTTCCAGTCCCTCGACGCGGCGAAGAACGAGGCGTACGTCCCGTGGACGTCCGTCGCGCCGTCGAGCTACCAGGCGTACGCGGACCTCATGAACCGCCTGGCCGACGACCTCGCGGAGCAGAAGTAGGAACTGTGCGGCGGCCCTACGCCTCGTGACCGAGGCGTCGGGTCGCCAGCCCGGTGAGGAAGATGTCGAGCTTGCGGGCGTAGAAGCCCCGGCCGACCCAGACCTCGTCGATGTCGAACCCCTTGAGCGCCGGGATGCCCTCCCGGCCGGGATGAGCGGCCTGCATCGCGGCCAGACGCGACATCTGCGCCGAGGAGTCGAGCGTCAGGGTGATCGCGAACTCGACGCCGACCGCGGCGTCCTCGACCATGAAGCCCTGCTCGGCCAGCGAGGTCACGTACCTCTCCATCAGGACCGAGACACCGGGCACGGGTCGCGGGACCAGTTGGAGGGCGCGATCGATGCCGGGATAGGCGTCGCACAACCGCCAGACCGTCTCCCCGATCTCGCGGAGGACCTGCTCCCACGGCTGGTCGGGATTGGGCCACTTCGCCGAGGCGGCGGCCATGTCGATCGCCTGGATCAGCAGGTCGTCACGGTCGGTGACGTAGCGGTACAGGCCGGAGTGCGCCACGCCCAGTCGACGGGCGACCGACGGCATGCTGAACGTGCTGATGCCGTCGTCGAGGGCCGCGTGAGCGATCAACTCGACCGTGAGGGCGCGTGGGCGCCCGGGCTTCCGGTCCATGCAGACAGCCTACCTCCGGCGCCCGTGCATGGCGGTCCCCAATTTGCTGCGACGAGCGCCCACCCTCGTCGGGGTCGGCGGCCTTCTGCGGGGCGATACGATGGCGGGCATGGAGCAGACCGGCATTCCCGACAAGTTCGCGTCCCTCGGACTCACGTACGACGACGTGCTCCTCCTGCCGGGCTACTCCGACCTCAATCCGGCGGAGATCGACACGACATCGCGCCTGACCCGGGAGATCACCCTCAAGGTGCCGCTCGTGAGCGCCGCGATGGACACCGTCACGGAGTCGCGGATGGCGATCGCGATGGCGCGCCAGGGCGGGATCGGTGTGCTGCACCGCAACCTCTCGCTGCAGGACCAGGCCTACCAGGTCGACCTGGTCAAGCGCACCCAGACCGGCATCATCTCCAACCCCGTGACGATTGGCCCCGACGCGACGCTGGAGGACCTTGACCGCATCTGTGGCGAGTACCGCGTCTCCGGCCTGCCCGTCGTCGACGGCGACAACCGCCTGCTGGGCATCATCACCAACCGGGACCTGCGGTTCACCCCCCTTGCGGAGTGGGCCACGACCAAGGTTGACGAGATGATGACGCCGATGCCGCTGATCACCGGCCGGACCGGCATCAGCCGTGAGGACGCGACGCTGCTGCTGCGCAAGCACAAGCGCGAGCGGCTCCCGCTGATCGACGAGGACGACCGGCTCGCCGGGCTCATCACGGTCAAGGACTTCGTCAAGGGCGAGCAGTTCCCGGACGCGTCCTACGACGCCGACGGTCGCCTCCTGGTGGGCGCCGCGATCGGCTACTTCGGCGACGCGTGGGAGCGCGCCACGACGTTGATCGACGCGGGTGTCGACGTGCTCGTGGCCGACACGGCGCACGGCCACGTCCGCCTGCTGCTCGACATCGTCACACGGCTCAAGGCCGACCCGGCCACGCGGCACGTGCAGGTCATCGGCGGCAACGTCGCGACCCGCGAGGGCGCGCAGGCGTTCGTCGACGCGGGCGCCGACGCCGTCAAGGTCGGCTTCGGACCCGGATCGATCTGCACGACCCGGGTCGTCACGGGCTGCGGAGTCCCGCAGGTCACCGCGGTCTACGAGGCCTCGCTCGCGGCGAAGGCCGCGGGCATCCCGGTCATCGCCGACGGTGGGCTGCAGCAGTCGGGCGACATCGCGAAGGCGCTGGTGGCCGGCGCGGAGACCGTCATGATCGGCTCGATGCTCGCCGGCGTCGAGGAGTCCCCAGGCGAGGTCGTGTTCGTCAACGGCAAGCAGTTCAAGGCCTACCGCGGCATGGGATCGCTCGGCGCGATGAGCAGCCGGGGCAAGAAGTCGTACTCCAAGGACCGCTACTTCCAGGCCGAGGTCACGAGCGACGACAAGATCGTGCCGGAGGGCGTCGAGGGGCAGGTCGCCTACCGTGGGCCGCTCGCCGCGGTCTCGCACCAGCTGATCGGTGGGCTCACCCAGTCGATGTTCTACGTCGGCGCACGCACGATTCCCGAGCTGCAGGACAAGGGCCGCTTCGTCCGCATCACGTCGGCCTCCCTCAAGGAGAGCCACCCACATGACATCCAGATGACGGCCGAGGCCCCCAACTACTCGTCGAGGTAGGCCACACGGTTCGCCGACTGCGCACCCGACCCACTAACGTCAAGACGTGACCAACCGCAACGTCGCCGTCTTCATCGACGCCGAGAACCTGTTCAAGGGCTACGGCAAGCTCGACATCCCGGACCTGTCCATGGCCGACATCCTGGACCAGCTCGAGCGCGCCGCCGCGCGCGAGGCGGGCGCCGGCAGCATCGCGCTCGCTCGTGCGTACGCCGACTGGAGCGCCCTGGGCCTGGAGGACTACCGCCGTGACGTCGAGCGGGCGGGCGTCCAGACGATGCAGGTTTTCTCGGTCAGCAAGGCCGAGAAGAATGCTGCCGACATCGTCCTGGTCGTCGACTGCCTGCGCGCCGCGGCCGACCTCGAGCAGCTCGAGGTCTTCATCATCGTGTCCGCCGACGGGGACTTCGTGCCGCTCGTGCGTCGGTTGCACGAGCTCGACAAGTACGTCATCGGCGCGACCCTCGCGGACCACCCGGTCAACAACGTCCTCGAGCAGGAGGTCGACCAGTACGTCCCGCTGAAGATCCGGCCCGTCCCGCCGGCCGCCGCGCTCCAACCGATCTTCTCCGCCGACCCGTTCGCGCCGCCGGTCAAGAAGCCGTCCCGCCGGTCCGCTCCTGCCGAGCGCTCGACGCGCCGGTCCGCGGAGCCGGTCGAGAAACCGGTCGAGAAGCTCGTGGAGAAGCCCGCCGAGAAGTCGCGCGGTGAGAGGAGGACCGAGCCGGCGAAGAAGAAGGGCGAGCCGAGGAAGAAGGCGCCCACCAAGGTCAGCTGGCACGACCTGGCCAAGGAGATCCCGGTCGTCCACGCGGGTCCCGCCGCGTCCGCCGAGGACTACAAGGCGATCATCACGCAGGTCCTGTCGGACTCCAAGGTGCGCACCTTCTGCAACCAGCTCGCCGACGCCGGCGGCACGCTGCCGATCCTCGCGATGGCGATCAAGGCCGCCGCGCCGAGCATCAGCCCCTCGGACGCCAAGGTCAGCTCGATGTCCCGCGCGCTGCGGTTCGCGCTCGCCGACACGGAGTACGCCCTCGCGCGGGAGAGCGACGACGTCCAGCCCGTCCTGGTGCGCCGCAACGCCCATCCTGCCGGCCAGCTGACCGACCTCTCGCTGGACGACATCCAGCGCGGCGTCCAGTGATCTGGAGCTCGTCGTGACCGAGTCGTCTGACTAGCCGGACTTCCCCGACGACGCCGACCTCCGAAGTACCGCGAGGACATGACGCGCGACCAGGCGTTCGCGGTCGTCGAGGCGAACCTCGACCTCCTTCGCCCCCACGTCGATCACCCGGACCCCGAGGTGCGGGCCATCGTCGGGAAGCGTGTCGACGGGTCCTACGCGGCCGGGGCGCTGCCACGCATCCACGGCTCGATCGACGAGGAGCTGGCCATCGAGAAGGCCCGATGCTGGGCCATGCGGGCCGAGAAGCGGGCCGGCAGGCCGTCGCGGTGGAGAGGCCTCACCGGCCGCGGCGGCGCGCACTAGGCTGTACCCCATGGCAGACATCGAGATCGGCACGGCCAAGCGCGGACGCCGGGCGTACTCCTTCGACGACATCGCGATCGTCCCGAGCCGACGCACCCGTGACCCCGAAGAGGTCTCGACGGCGTGGCAGATCGACGCCTACCGCTTCGAGCTGCCGGTCCTCGCAGCACCCATGGACTCGGTCATGAGCCCCGAGACCGCGATCGCCCTGGGGCGACACGGCGGGCTCGGGGTGCTCGACCTCGAGGGGCTGTGGACTCGCTACGACAACCCCGAGAAGCTGCTCGACGAGGTCGCCGGCATCGACGGGCCGCTGGCCACCAAGCGCCTGCAGGAGATCTACAGCGAGCCCATCAAGGCCGAGCTGATCACGGCCCGCCTGCAGCAGGTGCGTGAGTCCGGGGTGACCGTCGCCGCTGCCCTGTCGCCGCAGCGCACCAAGCAGTTCGCCGACGTGGTCGTCGACGCGGGGGTCGACCTGTTCGTCATCCGTGGCACGACGGTCTCGGCCGAGCACGTCTCAGGCCACACCGAGCCGCTCAACCTCAAGGAGTTCATCTACGAGCTCGACGTCCCCGTCATCGTCGGCGGGTGCGCGACCTACCAGGCCGCCCTGCACCTCATGCGTACCGGCGCGGCCGGTGTGCTGGTCGGCTTCGGTGGTGGCGCTGCCCACACGACCCGCTCGGTGCTCGGCATCGCGGTCCCGATGGCGTCGGCGGTCGCCGACGTCGCCGCGGCCCGGCGCGACTACCTCGACGAGTCCGGCGGCCGCTACGTCCACGTCATCGCCGACGGGTCGATCGGGCGCAGCGGCGACATCGCCAAGGCGATCGCCTGCGGTGCCGATGCCGTCATGATCGGGTCCCCGTTCGCCCGCGCCGTGGAGGCGCCGGGCCGGGGCTACCACTGGGGCGCCGAGGCGTGGCACCCCGAGCTCCCGCGCGGCGCGCGGGTCGACATCGGCACGGTCGGCGACCTCGAGTCGGTCCTGTTCGGCCCCTCGTCGGTCCCCGACGGCACGATGAACCTGATCGGCGCTCTCCGCCGGGCCATGGCGACGACGGGCTACACCGACCTCAAGGAGTTCCAGCGGGTCGAGGTCGTCGTCGGCTGATGGCCGACCGGCTCGAGCGGGTCGCGTTCGACCATCCGGACGCCGTCGCGCTGCGCGAGGAGCATGTTGCGGCCGGCAACCTGCTCTACGCCTCGGACCCGGCGGCGGTGCACCGCGGCGGCTCGGAGGGCATCGACCCGGCGACGATCGTCGTGACGGTCGTGGCCTACCGCGACGAGGTCCCGATCGGGCACGCCTGCCTGCGCCGACTCGACGGTGAGCTGGCCGGGGAGCTGGAGATGAAGCGGCTGTACGTCCGACCCGACGAGCGGGGCAGCGGCGTCGCCGACGAGCTCCTCGAGGCGATTGAGGGGGCGGCCCGTGACGATGACGCCGCCCGGATCCTGATCCACACCGGGGACCGTCAGCACGCCGCGCTGAGGTTCTACGCCCGCCACGGCTACACGCCGATCCCGGTGTTCGCGCCGTACGAGGCGGTGACGTACTCGCTGTGCTTCGACAAGGCACTGTGACGCATGCCCCGTGGCATGGGAGCGTAGGCATGCCTTAGCATGGTGAGGCTAGCCTTATGTCGGCTTGGCCCCTCAGCGAAGGAACAGCACCCCCATGAAGTCCTGTCTTGCCACGATCGGCGTCCTCACGCTCGCCGCCCTGTCCCTGTCCGCCTGCGCCTCCGACCCGTCTGAGTCCGCGGCGAAGGGTGACCTGACTGTTGCCGCCTCCGACTCGGGGTGCAAGGTCTCGGCGACCAAGCTCGACGCCGGCCCTTCGACGTTCACGGTCACCAACGCGGGTTCCAAGGTCACCGAGTTCTACGTCTACGCCGAGGGCGACCGCATCATGGGGGAGGTCGAGAACGTCGGCCCCGGATTGACCCGCAACCTCGTCGTCGATCTGCCCAAGGGCACCTACGAGGGCGCCTGCAAGCCCGGCATGATCGGCGACGGCATCCGTCAGACGCTGACCGTGACCGGCGAGTCCGCCAAGGATCTGTCGGACTCCCAGGAGCTCACGGCTGCCGCCGACAGCTACGCCCGCTACGTCAAGTCGCAGTCCGACACGCTGGTCGTCAAGACGACGGAGTTCGTCGACGCGGTCAAGGCCGGCAAGGTCGACGAGGCCAAGAAGCTGTTCCCGATCGCGCGTACGTACTGGGAGCGCATCGAGCCGGTCGCCGAGAAGTTCGGCGACCTCGACCCGATCACCGACGGTCGTGAGCCGGACGCGAAGGCCGAGGGCGTCGACTTCACCGGTTGGCACCGCATCGAGAAGCAGCTGTGGGTCTCGGGCAACACCGACGGCATGGACAAGTACGCCGACCAGCTCCTGTCCAACGTCAAGAAGATCGTCGCACTGGGTCAGGACGCCCCGCTGACGGCGCTCGAGCTGGCGCAGGGCTCGAAGGGCCTGCTCGACGAGGTCGCGACGGGCAAGGCCACCGGCGAGGAGGACGAGTTCAGCCACACCGACCTGTGGGACTTCAAGGCCAACATCGAGGGCTCGCAGGCCGCGATCGCCTCGCTGCGTCCCGTGCTCGAGAAGCAGGACCCGGCCCTCGTCAAGAAGCTCGACGCCGAGTTCGCCGCGCTGGACAACGAGCTCAACCAGCACCAGGACAAGAAGACCGGCGAATGGGCGTTCTACGACGAGCTCTCGAAGGACCAGGTCAAGGCGCTGTCCAACGCCGTCGCCGCCCTGAGCGAGCCCATCAGCCAGGTCGCCGCGGCCATTGCAGCGTCCGCGTAGTTTGAGTCGCGTGAAGGACAAACGTTCCACCGAGACCGAACTCTCCCGCAGGAGGCTGCTGGGAGCGGCCGGGATCGGTGCCCTGGCAGTCGGGGCCGGGGGTGGCTATGCCGTGGGGCAGCAGCAGGCGCAGACGCCCGCAGCGGCCGGGGTCGCCGATCCCGACGCGGCACCCATCCCGTTCGAGGGCGCTCACCAGGCCGGCATCGTGACGCCGGCGCAGGACCGGCTCTACTTCGTGACGTTCGACATGACGAGCGACGAGCGGGACGACCTCGAGTCTCTGCTCAGGGACTGGACCGCCGCGGCCCGGCAGATGACGCAGGGCAACGACGTCGGCGAGCTCGGCGCGGTCGGCGGCTCGCCGTACTCCCCGCCGGAGGACACCGGCGAGGCGCTGGGCCTGCCGCCGTCGGGCCTGACCATCACGATCGGCTTCGGCCGCAGCCTGTTCGTCGACCAGAAGGGTCGCACCCGGTTCGGGCTCGACGGCAAGCTGCCCGAGCGGCTGACGGAGCTGCCGTCGTTCTCGGGGGACCGGCTGGAGCCGGAGATCAGCGACGGCGACATCGCGGTCCAGGCCTGCGCCAACGACCCGCAGGTCGCGGTGCACGCGATCCGCAACCTGGCCCGCATCGCGTTCGGCCGGGCGTCGGTGCGCTACTCCCAGATGGGCTTCGGTCGTACGTCCTCGACGTCGACGGCCCAGGTCACGGCCCGCAACCTGTTCGGCTTCAAGGACGGCACCGCCAACATCAAGGTCGAGGAGAAGGCGGACGTCGATGACTTCGTCTGGGTCCACGAGAAGGACGGCCCGGACTGGCTCGCGGGCGGGTCCTACCTCGTGTCGCGCAAGATCAACATGCGCATCGAGACGTGGGACCGGGAGCCCCTCGAGGGCCAGGAGAGCATCGTCGGCCGCACGAAGGGGTCCGGCGGCCCGCTGTCCGGGGGTGACGAGTTCGAGACGATCGACTTCACGGCCAAGGACGACACGGGACAACCGGCGATCGACATGAAGTCTCACGTGCGTCTCGCGCACCCGGACTTCAACAAAGGCGCGAAGCTGCTGCGCCGCGGCTACAACTTTGTCGACGGCTCCAATGGTCTCGGCCAGCTCAACGCGGGGCTGTTCTTCCTCGCCTACCAGCGCGATCCGGGAAAGCAGTTCGTGCAGATCCAGCGCTCGCTCGCGGGTCTGCAGAACGACCTGCTCAATGAGTACATCGTGCACGTCAGCTCGGGCCTGTTCGCGTGCCCGCCCGGGGTCGGCGCGAAGGGCTTCTGGGGCGAGGGCCTATTTGCCTGAGGCGTCACGTTACTTGCCGGTAGCCACGTGACAGCCTCGATGTCATACTTGAGGTATGCCCTCCGCGCCTGAGTTCGACTACGACGTCCTGGTCATCGGTTCCGGTTTTGGTGGCAGCGTCTCGGCGCTGCGCCTGACCGAGAAGGGCTACAAGGTCGCGGTGCTCGAGGCGGGCAAACGGTTCGAGGACAAGGACTTCGCGAAGACGTCGTGGCGGCTTCGCAAGTTCCTCTGGATGCCGCAGCTCGGCTGCTACGGAATCCAGCGCATCGACAAGCTCAAGGACGTCCTGATCCTGTCGGGCGCGGGCGTCGGCGGTGGCTCGCTGGTCTACGCCAACACGCTCTACGAGCCGCTCGACCCGTTCTACAAGGATCCGGCGTGGGGGCACATCACGGACTGGAAGGCCGAGCTCGCGCCCTACTACGACCAGGCCAAGCGGATGCTCGGCGTCGAGGTCTACCCGCACACGACGCCCGCCGACAAGGTCATGCGGGAGGTCGCCGAGCAGATGGGCGTGGGTGGCACGTTCCACCACACCCCGGTCGGCGTGTTCTTCGGGGCCGACCCGGGTGAGCAGGTCCCCGATCCGTACTTCGGTGGTGCCGGGCCCGCGCGCTCGGGCTGCCTCAACTGCGGCGAGTGCATGACGGGCTGCCGCCACAACGCCAAGAACACCCTGGTCAAGAACTACCTGTACCTCGCCGAGCAGGCCGGCGCCGAGGTCCACGCCATGACGACCGTGACGGGGGTGACCCCGCTCGACGGCGGTGGCTACGCCGTCGAGACCCGTCGGACCAACCGGCGGTTCCGCCCGCACCGGACGATCCGGGCCCGCGAGGTCATCTTCGCCGCCAGCACGATGGGCACCCAGAAGCTCCTGCACCGCATGCGCGACCAGGGCCGGCTGCCGCACGTCTCGGACCGGCTGGGACTGCTGACCCGTACCAACTCCGAGGCGCTCCTCGGCGCGATCGCGGACGGCCGGGACGTCGACTACACCGAGGGTGTCGCGATCACCTCGTCGTTCCACCCTGACGAGCACACCCACATCGAGCCGGTGCGCTACGGCCGGGGCTCCAACGCGATGTCACTGATGCAGACCGTCCTGACCGACGGCGGCACCGGCACGCCGCGCTGGCGGGTGTGGCTCAAGGAGATGTGGAACGCCAAGCTCAGCATCTTCAAGCTGTACGACTTGCGGCACTGGTCCGAGCGCACCATCATCGCGTTGGTCATGCAGACCCACGACAACTCGATCACGACCTACACCAAGCGAGGTCTGACGGGCCGCCGCCGGCTGACGTCGCGCCAGGGGCACGGCGCGCCCAACCCGGCGTTCATCCCGCCTGCCCACGAGGCCGTGCAGCGCATGGCCGTGTCGATGGAGGGCACGCCGGGCGGCACGATCGGCGAGCCGTTCAACGTCCCGCTGACGGCGCACTTCATGGGCGGCTGCGCGATCGGCGACAGCCCGCAGACGGGGGTCATCGACCCCTACCAGCGGCTCTACGGGCACGAGGGGCTGCACGTCATCGACGGCTCGGCGATCAGCGCCAACCTGGGCGTCAACCCGTCGTTGACGATCACGGCCCAGGCGGAGCGCGCGATCGCGTACTGGCCCAACAAGGGCGAGGCCGACACCCGTCCGGCGGTCGGTGATGAGTACCGCGAGATTGAGCCGGTCGCCCCCCGCCACCCCGTCGTCCCGGCCGACGCCCCCGCCGCGCTCCGCCTCCCCATCGTCACCATCTCCTGACCCCCCAACGGTGACGCGTGGGTTGCGCACGGTGACGCGTGACTTGCGACGCGCGTCAGCGTTCGGAACCCGCGCGTCAGCGTTCGGAACCCGCGCGTCAGCGGGGCTGGTGTTCAGGGGGAAGCCCTGCAACATGCACAGAACCCGACCGGGAGGGAGATCACGGGCCGGGTTCTGTTGTGCCACGAGGAGCAGCACATGATCTAACGGGAGGGAGTGTTGTTAGATCCACCATCTCAAACGACCGCGATGGCCCGGGGTTACGACGTTCTTGCAAAAATTTCGGACCGATAGACTCTTCGCGTGACCCCCGACCATGATCTTGTCCTTGTCGTCGACTTCGGGGCGCAGTATGCCCAGCTGATCGCCCGTCGGGTCCGTGAGGCCCACGTCTACTCCGAGATCGTCCCGCACACCATGCCAGTGTCGGAGATGCTCGCCCGCCAGCCTGCCGCGATCATCCTCTCGGGCGGTCCGTCCTCGGTCTACGAGCCCGGCGCCCCCCAGCTCGACGCGGCGCTGTTCGAGGCCTCGACCCCGGTCTTCGGCATCTGCTACGGCTTCATGGCGATGGCGCAGGCCCTCGGCGGCAACGTCGCCCACACCGGTCAGCGCGAGTACGGCCGTACGACCGTCAGCGTCGTCGAGCCCGGCACCCTGCTGTCCGGCCTGCCCGGCACCCTGACGTCCTGGATGTCGCACGGCGACGAGGTCGTCACGGCTCCCGAGGGCTTCCTGGTCAACGCCAACTCCCCGCGCGCGACGGTCGCGGCGTTCGAGGACACCAGCCGGCGGCTCGCGGGCGTCCAGTGGCACCCCGAGGTCCTGCACAGCGAGCACGGCCAGCGCGTCCTCGAGCAGTTCCTCGTCGAGATCGCGGGCTGCCGCCAGACGTGGACCAGCAGCAACATCGTCGAGGAGCAAATCGAGCTCATCCGCGACCAGGTCGGCGACGCTCGGGTCATCTCGGCCCTGTCCGGCGGAGTCGACTCGGCGGTATCCACAGCCCTCGTCCAGCGGGCGATCGGCGACCAGCTGACCGCGGTGTTCGTCGACCACGGGCTCCTCCGTGAGGGTGAGGCCGAGCAGGTCGAGAAGGACTACGTCATGGCGACCGGCGTCGACCTCAAGGTCGTCGACGCCAAGGACCAGTTCCTGGGCTTCCTCGCCGGCGTCTCGGACCCCGAGGAGAAGCGCAAGATCATCGGCCGGGAGTTCATCCGGGTCTTCGAGGCTGCAGAGCGGGAGGTCCTGGCCACACCGGGTCCGCTGGTCAAGTTCCTCGTGCAGGGCACGCTCTACCCCGACGTCGTCGAGTCCGGCGGCGGGACCGGCGCGTCCAACATCAAGAGCCACCATAACGTCGGCGGGCTGCCGGAGGATCTCGAGTTCAGCCTCATCGAGCCCCTGCGCACCCTGTTCAAGGACGAGGTCCGCGACGTGGGACGCCAGCTCGGCATCCCCGAGGCGATCGTCGGGCGCCACCCGTTCCCCGGCCCTGGCCTCGCGATCCGCATCGTCGGTGCGGTCGACGCCGACCGGCTGCGCATCCTGCGGTTGGCCGACGCCATCGTGCGCGAGGAGACGACCGCGGCGGGACTCGACGGCGAGATCTGGCAGTTCCCGGTGGTCCTGCTGGCCGACGTCCGGTCGGTGGGCGTCCAGGGGGACGGCCGGACGTACGGCCACCCCATCGTCCTGCGCCCCGTCTCGAGCGAGGATGCCATGACGGCCGACTGGAGCCGCCTCCCGTACGACGTGCTCGAGCGCATCTCGACGCGCATCACCAACGAGGTCGACGAGGTCAACCGGGTCGTACTCGACATCACGAGCAAGCCGCCGGGAACGATCGAGTGGGAGTAGCCCCGGCTGGGTCGGACCACGACTGACCACTGCGCTCGATGTGTCGGGAGGGGCTGGAAGGGTACGTCTGACGTTGACTCCCGACGAGCGGTTCCCTGCGCGCAATGGCGCAGCCATTCGCCCCCCCGGATTGACGTGCTCAGTGAGGACGGTCCCCCTTGAAGCTCAACGTGATCGACCACGGTGGCGAAGGTCGCACGCTGGTCCTGCTGCACGCCTTCCCGCTCGACTCCGGCATGTACGACCGCCTCGTCCCGTTGCTGGTCGACGACGCCCGGGTCGTGACGATCGACCTGCCGGGTCTGGGCGGCAGCCCCGTGCCCGACGAGGACCCGTCGATGGCGGCGGTCGCCGAGGGGGTGCTCGACGCCCTCGTCGACCTGGGGATCGAGCGCTCGGTCGTGGTGGGGTCGTCGACGGGCGGCTACGTCGCACTCGAGATCGCCGCGGTCGCACCGCACCGGCTCGAGGCCCTCGTGCTGGCCGGCACGACGCCGCGCCGGATCACTCCCGACGTCCCGGACGAGCGCCGCGTCGTGGCCGACGAGATCGAGCGTCTCCACTCGACCGATCCGATCGCGCGGAGCGCGTCGCAGGGACTCGGCGCGACGGCGCACCGTGAGCAGCCCGGCCTGGTGTCGATGCTGCGGCAGACGATCGCCGAGGCGGACCCGGCCGGGGTCACGTGGATGGCGCGCGCCATCGCGGCCCGGTCGGACACCACCGCGGCGCTGGCCGCGTTCGCTGGCCCGGTCGGCCTGCTGTTCGGCGCCGAGGACGAGGCGACCCCGCCGTCGCGCGGGCAGGAGATGCTGACGCTGCGGGGCTCCGGGTCGACGATCCTTGAGGTCTTGGACCGCACGGGACACCTGACGGCCCTGGAGTCCCCGAAGGCGGTCGCGGCCTTCGTGCTCCGTGTGCTGGCAGAGGTTGCCTGACGTGGCGACCGAGACCGACATCCTGCCCCCGCACGTCTTCGTGCTGTTCGGGGCGACGGGGGACCTGGCGAGCCGCAAGCTCTTCCCGGGGTTCTACCACCTCGCCGCGGCCGGGCGGCTGCCCGACGACTACGCCGTCATCGGGTCGGGGCGGCACTCGCCCGGCACCGACGAGGAGTTTCGCGGCTCGCTCCGCGACGCGCTGTCCACGTCGATCGACGACGTGGACACCGATGTGCTCGACGCCCTGCTGGGGCGTCTCACGTTCGAGGCGTCCAACGCCGACGACGGCTCGGAGCTCGCCGCTGCCGTCGAGAAGGCCCGCTCGAGCCTCGGTGAGGACGTCCGCACGCTGATCTACCTGTCGGTGCCGCCGGCGGCGATGCAGCCCATGATCGGGATGCTCGGCCGTGAAGGCCTCACCGAGGGCGCCCGTCTGGTCACCGAGAAGCCGTTCGGCACCGACCTGGCCTCCGCCCGCGAGCTCGACGCGACCCTCAAGGAGGTCGTGTCGGAGGACCAGATCTTCCGCATCGACCACTTCCTGGGCAAGGAGGCCGTGCAGAACATCCTCGCCCTCCGCTTCGCCAACGGCCTGATCGAGCCGGCATGGAACCGCGACCACATCGCGTCGGTGCAGATCGACGTGCCGGAGGAGCTGACGGTCGAGGGGCGGGGGAGCTTCTACGAGGCGACGGGCTGCCTGCGCGACATGATCTCGACGCACCTGTGCCAGGTCCTGGGCTTCGTCGCGATGGAGCCGCCGGTCCACCTCGACGCCACGTCGCTGCGCAACGAGAAGGCCAAGGTCTTCGCCGCGATGAGGCCGTTCGACCCCGACCGGGTCGTGTTCGGGCAATACGAGGGCTACCGCGACGAGGACGATGTCGCCGACGACTCCCGGGTCGAGACGTTCGTGGCCGTCGAGGCGTACGTCGACACCGAGCGGTGGCAGGGCGTCCCGTTCTACCTGCGCACCGGCAAGGCGCTGGGGACGAGTCGCCGCACGATCACCCTGACGTTCCGGACGCCGCCGATGGACCGGTTCGGCGACAACGGCTACGGTCCCAACGAGCTCGTGCTCGAGCTGACCGACTCGCCCCGGATCAGCGTCGACCTGCACGCCAAGCGCCCCGGACCGGAGATGGCTCTGACGACCTCGACGCTGAGCCTCGACGTCACCGACGACGATCCGGACGACGAGCCGCTCGAGGCGTACGAGCGCCTGCTGCTCGACGTCATGCGCGGTGACCAGACGTTGTTCACCCGGTCCGACGAGGTCGACCGCCTGTGGCAGCTGTGCGAGTCTGTCCTCGAGGCGCCGCCCGACCCGCTGCCGTACGCGCAGGGGTCCTGGGGCCCCGACGAGGCGCTCGGCCTGCCGGGTCCGCGAGGCTGGCGACTCCCGGATGCCTGACCCGGGTCGCGATCAACCTCGACCGCACGCTCGACGCATGAGTGCCGGGAGCGCGGGTACGTGCCGGTCATGACTGACGAAGACAAGACAGCACAGCACGAAGCGATCCAGGCCGTCGTCGACCGGGTCACCTCCTGGCAGGACGGCGCCACCGAGGGCACCGTGGCCGACGAGTTGGCGAAGGGCTTCACGGAGGCCGGCATCGAGGTGCCGCAGGCCGATCAGGACGCGCTCGCCTCGGCGATCCAGGAGAATCACGGCGAGATCCACGTCGGCGAGGTCCTCGGCTGAGGATCCCTGCCATTCCACAGGGATACCCACAGGGTGTGCATGGTCACAAAGAACTAGACAGATCTAGTTCTTTGTGACCTGTATCACGTCTGGAAGGCGTCGGGGATGCCGTCCCCGTCGTCGTCGCGGCGCTCCGCGCGCTCGATCCGCCGATAGTGGCGGTTGCGCGACCTCAGGACGACCGCCGCCGCGGCGGCCGAGACCAGCGACCCGGACAGCACCCCGATCTTGACGTGCTCGTCGGCCGGGCTGCCCGGGCCGTACGCCAGCTCGCCGATCAGCAGCGAGACCGTGAAGCCCACCCCGGCGAGCATCGCCAGCCCGATCACGTCGATCCAGGCCAGGCTGTCGTCGAGGTCGGCCCGGGTGAAGCGCGCAGCGAGCCACGTCGCCCCCAGCACCCCGACGGTCTTGCCGACGAACAGGCCCAGCACGATGCCGATCGTGATCGGATCGCGCATCGCGGCGGTGAAGCCGTCGATCCCGCCGATCGCGACACCCGCGGAGAAGAACGCGAACACCGGCACCGCGACCGCCGCCGACAGCGGCCGGAAGACGTGCTCGAAGTGCTCGGCCAGGCCGGGACTGTCGTGGCCGTCGCGGCGCAGGACCGGGACCGCGAACCCCATCAGCACCCCTGCCACGGTGGCGTGGACACCCGAGGCGTGCACCAGGCCCCAGACCACGAGGGCCAGTGGGAGCAGCAGCCACCAGGTCCGGACCCGCCGCTGCACCAGGACCGTGAACGCAGCGAGCGGGACGGCCGCCGCCAGCAGCCACACGATCTGGAGGTCACTGGTGTAGAACACCGCGATGATCGTGATGGCGAGGAGGTCGTCGACGATCGCCAGGGTCAGCAGGAACGTCCTGAGCGCCGTCGGGAGGTGGGTGCTGATGACGGCCAGCACGGCCAGGGCGAACGCGATGTCGGTCGCCGTCGGGATCGCCCACCCCCGCACCGACCCACCCAGGTTGATGAGGGTGAAGGTCAGCGCGGGCACGGCCATGCCACCGACCGCGGCCACGACCGGGATCGCCGCCTTCCGGGGGTCGCGCAGGTCACCGGCGACGAACTCGCGCTTGAGCTCGAGCCCCGCCACGAAGAAGAAGATCGCGAGCAGCCCGTCGGCGGCCCAGGCCCCGATGGTGAGGTCGAGGTGCAGCGCGGAGGGTCCGACGACGGTGTCGCGCACGTCGGCGTACGTGTCGCAGACGTTGGCCGCTACCAGGGCGGCCACCGCCGCGGCGATGAGCAGCGCGCCGCCGATCGTCTCCCGGCGGAGGATGTCCGCGATGCGAGAGGCCTCGGGCCATGAGCCCCGGGCGAGGAAGGTGTTGCGCTGGCTGGGCACGGACGGCTCCCGGGGTCGCAGGACTGAACGCCGACCAGACTTCCCGGCACACCGTGGACCAGTCTAGCCCGTGGGCCCGAGGCCCCCGATCCGGATAGCCTGCGTGCATGGCCGACGTCGCGATCGCAGCACCCAACGAGGCGGCCGCCGATGCCGGCGAGCAGATCGCACGTGCCGGAGGCAACGCGATCGACGCCGCGCTGGCCGCGACCCTCGTCACGATGGTCAACGAGGTCGGGCTCGTGTCGGTCAGCTCCGGCGGCTTCATCACGGTGCAGCCACCCGACGGCAGCGCGCCGCAGACGGTCGACGGCTGGATGGACATGCCCGGCCGCGGGCGTCCTGCCGGCGGCGGCACGTGGGACGTCGCGACGGAGTATGGCGGCGGGGTCAGCATCACGATCGGTCCCGGCTCGGTCGCGACGCACGGCTCGCTGGCGGCCTTCCAGGAGACCCACCGCCGGTGGGGAATGCTGCCGTGGCGTGAGCTCGTGGCACCGTCGATCGACGTGGCGCGGCGCGGGTTCCGGCTCAGCTCGGCCTCCCGCTACTACCTGGGCTACGTCCACGACGAGATCTTCGGCTGGGACGACGAGAGCCGGGCCGCGGTCCACGACGACGACGGCACGCTCGGGACCGGCCTGGTGGTCCTGCCCGATCTCGCGGGGTCGCTCGAGCTGATCGCCGACGAGGGTGCAGCCGCCCTTCACACGGGCGACCTTGCCCGGCTCATCAGCGCGGACGTCCTGGCCCGCGGCGGCATCCTGGGACCGGGTGACCTGGCGGACTACCGTCCCGTGGTCCGGCCGTCGTTGGTCACGACGGTGGGCGACTGGACGCTCGGGACCAACCCTCCGCCCTCGGTCGGTGGGGTCTGCGTGGCCGCGATGCTGCGGCTGCTGGACGGTCGCCCGTACGGCCAGTGGGACGATGCCGACGTCGAGCACCTCGTCCGCGCGCAGCGAGCCGTGCTGGGGCACCGCTTGACGGTGCTGGACCACACCGACGACCTCGAGCGGGACGCGGCGGCCTACCTCGAGCTGGTCGACCGGGACCATCTCGCGGTGCTGGAGTCCGGCTCGACCGCCCACGTGTCGGCGACCGACAGCGACGGCGGGGCGTGCGCCGTGACGGTGTCGTCGGGCTACAGCTCGGGCATGATCGCCAAGGGCACGGGAATCTGGCTCAACAACTGCCTCGGCGAGCAGGAGCTCAACCCGACCGGCTTGCACGGCCTGCCCCCGGGCACGCGGCTGCTGTCCAACATGGCGCCGACCGTCGGGCACCACACCGACGGCTCGGCCCTCGCGATCGGCTCGCCCGGTGCCGACCGGATCGCGACCGCGATCGTCCAGGCGCTCGCGGGGTTCGTCAGCGGCGGCCTGGGCCTGCAGGACGCGATCAACCACCCTCGCACCCACGTGCACCGGGCTGGCCGCCCCGACGAGGTCATCAAGACCGAGACCGACCTGACGATGTACTACGGCGGGGTGGGTGCCACGCTGCGCCGGCAGGACGGGCGCCTGGTCGCCGCGGCCGACCCGCGCCGAGATGGTGCGGTGCGTCTCGTCCACGGTCCGACACCTGAGCGCCCGGGTGCGGTTTGATTGAGGGGTGTCCCCGACACCCATCATCATCGGTCACCGCGGAGTTCCCGGTGAGCGGCTGGAGCACACCCGACCGTCGTACCTCCTCGCGATAGAGCAGGGGTGCGACTACATCGAGCCCGATGTCGTCAGCACCAAGGACGGCGTGCTCGTGGTCCGCCACGAGAACGAGATCGGCGGCACGACAGATGTCGCGGCGCATCCGGAGTTCGCGGACCGCAAGGTCAGCAAGTTCGTCGACGGCGTCCCGCACACGGGGTGGTTCACGGAGGACTTCACGCTCGAGGAGATCAAAACTCTCCGCGTGCGGGAGCGCCTGCCGCAGCTGCGGCCGCAGAACATCCGGCTCGCCCGCACCGAGCAGATCCTGACGTTCGACGAGGTGCTCGACATCGCGGCGGAGGCCAGCGTGGGCCGGGACGAGCCGATCGGGGTCTACGTCGAGACCAAGCACCCGACGTACTTCACCGGGATCGGGCTGGACCTGGGCGACCTTCTGATCGCCACGCTGGAGCGGCGCGGGATCAACCACCGCGGGGCGAAGATCACCATCCAGTCGATGGAGACGGCCAACCTGCGGGCGTTGCGCGAGCGCACACCCCTCGACCTGGTCCAGCTGATGGACCGGCAGGGCGCGCCGTACGACCTGGTGCTCGCGGGCGACTCGCGGACCTACCGCAACATGCGCAAGCCCGCCGAGCTCGAGAAGGTCGCCGCCTACGCCAACGGCATCGGCCCCAACAAGAGCCAGGTCATCAAACGTGACGTCATGGGCCGGCTCGCGGGGGAGACCAAGCTCGTCCGTCGGGCCCACCGGCTGGGGCTGGTGGTGCACATCTGGACGATGCGCAGCGAGAACAACTTCCTGCCGACCAATTTGCGGCTCGGCCGGGACAAGGCCGCTCGCGGCGATGCCGTGGGCGAGTACCTCGCCTTCTTCAACGCCGGGGTCGACGGCGTCTTCTCCGACTTCACGCAGACGGCGGTGGCGGCGCGGGCGAAGTGGTTGGAGAGTCAGTAGGCGGGACGGGCCGACGCGGCGCCAACGGAATCAGCACCCACGCGACGACGTACCCGACGAACAGGGACCCGGCACCCAGCAGGATGCAGACCGCGGTCACGCCCCGGATGAGGGTCGCGTCGATGCCGGTGTAGTCGGCCAGGCCACCGCACACGCCTCCCAGCCACTTGTCCTCACGGCTGCGGGTCAGCTGTTTGGTCATCGTCTGCTCCTTCGGGGATGGTGGGTCGGGTACGGCTGCGGCTGCGGGTCGCGGGTCGTGTCTGCCGGACGGTTGCTCCGACGCCGATCAGCCCGAGGACGATCAGCACGCCGGAGGTCGTCAGGCTGAGCTCGCGGGGGGTCAGGATGTCCTGGTCCCACACGGCCCAGTTGCCCACGACGGCCAGGAAGAACAGGCCGAAGGCCAGGCCCTCCCAGCGGAACGGGTGCCTGCTCATCTGCGGATCACCTCCACGTTGCCGAGCTTCTGCTCGATGTCGATTGTCACGGCAGAGCCGCCGGGACGTGGGTCCTGGCGCATCGAGACGTCGGTGCCGTTGTCCTCGCGGCCGAACAGCGCGACCTCGCCGGCCCGCAGGTCCGCCTCCACCACGACCGGGAGCCCGACGGGCACGATGACCTTGGTCTGGCCGACCCCGGCCTCGAGGTGGATCGTCCGGCCCCCGAGGGACTCGGGGTCCGCGACCTGCGTCAGATCGAGCTCCAGCAGCCCGACGCCGTGCGTGTAGCGGGACCTCACGTCCGCAGCGGTGGTCGGGGTGGGCGTCTGGGCGCCGATGCGGCCGTCGGGGAGCACCGACCCGATCGCGAGAGCGATCGCCAGGAGGACGCCGATCGCGATGAGCGGCCCACCGCTGCCGACGAACGTGCTGACCAGGAGGCCGAGGGCGACGATGCCGAGGGCGATCGCGACGTAGCCCGTCCAGGGGACCTCGTCGTGGTACTCCGACCAGATGCGGGTGGCGGCGAGGGCGATCGCGGTGACCGACACGACCAGGATCGTCAGTGCGGGGGAGCGGCCGCGTGGGGGTCCCGCAGGATCACGGTCGGTGACCGGCCCGGAGGCCGTCCCGGGGGCGCCCGGGGTGGCAAGACCCTCCTGGGCCTCGTGTCGCCGGCGCGGACGCACCACGAACACGTAGTAGACGAGCCCGAGGGGCAGCAGCCACCAGGGCGCCCCGCCCCACCAGGCCCAGCCGTTGTCGCCGACGATCGACAGGGCCGCGACGGCGGCGGCGACGACGAGACCGGCCACACGGACCTGCTCCTCGTTCTTGTCGAGCTTGAACCAGTCGGCCGCGATGCTCCTGTCCTGGCCCTCCGCGGGCAGCAGGAACCACGCCGCGGCGTAGAGGATCAGTCCGGCGAAGCCGGCGACGGTCAACACCGCGAGGACGACCCGCACGATGACGGGATCGATGTTGAGGTACTTCGCCGCGCCGGCGCACACGCCGCCGACGATCCGGTCGTCGCTCGATCGGCGCATGTCGGCGATCGTCCGCAGGCGCTGCGGGTCGAAGGCGTCGTCCGGTCCCGTCGTCGGCGGGAGCTGCTGGATGTCGTTCATGCGTCCATCCTGACCGGCGCCGGCCCCCCGGCGCATCGGGTACGACCCTGAAACGGACCCCGGACGGCTCAGGGTGCGCCGGGGGCGTCACCGGTGGCCCCCGCGCCTGCTGACGTGTGACGATCAGGGGGTGACCGAGTACCGCCGTGCCTACCGACCGGCCGACCGCCGTCTCGTCGCAGGAGTGGCGAGCGGGGTGGCCGACCACCTCGGCGTGCCAGTCCTCTACGTACGCCTGGCTTTCATCGTTGCGACGTGGCTGCACGGCATCGGCGTCATCGCCTACCTGCTGTTGTGGCGCTTCCTCCCGCTCAGCCGCCCCGATCTGGCACCGGGACTGGAGTCGGCGACGCGGCGTGGGCTTCGCACCGGCAGCCGTACCGGCACTGCCGAGATCGCCCAGACGATCGCCCTCGGCGCGGTCGGCATCGGCGTCCTGCTGCTGATCCAGTCGACCGGCCGGGGCATCGGCGGCAACTTGTTCGCCCCGCTGCTGGTCGGGGTCGTGGGGCTCGCGGTCATCTGGCGCCAGTACGACGACGTCGCCTGGGGCCGGTGGATGCGCGAGACCCGGGGCTGGGGATTCGCCTCCCGCATCGGCGCCGGCATAGTGCTGGTTGCGTTCGCCGCGCTGTTCTTCCTGACCCAGGAGGGCGGCTGGGGTGCGGCGCTCGACCTCGCCTCGGCACTGGTCATCGCCCTGCTGGGGGTCCTGCTGATCCTGGGCCCGTGGGTCACCCGGCTGCTGGGTGACCTCTCGGAGGAGCGGCGCGAGCGCGTACGTTCGCAGGAACGCGCCGACGTCGCCGCACACCTGCATGACTCGGTCCTGCAGACCCTGGCCCTGCTGCAGAAGAACGCGGGTGACGCGGGCGCCGTCGCGACCCTCGCCCGCCGGCAGGAGCGGGAGCTGCGTGCCTGGCTCTACGGCAACGACCAGCAGCCCGGCGACTCGCTCGTGGCGGCGCTGCGGGCGGCCGCGGCCGACATCGAGGACACCCACCGGGTCCCGGTCGAGGTCATCGCGGTCGGCGACGCCCCGCTGGACCCCGATGTCACGGCGCTGGCCCGCGCCGCCCGCGAGGCGATGGTCAATGCGGCCAAGCACGCGCACGTCGACCGGGTCGACGTCTACGCCGAGACCGGCGGGCGTACCGCCCAGGTCTTCGTGCGTGACCGTGGCGTCGGGTTCGACCCGGACGCGATCGCGCACGATCGGATGGGTGTGCGAGGCTCGATCATCGACCGGGTCGAGCGGCACGGCGGCTCGGCGTCGGTCCGCAGTGCACCGGGCGAGGGCACCGAGGTCGCGCTGAGCGTCCCTCTGCGCGGCTCGGACACCCCCATCGACACCGAGGCACTCGACACCGAGGAGAAGGCATGAGCACGCTGCGTGTCGCGATCATCGACGACCACGTGATGTTCCGCACCGGGGTGCGGGCCGAGATCGAGGGACCGGTCGAGGTCGTCGCCGAGGCCGAGGACGTCGACAGCGCCGTCAAGGTGCTGACCGAGACGTTGCCCGACGTCGTGCTGCTGGACGTGCACATGCCCGGTGGTGGCGGGCTCGAGGTCATCCGCCGGCTGCACCAGCGGCACCCGGAGGTGAAGTTCCTGGCCCTGTCGGTCAGTGACGCCGCCGAGGACGTCATCGGCATCATCCGGGCCGGCGCCCGGGGCTACGTCACCAAGAACATCTCCGGCGCCGAGCTGCTCGACGCGATCGCGCGGGTCGCGGCGGGGGACGCGGTGTTCTCCCCCCGGCTGGCCGGCTTCGTCCTCGACGCGTTCGCGGGGACGATCGAGATCGCCCAGGTCGACGAGGACCTTGACCGGTTGACCGAGCGGGAACGGGAGGTCATGCGGCTGATCGCCCGTGGGTATGCGTACAAGGAGGTCGCCAAGGAGCTGTTCATCTCGGTCAAGACCGTCGAGACCCACGTGTCGAGCGTCCTGCGCAAGCTCCAGCTGTCCAGCCGCCACGAGCTGACCCGCTGGGCCAACGACCGCCGCCTCATCTGACCCCCAATCCGCGAGTGGCGCAGATCGAAGGAAATGAGACGGCGTGTCGTCCAGATCTGCGCCACTCGGGGACGGGTTTGCGCCACTTGGCGTCAGGAGGGCCGCTTCCTTCATCGTCCTGTCCACCCCGTTCTTCGGTCCGTGCACGGCGATGCCGACGAGGTCGAGGTCGTCCCGCGCCACGGCTCGGACCGCGTCCCGGTTGCCCCGGGTCGTTGCCGGTCGAGAACATGTCGCGGGTGTAGACCGCCAGCGCGAACCCCTGGGACACGGCCTTGGCGTGTGCACCCGCCCGCCGCTCGGCATCGCCCTCGTGGATCACGATGGGCTGGCGGATCAACGGGAGGTACGGTGTGCCGCCGGCGTCCGCGTAGGGTTCCCCGATCAGCTCCGAGTCGTGCGCGGCGATGCCGCTGACCGGGAACGCCGTGACGTTCAGCGCCTGCCAGGGCTGGAGGTCGTCGCGCATCAGCACCGCGACCTTGGTGTCGAAGCGGATGGGGTCGGGCGTGACCGGGGCCGAGTGGCGCAAACCCACCCGCGAGCGGCGCAGATCTGGACGACACGCCGTCCCATTTTCTTTGATCTGCGCCACTCGCGGTTCCGGGTCTAGCCTGAGGAGATGAACGAGCCACACCTGATCGTGCTCTTCGGCGCCACGGGCGATCTGGCCCGCCGCAAGCTCCTGCCCGGGATCATGCACCTGCTGCAGTCCGGGCTCGTGCCGGACTCACGGATCATCGGGGTCTCGCTCGACGACTTCGACGACGACGGGTTCCGCGACTTCGCGGGCCAGGCCTACCGAGAGTTCAGCACCCGCGAGGTCGACGAGGACAAGTGGCGCGACTTCGCGCCCAAGCTGTCGTACGTCAACGTCAAGGACGGGCCCGACGCGCTGGCCAAGGCCGCGGCGGCCCACGAGGAGGAGCTCGGTGGTGAGCCGCGCCGGCTGCACTACCTGAGTGTGCCGCCCAAGGCGGCGCTCGACGTCATCCACACGCTCGACGCCGCCCACCTCGTGGAGCGGTCCCGGATCATCATGGAGAAGCCGTTCGGCACCGATCTCACGAGCGCCAAGACGCTCAACGCCGAGATCCACGCGGTGTTCGACGAGGGGCAGATCTTCCGCATCGATCACTTCCTCGGCAAGGAGGCAGCGCTCAACATCCTGGCGTTCCGGTTCGCCAACGGCCTGTTCGAGCCGATCTGGAACCGCAACTTCATCGACCACGTGCAGATCGACGTCCCCGAGACGTTGTCGCTGGTCGGACGGGCGGGCTTCTACGAGGGCACCGGCGCGTTCAAGGACATGGTCGTGACGCACCTGTTCCAGGTGCTGGCGTTCATGGCGATGGAGCCGCCGACGTCACTGGACTCGGACTCGATCTCGGAGGAGAAGAACAAGGTCTTTCGGTCGATGCGGCCGCTCGACCCGTTGTCGGTCGTCCGCGGGCAGTACCAGGGCTACCGCGACGAGGAGGGCATCGCGGCGGACAGCGACACCGACACGTTCGTCGCGCTCAAGGCCGAGATCGACAACTGGCGGTGGGCCGGGGTCCCGTTCTACCTGCGGACCGGCAAGAAGCTCGCGGAGGGCGCGCGGATCATCTCGATCGCGTTCCGCGAGCCGCCCAAGAGCATGTTCCCGACCGGGTCGGGCGTCGGCCTGGCCGGCCCGGACCACCTGACGTTCGACCTCGCAGACTCGTCCAAGATGTCGCTGTCGTTCTACGGCAAGCGTCCCGGCCCGGGGATGCGGCTCGACAAGCTCAGCATGCAGTTCGCAATGCAGGAGACCGAACGGGCCGGCGAGGTCCTCGAGGCGTACGAGCGGCTGATCTACGACGCGATGCGTGGGGAGCGGACGCTGTTCACGACCGCCGAGGGCATCGAGCGGCTGTGGGAGATCTCCGCGCCGCTGCTGGCCGACATCCCGCCCGTGCGGCCCTATCAGGCGGGGACGTGGGGCCCCAACGCGATCCACCAGCTCATCGCGCCGCGGGCGTGGCGGCTGCCATTCGAGCGCAGCTGGCGCAAGCCCAACCCCAACGCGGAGTAGGCCCGGAGGCTACGAGTCGTCGCCCTTGTCGCGGCGGGCGAGCTGGTCCTGGACGTCGTGGCCCGGGAGGCGCGGCGGCGGCTCGTGGGAGCGGTCGGGACTGCCGTAGCCGCTGAGCGCGGCGGCGATGAGGCCCAGCCCGCCGATGAACAGCAGCGCAAGAACGATGTGGAAGGGCACACTCCCACGCTACCCGGCGGGGTCTGACCGCGGGCCGGGCCCCTCAGGACCAGAAGCGCTCGACGAGGCGGATCGCCTCGTCCCGGGACAGCCCCTGACGTCGGGCCAGCAGGACGTAGTCGCGGGCCGCGCTGTCCGATGCGGGATCGTGCAGCCGGCGGCTCGCGATGAACGTCCCGGCCCGACCGTGGGTCTCGACGACACGATCGGCCTCGAGCGCACGATAGGCCTTCGCGACGGTGTTGGCCGCAAGGCCCAGGTCCGCGGCCAGGGCGCGCACGGTCGGCAGCTTGTGGCCCGGCGGGAGCGTCCCGTCGGCGGCCTGCTCGGCGACCTGGCGGCGCAGCTGCTCGAACGGGGCGTCACCGCCGGTCGGATCGATCCTGATCCTCACGCGGCATCTCGCCCGAGTCGCACGATGTCGAACGACCGACCGCCGATCGTGGTGGCATAGCGGTGGGTCTCGTCGAAGCCCTGGGCGCGGTAGAAGCCGACACCCGTGGCGTTGTCGGCGAAGACCTCGACCGAGCTGGGGCCGGCGCCCCCCGAGACGTACGTCAGCAGGGTCGTGCCCAGCCCGCGGCCCTGGGCGGCGGGGGAGACGTACAACAGCTCGACGCCTCCGTCACGCGCCCCGACGAAGCCCAGCGGCTCGTCCTCGAGCTCGGCGACCCACACGTCCATCGACGGCAGCAGCAGGTCGCGGATGCGAGGGCGCTGCTCGGCGAACTCCGCATCGTCCATGAAGGCGTGGCTTGACCGGGCGGACCGCTCCCAGAGGTCGGTCAGCGCGTCGAAGTCGCCCTCGCGGGCCACCCGGATGCGCACACCGTCGTCCATGGGACGCGAGTCTACGGCGACGACGACCGGATGCGGCCGCTGTCGGCCGCGGCAACTAGGCTGGAGGGCACGATGACCTTGCCGTTCCCTGTGCCCCCGATGGACGATTCCGCTGCCCGTGAGAGACGTCGACCCCGCTCCGAGGCCCTGCTGGAGGGGCTCAACGACGCCCAGCAGGCCGCGGTTTCCCACCCCGGCGGACCGCTGCTCGTCGTGGCCGGCGCCGGCTCCGGCAAGACCCGGGTCCTGACCCGCCGGATCGCATGGCTCATCGCGGCGCGCGGCGCCCACCCCGGCTCGGTCCTGGCGATCACGTTCACCAACAAGGCCGCCGCCGAGATGCGCGAACGCGTCGCGGACCTGGTCGGGCCGCGGGCGCGCATGATGTGGGTCTCGACGTTCCACTCCTCGTGCGTCCGTATCCTGCGCCGCGAGGCCACCAAGTTCGGCTTCACGTCCTCGTTCACGATCTATGACGCCGCCGACCAGCGCCGCCTCATGACGTTGATCTGCCGCGACATGGACCTGGACCCCAAGCGGATCGCCCCCCGCGCGGTCCTCAACTGGATCTCGAACCTCAAGAACGAGCTGGTCGACCACGAGTCGGCCGCCGGCAAGGCGCAGAACCCGACCGAGGAGATCTATGCCGAGGTCTACGCGGCCTACCAGGCGCGCCTGCAGGCTGCCAACGCGATGGACTTCGACGACCTGATCATGAACACGGTCCACCTGTTCCAGGCCTGGCCCGACGTGCGCGAGACCTACCGTCGACGTTTCCGGCACATCCTGGTCGACGAGTACCAAGACACCAACCACGCCCAGTACCAGCTCATCAAGGAGCTGACCGACGAGGACTCCGACCTCTTGGTCGTGGGTGACTCCGACCAGTCGATCTACGCCTTCCGCGGCGCCAACATCCGCAACATCTTGGAGTTCGAGGACGACTTCCCCAACGCCGCGACGATCCTGCTGGAGCAGAACTACCGCTCGACGCAGACCATCCTGTCGGCCGCCAACGCCGTCATCAGCCGCAACGAGGGACGCCGGGACAAGCAGCTGTGGTCCGCCGAGGGCGATGGCGAGAAGATCGTCGGCTACGTCGGTGACGACGAGCGGGACGAGGCCCAGTTCGTCGCCGACGAGGTCGACAAGCTCGTCGACGCGGGCCATGCCGCCGCCAAGGACGTCGCGATCTTCTACCGCACCAACGCCCAGAGCCGGGTCTTCGAGGAAGTGTTCATCCGCGTCGGCCTGCCCTACAAGGTCGTCGGCGGCGTCCGGTTCTACGAGCGCAAGGAGATCAAGGACGCGCTGGCGTACGTCCGCGTGCTCGTCAACCCGCGGGACACGGTCTCGCTGCGGCGCATCATCAACGAGCCCAAGCGGGGGATCGGCGAGCGCGCCGAGGCCTCGATCCAGCGTCTCGCCAATCTGCACGACATCAGCTTCTGGGAGGCGCTGACCCGCGCCGACGAGGCCGGCGACCTCGCGACCCGGTCGTTCAACGCGATCAAGACGTTCACCACGACGATGTCCGAGCTCATGGTTCTGGCCGAGTCCGGCGCACCCGCCGACGCCGTGCTCGAGGCGACCCTGACCCGCAGCGGCTATCTCTCGACGCTCGAGCAGAGCACCGACCCGCAGGACGAGACCCGGGTCGAGAACCTCGCCGAGCTCGTCGCGGTCGCCCGCGAGTTCGTCGTCGGTGCCAGCACCGTGGCCGACGAGCCCGTCGAGGCCGTGGAGGAGGATCCCTCCCCGGCAGTCGACGCGATCCCCGACGAGCCGTCGCTCCTCGCCGGATCGCTCGCCGCGTTCCTCGAGCAGGTGGCGCTGGTCGCCGACGCCGACCAGATCCCCGACGAGGGCGACGGGGTCGTGACCCTGATGACGCTGCACACCGCCAAGGGGCTTGAGTTCCCGGTCGTGTTCCTCACCGGGCTCGAGGACGGTGTCTTCCCGCACATGCGTTCGCTGGCCGACACCAAGGAGCTCCAGGAGGAGCGCCGGCTGGCCTACGTCGGCATCACGCGCGCCCGCACCCGCCTCTATGTCACCCGCGCGACAACCCGGGCTGCCTGGGGCGCACCGTCGTACAACCCGGCCTCCCGGTTCCTCGACGAGCTGCCCGAGGCGCTGGTCGACTGGCGCCGCCTCGCCTCGCCGCCGACCCAGTGGACGCCGAGTCAGCCGTCGGCGACAGCGCAGTCGTCGTTCCGCTCCAGCAATGTCGCGGCGCGCTCCAGGAAGGGCACCCGTGAGGTCGTCTCACTGACCCCCGGCGACCGGGTCAGCCACGACAGCTTCGGGCTCGGCACCGTCGTGACGGTCGAGGGGCAGGCCGAGAAGTCGGTCGCCTCGGTCGACTTCGGATCGCAGGGCGTCAAACGCCTGCTGCTGCGCTACGCCCCGGTCGAGAAGCTCTGACTCGGAGCGGGGAGCCGGTACGTTCCGCAGGTGGCGGCACGTGGGGGAGGCTACGGCGTGACGCCGTGGGCGATCAGACCCGCGTACGGGTCGATCGCGGTCCCCCCGTTGGGGTGGATCTCGAGGTGCAGGTGCGGGCCGGTCACGTTGCCGGTCGAGCCGGTGTAGCCGATCACGTCGCTGGGGCCGACCTTGTCGCCGGGCTTGACCGCGATGCTGCTCTGGTGGCAGTACCAGATGTCGGTTCCGTCGAGCAGCGTGATGACGGTGCGGTTGCCGTACGCGCCTTCGTAGCCGGTCGACTTCACGGTGCCGGCGGCGACCGAGACGATCGTCGTGCCGGCGGGACCGGCGAAGTCGAGCCCCGTGTGGACCGTCGCCCACAGGCCGCTGGACTGACCGAAGCGTGCCGTCAGGTGGTAGCCCGTGACGGGCAGGACCCACTGGTTCTGCTTCTGGCGGTCGGCCTCGTTGTTGACCTTCTGGGCCAGGTTCTTGAGCGCGATGGCGCGCTGGGCGGCCTGCGCCTTGGCCTGCTTCTTGACCAGCGTGCGGTCGAAGTCGCGACTGACGTCGACGTCCCCGCCGGCCGTGCCCTGGTCGGGACCGGTGTAGCTCTGGTTGATCGTCTGGTACTTGTCCGCCGCCAACGTGTTGCTGTCGGTGGCCGCACCGAAGAGCGTGGAACCAAAAGCAGCCAGGATCAGTGCGAAGGCACCGGCCATGGCTGGGGTGGGTGTCAGGGTGCGCCGAGGGGCACGACGCCGCTGGGCGGCGCGCTTGCCAGCAGTACGCGGAGTCTCTTGACGGACGTCGAGACGGCGTTTGGGCGCAGGCGAAGACACGCAGATGACCTCCGAAAAGGTGTGTGACAGGACCAGTCGAGCCTAGCCCAGTATCCCTACTCACGGAAACCAAACCCGTTGAATCATCATCAAATCCCAGTAGTCCCCGCCTGAGATGTCGACGTGGTGTGATGGCATTCACCGTGTGGGACCATCTGCGGATGGCCAGAAATCGCATCGTCGTGGGTGCCGTCGAGGATGACGAGGCGGTACGTCTGGTGGCTCGTCGGCTGCGGGACGAGGGTCACGAGGTCGTCTTCGTGGGTGGCCACCAGACTCCCGAGCAGCTCGTCGCGACGGCGATCGCCGAGGACGCCTACCTGATCGTCGTGGACGCCGAGGACGACGCCTTGGCGGCGCTGTCCGGACTCGCCGCCACGCTGGACGGCGACGGCCCGTCGGTCGAACGGTCGGTCGACTGGTTGGTGTGACATATCCAACGCGACTTAACCCCGTGTTAACGGATAGAGTCGCAAAGGCTCATTTGTGGCGGCATCTTTGCTAGCCCCAAGCGCAGCGGACTTCCTACTGAGGACGGACTACACCGTGGATTTGATGGAATACCAGGCGAAGGAGCTCTTCGCCAAGCATGACGTACCGGTCACCCTGGGCATCGTCGCCAACACCCCCGAGGAGG
>JAOPXL010000020.1 GCA_025965175.1 Aeromicrobium sp.
CGCCAGGTCGGCGTGCCCGCGATGGTCGTCGCGCTCAACAAGTGCGACATGGTCGATGACGAAGAGATCCTCGAGCTCGTCGAGATGGAGGTCCGGGAGCTGCTCAGCGACCAGGACTTCGATGGCGACAACGTGCCCGTCGTCAAGGTGGCGGCCGTTCCGGCCCTCGCCGGCGACGCCAAGTGGGGCGAGTCTGTCCTCGAGCTGATGCAGGCTGTCGACGACTACATCCCGATGCCCCCGCGTGAGACGGACAAGCCGTTCCTCATGCCCGTCGAGGACGTCTTCACGATCACCGGTCGTGGAACCGTCATCACCGGGCGTATCGAGCGCGGCATCATCAAGGTCAACGAAACGGTCGACATCGTCGGCATCCGTGAGACCAAGCAGACCACGACGGTCACCGGCATCGAGATGTTCCGCAAGCTGCTCGACACGGGTGAGGCCGGCGAGAACGTCGGACTGCTCCTTCGCGGCACCAAGCGCGAAGACGTCGAGCGCGGCATGGTCATCATCGCGCCCGGTTCCACGACTCCCCACACGGAGTTCGAGGGTCAGGTCTACATCCTGTCGAAGGAGGAGGGTGGCCGTCACACGCCGTTCTTCAACAACTACCGTCCGCAGTTCTACTTCCGCACCACGGACGTCACCGGCGTCGTCACGCTGCCCGAGGGCACTGAGATGGTCATGCCCGGCGACAACACCGAGATGAGCGTTCAGCTGATCCAGCCGATCGCCATGGAGGACGGACTCCGGTTCGCCATCCGTGAGGGTGGACGTACGGTCGGCGCAGGCCGCGTCACGAAGATCAACAAGTGAGCTAGTCACACCTGCTCGCTGAAGGGCCCCATCCTGCTCCGGCAGGGTGGGGCCCTTCGCATCTGCCGGATACCGGCGGAGGCGTGGTCGCCGGATGAGCAGCCGCGGCCTAGCCTTGGGGTATGGGACACGATCACGCGCACGGAGCCGGGGTGCAGCACCGAGGCCGCCTCGCGGTCGTCCTGGGGTTGTCACTGGTGGTCCTGGTCGTCGAGGCCGTGGTCGCCTGGGTCACCGGGAGCCTCGCGCTGCTGGCTGACGCCGGCCACATGCTCGGCGACTCCTTCGGGATCGCGATGGCCCTGGCAGCGATCGCCGTGGCTCAGCGCGGGGGAGCGGCGGGCTCACGGCGATCCTTCGGCTACCACCGCACCGAGATCCTCGTGGCGGGCCTCAACGGCCTGGTCCTGCTGGGCCTGGCCGTCTGGGTCACGGTCAGCGCGGTCCGGCGGGTCGGGGACGCGCCGGCGCTCGACGGCGGCCTGATCATGGTGGCCGGCGTGATCGGGCTCGTGATCAACCTCGTCGGGCTGCTCCTGCTCCGCGACGGCTCACGGGAGAGCCTCAACGTCCGCGGTGCCTACCTGGAGGTCATGGGGGACGCGTTGGGCTCGGTCGCGGTCCTGATCTCCGCGATCGTGATCCTGCTGACCGGCTGGTACGCCGCCGACGCCATCGCCTCGCTGGTCATCGCCGCCATGATCGTGCCGCGCGCGATCTCGTTGCTGCGTGAGGTGGCCGAGGTCCTGCTCGAGGCGACGCCGCGCGATGTCGACCTGGAGGAGCTGCGGGAGCACATCATGGGGACCCCGGGAGTCGCCGATGTGCACGACCTGCACGTCTGGACCATCACCTCGGGAATGCCGGTCATGAGCGCGCACGTCGTCGTCGAGGACTCGGTGACCGGCATGGAGGAGGCGCACGCCGTCCTCGACCGCCTCCGAGGCTGCCTCGCGGAGCACTTCGACGTCGAGCACTCGACGTTCCAGATCGAGCCCGCGGGCCACCTGGACTCCGAGCCGCACGCCCACCACTAACGACCCCGATAGCACCCGGCGGACACGATTTGTGTTTACCGTGGCGGGTCTGTCAGAATAGTTCGGTTGCTCCGGCGTGATCGCTGGGGCGTCGATCGTCCGGCATCTCACGCCGATCAAGACGATGACGCCGAACCTGAGATCGCGCTTGTCCCGCAGAAGCGGGTCCAACCACCTAACTCGACAAGTGTGTGACGTATGCGCCCGCTGGGCCGCGACACGCCCGACCTCGGGGGTCGGCGGGGGGGAGGAGCCTTTCTCCCTCGATCCGGGGCGAGACTGCGAAGCGAACGAACGTAAAGGACAAGCGAGAGCATGGCGGGACAAAAAATCCGTATCCGGCTCAAGGCCTACGACCACGAGGTCATTGACTCGTCGGCGCGCAAGATCGTCGACACCGTGACGCGCACCGGCGCCAAGGTCGCAGGACCTGTGCCGCTGCCCACCGAGAAGAACGTGTTCTGCGTGATCCGTTCGCCGCACAAGTACAAGGACAGCCGCGAGCACTTCGAGATGCGCACCCACAAGCGTCTCATCGACATCATTGACCCGACGCCCAAGACAGTCGACTCGCTCATGCGCCTCGACCTGCCTGCCGGCGTCGACATCGAGATCAAGCTCTGAGGGGAGTCAGCGACCAATGAGCACCAGCAGCACAGCCACCACACGCGGCCTCCTCGGCCGCAAGCTCGGTATGACCCAGGTATGGGACGCCGACAACAAGATCATTCCCGTCACCGTGATCGCTGCCGACACCAACGTCGTCACGCAGATCCGTACGCGTGAGACCGACGGCTACTCCGCCGTCCAGCTCGGCTTCGGCGAGATCGATGGCCGCAAGGTCAACAAGCCGGTCGCTGGTCACTTCGACAAGGCCGGCGTCACGCCGCGCCGTCACGTCGTCGAGATCCGCACCGAGCACATCGCCGACTACGAGCTGGGCCAGGAGATCTCCCCGGAGATCTTCGCTGCCGGCGACGTCATCGACGTCACCGCGACCAGCAAGGGCAAGGGCTTCGCCGGCGTCATGAAGCGTCACGGCTTCCACGGCGTGGGCGCCTCGCACGGTGCGCACCGCAACCACCGCAAGCCCGGCTCGATCGGTGGCTGCGCCACCCCGGGTCGTGTCTTCAAGGGTCTGCGCATGGCCGGTCACATGGGCGCCGAGCAGGTGACGACGCAGAACCTCAAGGTTCACGCCGTCGACGCCGGCAAGGGCGTCATCCTCGTCAAGGGTGCCGTTCCCGGCCCCAAGGGCGCGCTCGTCGTCATCCGCTCTGCAGTGAAGGGAGCCTGAACCTCATGGTCAAGACCATCGATGCTCAGCTGCCCGTCGACATCTTCGACGTCCAGACCAACATCCCGCTGATCCACCAGGTCGTCGTCGCGCAGCTCGCGGCGGCTCGCCAGGGCACGCACAGCACCAAGTCGCGTGGCGAGGTGTCCGGTGGTGGCAAGAAGCCGTACCGCCAGAAGGGCACCGGTCGCGCCCGTCAGGGCTCGATCCGCGCACCCCAGTACAACGGTGGTGGCACGGTCCACGGCCCGACGCCGCGCTCGTACGACCAGCGCACGCCCAAGAAGATGAAGGCCGCCGCCCTGCGCGGTGCCCTCTCCGACCGGGCTCGCCACGACCGCGTCCACGTG
>JAOPXL010000164.1 GCA_025965175.1 Aeromicrobium sp.
CGTTCGGCGACGTCCCGCTCAACCTGGAGTACAAGCTCGAGGTCTGGGACTCGCCCAACTCCGCCGGCATCATCATCGACGCGATCCGTGCGGCGAAGATCGCCAAGGACCGTGGCATCGGCGGCGCTCTGCTGTCGGCCTCGTCCTACCTGATGAAGTCCCCCCCGGAGCAGCGTCCCGACGACCTCGGTCGCGAGATGCTGGAGAAGTACATCGCCGGAGAGGTCGAGCGCTGAACGCTGACGCCTGAACGAGGGGGCCGGTTCCGAAAGGAGCCGGCCCCGCGTCATCCCCAGCCCAGATTTGCGGAGTTGTGCACGGTTTCGACGGCTTCAGACGGTGCAGAAGTCCGCAAATCTGGGCTGGGTTAGTCGCGGGCGGCCCAGAAGGACTGCAGCGCCTCGGTCGCGTCTGCCTCGCTGAGGGGTCCTCGGTCCATCCGCAGGTCCAGGAGGAACCGATAGGCCTCACCGACCTCGGGGCCCGGCGGAATGCCCAGGATCGCCATGATCTGGGCGCCGTCGAGATCGGGCCGGATCGAGCCGAGCTCCTCCTGCTCGGCCAGGACCGCGATGCGCTCCTCGAGCTCGTCATAGGTGCGCTGCAGCCGGGCGGCCTTCTTCTGGTTGCGGGTCGTCGAGTCCGCCCGGGTCAGGATGTGCAGCCGTTCGAGCTGGTCGCCCGCGTCGCGGACGTACCGTCGCACCGCGGAGTCGGTCCACTCGCCCGAGCCGTAGCCGTGGAAGCGCAGGTGCAGCTCGACGAGCTGGGCCACCTGGTCGATCACCTCGTTGCTGTAGCGCAGCGCACGCATGCGCTTGCGGGTCAGCTTGGCGCCGACGACGTCGTGGTGGTGGAACGTCACGGTGCCGCCGTCCTGGAACCGGCGCGTGCGGGGCTTGCCGATGTCGTGCAACAGCGCCGCGAGGCGGATCACCAGATCGGGCTGTGCCCCGAGCCGGTCCTCCAGCGCGATGGCCTGCTCGAGAACCGTCAGTGAGTGCTCGTAGACGTCCTTGTGCCGGTGATGCTCGTCGCGCTCGAGGATCAGTGCGGGCAGCTCGGGCAGGACGTGCTCGGCGAGGCCCGTGCCGACCAGGAGGCGCAGCCCCGCCACGGGGTGCGCGCTGACGAGGAGCTTGTTGAGCTCGTCGCGGACCCGCTCGGCCGAGACGATATCGATGCGCGAGGCCATCTCGGTCATCGCCGCGAGGACGTCGGGCGAGGCGGTGAAGCCCAGCTGAGCGACGAACCGGGCCGCCCGCATCATCCGCAGCGGGTCGTCGCTGAACGACTGCTCGGGTGTCACCGGGGTCCGGATGATCTGGCGGTCGATGTCGTCCAGACCGCCGAAAAGGTCGACGAACTCCCGCGACGGGAGGCGGATCGCCATCGCGTTGACGGCGAAGTCCCGGCGGGCCAGGTCACCCTGGATCGAGTCGCCGAACCTGACCTCGGGCTTGCGCGAGGCTGCATCGTAGTCGTCGCTGCGGTAGGTCGTGATCTCCAGCTGGTGGGTGCCCTTGCGGAGCCCGATCGTGCCGAACTCTCGTCCGACGTCCCACATCGCGTCGGCCCACCGACCGGCGATCCGCTCGATGTCGTCGGGCACCGCTGACGTCGTGAAGTCCCAGTCGTTGCCCGGGCGACCCAGGACGGCGTCGCGGACAGGTCCGCCGACGAGGGCCAGCTCGTGGTCGGCGGTCTCGAACAGCGCGCCGAGCTCGGCCAGGAACGGGTTGGCGTCGAGCGCAGCGTCGATCCTGGCCCGGCGGTCGGGGGTCAGCGAGGACGTGGGCACGGGGACATACTCTATCGGCCGGGCCGCCGTCCCCTGTGCGCGCTGCACCGACGTCTAGCATGTTCGGGTGAGCAGCCCCCGTCGTACGATCCTCGGCGCGCTGCTCGCGACTCTTCTCATGGCCTTCCTGCCGCCGGTGCCGGCCTCCGCGGCCCCCGACGACGACCCGGACGTACCCATCACCATCAGCTCCTTGACCCCGTCGCGGCTGACGTCAGACTCGAGCGTCACGATGACCGGCACCGTCACCAACCGCGACGACCATGCGTGGACCGAGGCGCAGGCGTACCTCGTGATCCCCGCCGCACCGTTCACGACCCGCGCCCAGACCCGGGAGGCCCTCGACAACCCGCGGGCCTACACCGGGGTCCGGGTCGTCGAGTCCGGCACCTTCGACGAGCTGGGCGATCTGGCGCCGAAGGAGACGCGACGCTTCTCGGTCACCGTGCCGTACGACCAGCTCGGCATCAGCGGGGCCGAGGGTGTCTACCCGGTCGGCGTGCAGGTCCTGGCGACGGACACCGACGGCACCCGCAGCCCCGAGGCGCTCGCCCGCGCCACGACCTTCCTGCCCAAGATCGGCCGCGATCGGGCTGCAGTGCCGACCTCGATCCTGTGGCCGTTCGTGATGCCCACGGCGCGGGACGTCCGCGGCGACTACACCGCGCCGGGCAAGCTCCTCCTGTCGATCAGCACCGGAGGACAGCTGCGCAACCTGCTCGACCTCGCGGTCCACACCGACACCACCGGTTCGACGGTCCTGGTGGACCCGGCACTGCTGGTCGGCGTCGACGACCTCGCGCACGGACGCCACCTGCCGGCCGGGCTCGAGCTGTCCGCGGAGCAGAGCCACTCGGCCGACCGGTTTCTCCAGGACCTGCTGCAGCTCGCCCGGGCACAGAGCGTGTGGGTGCTGGACTACGACCGTCCCGACTCCCTCGCGCTGGAGCAGAACCCGGATCTGCGCACTCCGTTGGAGGACGCGATCGACCGCGCCACCGAGACGACCCTCACGACGTACCAGCTCAGCGGCCGGCGGGTCTCCTGGCCGACTCCGGGCGCCATCACGCCCTCGGTGCTGACCAGCGTGCGCGGCAGTGGTGACAGCCCCGCGATCGTCACGGCGGCCGCCCTGCCGGACTGGCAGCCGCGACTCGGCTCCGTCGTGCAGTACGGGACCGGCAGCGGCCCCATGCCCCTGCTCGTGACCGGCATCGGCAGCACCTCCGCGGGGCAACGGTCCGTCACGACGCTGCGACAGCGACTGCTCGCCGACGCCGCCCTCGCCACCCTCGAGCGGGCCGGCGACCCGGACTCCCGGGCCGGCGCCGTGGCGATGGTCGACCCGGCCTGGGATCCGGGCACGGACTGGGCCGACGCCGGCCTGTCGGACGCCTTCGACTCCCCGTTCGCCCGCGGGACCCGGCTGGACTCCTTGCTGGCCAGCACCCCCACTGCTTACGCCGGCAGGGTGCCCACGGCCGCGACGGCCCGGCCGCTCCCGCGCGGCCAGCTGCAGTCCGCCGCGGACATCGTGACGGCGGCCCTGACACTCGCGTCGATGACCCCGCGCAGCGACGCGGTGAAGGCGTCGCTGGCCCGTGAGGTGGCCGGTCTGGTGGCGGTGCGGTGGCGACAGGACCGCAGCCAGGGCGGACTCGTCGCCGCGACCCGCGCGCGCGTGGCCGAGGGCACACTGGACAAGATCGCCGTCGAGGCGCCAGCCTCAGTCACCCTGTCGAGCTCCAAGGGCGCATTCCCCCTCACGATCCTCAACAACACCGCGGACGACGTCTCCGTCGGGGTCGCGCTCGACTCGAGCAACCCGGCTCTCGACCTCCCGCCACTCAAGCCCGTGGAGGTCGGGGCCGGCGAACGCCTGACCGTGACGGTCAAGGTCGACCTCGGCCGCCAGCGGGCGACCTTCGTGACCGCGCAGCTGACCACGCCCGACGGCAAGCCGATTGGCGACCCGACCACGTTCACCGTCCGCTCGAGCAGCATCGGCACGGTCCTGTGGGTCGCGATGGGTGCCGCGGGTCTGCTCGTGCTGCTGGCCCTGGTGCGCCGTTTCTACCGCCGCCGGACCCGCCTCACGTCCGAGGCCCTGGCCGACGATGACTGAGCAGAGCGTCGCACGCGCCAGCGCCTGGATGGCACTCGGCACGATCGTCTCGCGGGTGACCGGCTTCCTGCGGGCCGGCCTGCTCGCGCTCGTGATCGGCACCTTGCTCGACGCCGACCTGTTCGACATCGCCAACACGATCCCCAACACGCTCTACATCCTGGTTGCCGGCGGCGTCTTCAACGTCGTGCTCGTCCCCCAGCTCGTCCGGGCGATGAAGCGCGACGAGGACGGCGGCGCGGCGTACGCCAACCGGGTCATCACGCTGGGCCTGCTGGTGCTCGGCATCGGCACGGTCGTGCTGGTCGTGGCGGTGCCGTCGCTGCTGCACCTCGTGTTCGACCCGAAGCTGTTCACCCCGGGGTACGAGGAGCAGCGCCGTTCCGCCCAGCTCCTGATGATCCTGTGCATGCCGCAGGTCTTCTTCTACGGCGCGTTCGTCCTGGTGGGGCAGATTCTCAACGCGCGGGGCCGCTTCGGCCCCATGATGTGGGCCCCGATCGTCAACAACGTCGTGGCGTGCGCCGTCGTGGTGGTCTACTTCCTCGCCTACGGCGTGAGCACCGGGGCCGATCGTGCTGACGGCTTCAGCACGGAGCAGGCGCTCCTGCTGGGGCTCGGCTCGACCTTCGCGATCGCGCTGCAGGCGCTCGTGCTGGTCCCCTACCTGCGCAGTGCCGGCTTCGGCTTCCGCCCCCGGTTCGACTTCCGCGGCGTCGGGCTGGGCCACACCCTGCGGCTCGGCGCGTGGACGCTGGGCTTCATCATCGTCAACCAGATCGCCTTCGTGACGATCAACCGGATCGCGACGGGAGCGACGCTCGAGGGTGCTGCCGACGGCGAGGCCGCGGGCGGGTCGACGGTCTACGGGCTCGGCTTCCTCATCAGCCAGCTGCCGCACGGGGTCATCACGGTCTCGCTCGCAACGGCGATCATCCCGACGCTGGCCGCGCTGGCTGCCGACCGCAGCTACGACCGGTTCCGGATCGAGCTCGGCCGCACCGTGCGGATCGCACTGGTCATCGTCGTGCCGACCGCGGTTGGCCTGCTGTGCCTGGCCCAGCCGGCCGTGGCGATGGCCAGCGGCCTCGGGTCGCTGGGGAGCAACACCGTCGTGATCGGCCACACGGTCCAGGCGTTCACGCTGGCGATGGTGACGTTCACGGTGCACTACCTGATGCTGCGCGGGTTCTACGCCAACGAGGACAACCGGACACCGTTCTTCATCCAGGTCGTCATCGCCGCGGTCAACGTGGGCGTCGCCATGCTGCTCGCGACCAGGGTTGCCCCCGACCGGGTCGCGATGATGCTGGCCCTGGCCTACGGGATCGGCTACCTCGTCGGCTCGGTGCTCTCCGTCACGGTCCTGTCCCGCACGATCGGGCCGGTCGTCGACCGGGAGATGCTGGTGTTCGTGGCCCGCCTCGTCGTGGCGTCGGCGCTGGCGGCATTCGTCGCGCTGGGCGTCGCGCACGGGCTCGACGTCGCCGCCGGGGTCGATCCGACCCGCCCGGGCGGCGGGCTGGTCACGACGCTCGTGGCGGGTGCGGCCGGCGGGCTGACGTATGTCGCGGCCGCCCAGGTGATCGGGCTGACCCAGCTGACGTACCTCGTCCGGACCGTCCTGCGCCGGGGCTGAACGCCGGACCCGCCTAGCGGCGCAGACTAGGATGGGGCCTGAGTGATCCACGTTCGGTCAGAGGGGCAGTTGATGAGCGAGAGGCGGCCGCTGGCCTCCGGTGACGTCCTCGCGCATCGCTACGAGCTGCAGGACCTGGTGACCGACCGGCTCGGTGCGACGACGTGGCGGGCGCACGACCAGACACTCAACCGCAACGTCGGCATCGAGATGCTCTCGAGCAACGACCCGCGAGCGGGTCACTTCCTGAACGCGGCCCGTGAGTCGACGGCGGTGACGGACCCCCGCTTCCTGCGCGTGCTCGACCTGATCGAGGATGAGCAGAACCATCACCTCGTGGTGCGTGAGTGGGCCCGGGCGTTCCCCCTCGACCAGCTCCTGCTGCAGTCGTCCCTGCCCAACCGCCGGGCCGCGACCGTCGTGGCCGAGGTCGCTGAGGCGCTCGCCCACGCACACGAGCACGGCGTCTACCACCGACGCCTGACCCCGAACCACGTGCTCCTCAAGCAGTCCGGCGCCGTTCGGGTCGTCGGGCTCGGGGTTGCGACCGCCCTCGCGCCGGTGGGCCGGCAGGACACCCTGGCGGACCTGCAGGCTTATGAGCAGCTCGACGTGCAGGCCCTCGGGAAGCTGCTCTACGCGTGCCTGACGTGTCGCTGGCCCGGTGGGCAGGTCGACGGACTCACGGCCGCTCCCACCGAGCACGGGCGGCTGCTGCGACCCCGTCAGGTGCGTGCCGGCGTGTCCCGCGACCTCGACACGACTGCCGATCGCATCCTCGGCGACCCGCCGCGCAACCACCAGACACCCCTGCGCAAGGCCGGGGCCATCGCCCGGACGCTGCGGCTGTCCGGCGAGGACGAGGACCTGGTCGACGAGCAGCCCAGCCTCATCGGGGTGTCCTCACCCGATCTGCTGCGCCTGGACCCGGTCATCGTGCCGGACGGTCCCCCGCCTGGGCTCGAGCCGCCGCGCCGACGCCCCAAGGCGTACGAGCCGGCACCGCCCACGACGCTCGAGCGGAGCAAGGCGCGGGCTCGCCGGGCCGCCAAGGGTGATCGCGGGCTCGTGCTGCTGGGGGTCGTCGGGGCCCTGGTGATCCTCGCGCTGCTCGGCCTGCTCGTGAGCCGTTCGACCGACGGCGGCCCCGACCGCGCTCCCGCCGACGCGTCCTCACCGGTGCGGGTCCTGCCCATCCGTGAGGTCCGGGACTTCGACCCGCAAGGTGACGACCGCACGGAGAATCCCGAGCTGACCCAGTTCGTCGCCGACGGGAAGGTCTCGACCGGCTGGCACTCCGCGACGTACTTCGGCTCCGCCAGGCTCGGCGGGCTCAAGGACGGCGTCGGCATCGTGCTCGACCTGGGCGGGCTGCGCGAGGTCGACTCGCTGCGGATCCACCTGGCCGGCGAACCCACCGACATCGCGGTCTACGCGGCCGACCCCGACATGCGGGCGCTTCCGCGGGCCCGCACCGGCCTGACGCAGGTCGCCACCCTCGAAGGTGCCGGGACGGACGCCAGCATCTCGCTGCGCGCGGGGGTCACGACCCGCTACGTCGTGGTCTGGCTGACCTCCCTGCCCGAGGTGGGCACGGCGCAGTACCGCGGTGAGATCCGCGAGGTCGTGCTCCGCGGCCGCTCCTGATCCCTGCGGGGTCGGTCCGGGGAATGTCGAACGCCTAGTATTCGTTGACATCAGCACCACGATCAAAGGAATTCCTTCCGCATGAGTGACCTCCGCAACCTCATCGTCATCGGCTCCGGCCCGTCCGGCTACACCGCCGCGATCTACGCCGCCCGCGCCAACCTCGAGCCGCTGGTGTTCGAGGGCTCCGTGACGGCCGGCGGCGCGCTGATGAACACGACCGATGTCGAGAACTTTCCCGGCTACCCCGACGGCATCATGGGCCCCGAGCTCATGGACAAGCTGCGGGCGCAGGCCGAGCGGTTTGGTGCCGAGCTGGTCACCGACGACGTGACCGCCGTCGACCTGACGGGTGACATCAAGACCGTGACGCTGGCCGACGGCACGACGTACTCCGCACGGGCCGTGGTGCTGGCGATGGGCTCGGGCTACCGCAAGCTCGGCGTCGACGGCGAGGACCGCCTGTCCGGCCACGGCGTCAGCTGGTGCGCGACGTGCGACGGCTTCTTCTTCCGCGAGCAGAACATCGTGGTCGTCGGCGGTGGCGACTCGGCCCTCGAGGAGGCGACGTTCCTGACCCGGTTCGCGTCCAAGGTCACGATCGTGCACCGTCGCGACGAGCTGCGCGGCTCCAAGATCATGCAGGACCGCGCCCTGGGCAACGACAAGATCGAGTTCGCGTGGAACTCCGAGGTCGCCGAGATCGTCGGCGAGGACAAGCTCGAGGCAGTCGTGCTGCGGGACACCGTCACCGGCCAGACCCGTCGCCTCGACGCGACCGGCCTGTTCATCGCGATTGGCCACGACCCGCGCTCGGAGCTGCTGACGGGCCAGGTCGACCTCGACGACGAGGGCTACGTCCTGGTCCGGCCCGGCTCCACCGCGACCAACCTGCCCGGCGTGTTCGCCTCCGGCGACCTGGTCGACCACACCTACCGTCAGGCCATCACGGCCGCCGGCACGGGCTGCGCCGCCTCGCTCGACGCGGAGCGCTACCTCGCCGACCTGGAGGTCGCGGGCCCGCCCACCCCCACCGCGGCGCTCGTGGAATAACTGTCACCCCCGTACGTTGAACTGATCCCAGACCTCAAGGAGAACCCCATGGCAGACAGCACCCTCTCGGCCGTCACCGACGCCGATTTCGACGAGCTCGTCCTCAAGGCCGACGGCCCCGTGCTGGTTGACTTCTGGGCCAGCTGGTGCGGTCCGTGCCGCCAGCTCGCGCCGATCCTCGAGGAGATCGCCTCCGAGAAGGGCGAGAAGCTCACGATCCTCAAGATGGACGCCGACGCCAACCCCATCACGCCCGCGCAGTACCGCGTCACGGGCCTGCCGACGATGAACCTCTACTACAAGGGTGAAGTCGTCCGCTCGATCGTCGGAGTCCGCCCCAAGAGCGCCATCCTCACCGAGCTCGAGGAGCACACTGCGTAACCCCCCTCGACGCTGACGAGTCCGAAACGGCCCGTCGACGAGCCCAGCTGAACCCGCGTAGGTTGCGGGGGAAACGAGCTTGTCGGCGGGCCGTTTACTTGTCGGCTGGGTGCACCGCGATCAAGTCACCCAGACCGCGGTCAGAGAAGTAGAGAAATAGATTAATCAACTCATCAACAAGTCGATAAAACTACTTCCCGGGATCCATCATCCCCACAATGCGTTCCAGGTCCTCCAGCGTCGCGAACTCGACAGTGATCTTGCCCTTTGAGCGCCCGAGGTCCACCTTGACCCGGGTGTCGTACCTCTCGGACAGCCTGGTCGCCAGGTCCGCCAGGCGGGGGGCCGAGACGCGGGGCGCCTGTCGCGTGGCAGACCGCTTGGCCGCATCGGGGCCGACCGTGACGATCTCCTCGAGGGCGCGGACCGACAGTCCCTCGGCCACGACGCGGGTCGCGAGCCGGTCCTGGATCTCCGGGTTGGAGACACTGACCAGGGCACGCGCGTGGCCGGCTGACAGCACGCCGGCAGCGACACGGCGCTGGACCGTGGGGGTCAGCTTGAGCAGCCGCAGCGTGTTGCTGATCTGCGGACGGGAGCGGCCGATGCGGTCGGCGAGCTCCTCGTGCGTGCAGCCGAAGTCCTCCAGCAGCTGCTGATAGGCCGATGCCTCTTCCAGGGGGTTCAGCTGCGAGCGGTGCAGGTTCTCCAGCAGTGCGTCGCGCAGCAGGTCCTCGTCGGACGTGTCGCGGACGATCGCGCCGATCGTCTCCAGGCCGGCCTTGCCGCTGGCGCGCCAGCGGCGCTCGCCCATAATGAGCTCGTAGCGGTCCTTGGCGACCTCGCGGACGACGACCGGCTGGAGCAGTCCCACCTCCTTGATCGAGTGGACGAGCTCGGCCATGTGGTCCTCGTCGAACACCTGTCGCGGCTGGCGAGGGTTCGCGACGATCTGGTCCAGCGGAATCTCGGCGAATCGGGCGCCCTCGATCTCCTTCAGGCCGGTGTCACGCGCTTCGGCGGGGCTCGAGGGGATAAGGGACTCGAGGCCCCGGCCCAGTCCGCGACGTTGACTCATCGTGCTCCAATGACTCCGGCTGCCGAGATCTCCCGGGCGGCCTCCAGGTAGGACAGCGCGCCCGATGACGTGCTGTCGTAGGTGATGACGGACTGTTGATAGCTGGGCGCCTCGGAAATCCGCACGGAGCGCGGGATCGGCGTGCTGATGACCTTCTCGGCGAAGTGACTCCGCACCTCCGCCGCGACGCCGGCCGACAGGCGCGTTCGACCGTCGTACATCGTGAGAAGGATCGTCGTGATGTCGAGCTTGGGGTTGAGGTGTGCCCGGATTAGCTCGATGTTGCGGACGAGCTGACCAAGACCCTCCAGGGCGTAGTACTCGCACTGGATGGGGATCAGCACCTCACGTCCCGCGACCATCGCGTTGACCGTCAACAGACCCAGCGACGGCGGGCAGTCGATCAGCACGTAGTCGATGCGGTCACCCGCCGCCTCGGCAGCCTTGAGGTACGTCTGCAGGGCCCGGTCCAGGCGTGACTCGCGCGCCACGAGCGAGACGAGCTCGATCTCGGCGCCGGCGAGGTCGATCGAGGCGGGCAGGACCGTCAGGCCGGGGATGTCCGGGCACGGCTTCACGAGCTCACCGAGCTCGGTCCCCTCGACGATCGCCTCGTACACACCCGGAGTCCCCTCGGCGTGCGGGATGTTGAGTGCGGTCGAGGCGTTGCCCTGGGGATCGAGGTCGATCACCAGCACACGCAGCCCCTTGATCGCGAGCGCGGCGGCAACGTTGACCGTCGTGGTGGTCTTGCCGACCCCGCCCTTCTGGTTCGCGACGACGAACACGCGGGTGTTGGTCGGTCGTTCGAGCCGGGTCGTTGCCGAGGTGCGCTGGAGCAGGGAGATGTGTTCCTCGACCTCCGCCGCCAGGGGGGTCGAGGCGTTGTTGGTCGGAACAGGGACGCTGTAGGCCGAGGCGGCTCGCGGTCCCGCGCCAGCGGATCGCGGATTGGGTGACTCGGACTGATGATCGCTCATGCCGGCGTCTTCCCCTTCATGGTTTCACGTGAAACATGTCTCACTTGGTGACCTCGACGACCGTCGTCGGCACATCGCCATTCTCGTACGTCGCCACCACGATAGACGTAGCGCCGAGCCGGTGAAGTGTCGCCGTAGCGGCCTGCACCTCGTCAGCAGCGCTCTGCCCCTTCATCGCCAGCAGGACACCACCCTTCCTGACCAACGGCATGCACCAGCGACCGAGCTTGTCCAAGCCGGCCACCGCGCGGGCGGTCACGACGTCGTACGTCTGCCGAACCTGCTCGGCGCGTCCCCGCAGCACCTCCACATTGTCCAGGCCGAGAGTCGCGACGGTCTCCTCGAGGAAGGTCGTGCGTCGCAACAGCGGCTCGACGAGGGTGACGCGCAGGTCGGGCCGGGCGATGGCCCACACCAGTCCTGGCAGTCCGGCACCCGTGCCGATGTCGGCGACGGAGGAGCCGGTCGGCACACGGGGCACGATGACCGCCGAATTCATGACGTGACGGTCCCAGATGCGGGGGACCTCGCGAGGACCGATCAGCCCCTTGACGACACCATCGGTCGCCAAGATGTGGGCGTACTCCTCGGCCAACGGGAGCTGGGAAGCGAACACCCCCGCCGCGTGCGGCGGGGGTGTTCCACGTGAAACATTCGGATACTCCGACATCGAGACTTACTGCCCGGTGGAGTGGACGACGACGTAGCGGTGCGGCTCGACGCCGTCCGATGAGCTGGCCAGACCGCTCGCGGCCACGGCATCGTGCACGACCTTGCGCTCGAACGGCGTCATCGCGTCCAGTGACACGGATGCCTCGCCGGCCTTGACTTTCTCGATCGCGCTCTCGGCGATCGAGACCAGCTCCGTCTTGCGGGCGGCGCGGAAGCCGGCGACGTCCAGCATCAGCCGGCTGCGCTCACCGGTCTCGCGGTAGACCGCGAGGCGGGTCAGCTCCTGCAGCGCGTCGAGCACCTCGCCGTCACGTCCCACCAAGTGGTCCAGGTTGCCGCCCACGACCTCGACCGCGGCGCGGTCGCCGTCCACGTCCATGTCGATGTCGCCGTCGAGGTCGGCGATGTCGAGCAGGCCTTCCAGGAAGTCGGCGGCGATATCGCCCTCGTGCTCGAGCTTGGAAGCGTCACTCATGAGTGGCCACCTTTCTCCGGGTTCGGTCGCTTAGGGTTCGGGGCTGTGATGTCCGGCCTCTTCTTGGGCTGCTTCGGACCAGGCTTCTGCTGCCCTGTCTTGGGCTGCTGGGGCTTCTGCGGAGTCGTCGGCCTCTTGCGCTGGCTGCGCGGCTGGTTCTTGGGCTGCGCACGCGGCGCGGGCTTGGGGGCCTCCTCGACGGGGGCGGCCTTCATAGGGTCCTCCGCCACGGTCTTGCCGTGCTTCTTGTCGCGATCCTGCTTGGCCTTGAACGCGGGAGTGCCGGGGGCCGGATTGTTGCGGATGACGTAGAACTGCTGACCCATGGTCCAGAAGTTCGACGTGGTCCAGTAGAAGAGGACGCCCAGCGGGAAGGCGACGCCGCCGACGGCGAACACGAGGGGGAGGATGTAGAGCAGCATCTTCTGCTGCTGCGCGTACTGCCCCGTCATCGCGTCGGCCGGCATGTTCTTGCTCATGAGCTGACGCTGCGTCGTGAACTGCGTGATGCACATGATGACGACCAGTGACATCGTCAGGATGCGTGTCTCGGTCAGGTCGGTCTTCATGAACGTGTCGGCGATGCGCGCGCCCAACAGCTTGGCGTTCGACAGCGACAACGCGTCGGCGGAGTCCATGAAGCCCTTGTGGAAGGCACCGTCGGACGCCTGGTACTTCGAGGCATGGTCGATCACCCGGAACAGGGCGAAGAAGATCGGCATCTGCAGGATCAGCGGGAGGCAGGACGCGAACGGGTTGGTCCCCGTCTCCTTCCAAAGCTTCATCTGCTCCTGCGTCAGGCGCTCACGGTCGTGCTTGTACTTCTGTTGCAAAGCCTTGATCTGCGGCTGAAGCAGCTGCATGTTGCGGCTCGACTTGATCTGCTTGACGAACAGCGGGATCAGGAGCGTACGGATCGTGACCGTCAGGCCGATGATCGACAGGGCCCAGGTCCAGCCCGAGTCCTCCGGGAGCACCGAGGAGAAGATCTGGTGCCAGACCAACAGGATGCCTGATACGGCGTAGTACAGCGGCGTCATGATGGTGCTGCCGATGTCGCCTAGGATGCCGAACATTCTTCTCCTCTGTGTGACTGTGGAACCGGGTCGTATCCGCCCGAGCTCCACGGGTGGCATCGCAGGACGCGACGACCGGCGAGCCAGGTGCCTCGCGCTGCTCCATGAGTCTCCACGGCCTGCAAAGCGTAGGCCGAACAGGTCGGATGGTAGCGGCAGACCTGGCCGTACAGGGGGCTGATGGCGAAACGGTACGCCTTCAGCAGCCAGATCAGGATGGTTCTCACGGCAGCGCCCTCACCGTGCACCCGCACGAGCCAGGGCAGCGTCCAGGTGCTCGGCCAGGGTCGCGGACCCAGCGCCGTTCGCGGCAGGGAGGGCCCGGACCACCACCCGAGATCCCGCGGGCAGCGCGTCCACGCGCTCACGCATCAGGTGGCGGAGCTGCCGCTTGACCCGGTTGCGGTCGACGGCAGATCCGACCCCCTTGCTCACGACGAAACCGACGGACGTGTGTCCGCCGGTTCCCGGGACGCTCGGCCTGAGCACGACGTGGGTGACGAGGGTCGGTTGGACACCCCTGGCCCCACGACGAATCGTGTGCCGGAAGTCCTCCGCGCTGCGCATGCGTGAACTGCGCGCGAGCAACGGCTCAGGCGGACAGCTTGGCGCGACCCTTGCGGCGGCGATCCCCGAGGATGGCGCGGCCGGCGCGGGTGCGCATGCGGAGGCGGAAGCCGTGCTTCTTCGCACGACGACGGGTGTTCGGCTGGAAAGTGCGCTTGCTCACGATGCTGTCCTTAGGTGACGGATGCTCAAGGGGTTTGACTCTGGCCGGTCGACGGCCACCGCTCGCCCACGACGGATGTCGTGCCGCGGGCACGCGGCGGAAGTCGTTCTGGACGACTAGACAACGGTACGGGGGTCCACCAGACCGGTCAAACTGACCCCATACTGAGGATTTCACACCGGGTCCAGACGACACGCCGCAGTGCTCCCGCGGGCTGTGAATTTTCGCTTGTATGCCTACGGCAACGCTGCTAGCGTCCCCTCAGTATCGACTTTTCCACAAGGCTGGCCTCAACCCTCGAGTTCACATTCACACCATGTGGAAAAGTATGTGGACACGACGAGAGGCATCGAATGACCGACTCCCAGGACGCCAGCCCAGAGGAGCATCTCGCGGAGGTCTGGCGGCGGGCAGTCGACACCCTCTCACCCGGCGCGAAGGTCTGGGTCTACTCAGCCAAGCCGCTGACGCTCCACAACAACATCCTGATCGTCGCTGTCCAGGACGACCTGACGCGTGCGCAGCTCGAGTCGCGCGTCCGACCGGCGCTCGAGCACGCAATCAGCACGACGCTGCAGCAAGAGACCCGGCTCGTCGTCACGATCGAGCCCAACCTCGTGGACAACTCGCCTAATCGCTATGACGACATGTCGATAAATAGACATCAACCCCACGTCCAGGATGCCGCCGAGATCGATGAGGACGAGGAAGAGGAGGAGGACGAGTTCGTCCCCAGCTGGGCCGAACGCCGCACGTCACCGCCCCGCATCGGCACGGTCGCCGAGGCACGGCTCAATCCTCGCTACCTGTTCGAGAACTTCGTCATCGGCTCGTCCAACCGCTTCGCCCACGCGGCAGCGGTCGCGGTCGCCGAGGCGCCCGGCAAGGCATACAACCCGCTGGTCATCCACGGGGAGTCAGGGCTGGGCAAGACCCACCTGCTGCACGCGATCGGCCACTACGTCCTCAACCTCTACCCCTCCTCGCGGGTTCGCTACGTCAACAGCGAGGAGTTCACCAACGACGTCATCAACGCGATCCGCGAGAACCGCACCGCAGCGCTGAAGCGGAAGTACCGCGAGATCGACGTCCTGCTGGTCGACGACATCCAGTTCCTGGAGGGCAAGGAGTCGACCCAGACGGAGTTCTTCCACACGTTCAACGCGCTGCACAACGAGAACAAGCAAATCGTCATGACGTCGGACCGCCCGCCCAAGAACCTCACGACGCTGGAGGACCGCCTCCGCAACCGGTTCGAGTGGGGACTGACGACCGACGTCCAGCCGCCCGATCTCGAGACCCGCATCGCGATCCTGCGCAAGAAGGCTGCCAACGAGAAGCTCACGGCGCCGGCCGACGTCCTGGAGTTCATCGCCAGCAAGGTCCAGACCAACATCCGTGAGCTCGAGGGTGCACTGATCCGTGCGACGGCGTTCGCCAATCTCAACGGGACGACGGTCGATCTCCAGCTCGCGCAGATCGTGCTCAAGGACCTCATCGCCGAGGGTGAGGAACCCGACATCACGGTCGGCATGATCATGGCGCAGACCGCGGCGTACTCCGAGTTCTCGATCGACGACCTGTGCAGCACCAACCGCAGCCGCGACCTGGTCCTGGCCCGACAGATCGCGATGTACCTCTGCCGCGAGCTCACCGACATGTCCCTGCCCAAGATCGGCCAGGAGTTCGGCAACCGTGACCACACAACGGTCATGCACGCCGACCGCAAGATCCGCAAGCTCATGGCCGAGAAGCACGCGGTCTACAACCAGGTCACCGAGCTCACCGCGCGCATCAAGCAGCAGGCCCGCCAGTCATGAGCTGTGAATGGTCCCGCCGGACCGTTCGCGCCAGGGCCATTCACAGCTGGGGATGGCCCTGTGGGAAACCCCACCAGTCACGTGGACATCATCGGCCGCGGTGTGAACACGATGTGAACGCCGGACAGCCATCCACAGCACCTTGTAGTTTCACGGCTTCACGCCACACAGGTTGTCCACCGGCCTCCGGACCGGCCTCGCAGCACCGATCCGGGTTGTCCACCGAATCCACAGAGGCTACGACTACTACTACTCTTCTATTCATCCGATGCCACAGCCGAAGTCACGTTCGGACCTGTGTGTGGATGACACATCTTGGGATTCACCTGAATAGGTCCGCGGTCTTCCGCCGTGGCAGGATTCATCTCGACGGCTCCCGTCCCCGGAAAGGCCCCATCACGTGAAATTCCGCATCGAGCGCGACACCCTCGCTGACGCCGTCGCCTGGACCGCGCGCAGCCTGCCGCACCGTCCCAGCGTCCCGGTCCTGGCTGGGCTCCTGATCGAGACGGCCGCCGACGGACTCACGTTGTCGGGCTTCGACTACGAGACCTCGACCCGCGCGACCCTTCCCGCCGAGGTCAGCGCCGACGGCCGTGCCCTCGTGTCGGGTCGTCTGCTCGCCGAGATCGTCAAGTCGCTGCCGGCCAGGCCGGTCGACGTGTCCCTCGACGGCACCAAGGTCCAGGTCGTGTGCGGCAGTGCCCGCTTCAGCCTGGCGACGATGCCGGTCGAGGAGTACCCCCAGCTGCCCGAGATGCCGACCGCGACCGGGACGGTCAAGTCCGAGGACTTCTCCACCGCGGTCTCCCAGGCCAGTGCTGCCGCGGGCCGCGACGAGATGCTGCCCCTGCTGACCGGCGTGCGCCTGGAGCTCGAGGGCTCGACGATCTCGCTCATGGCGACCGACCGCTTCCGCGCCAGCCTGCGCGACCTGCAGTGGTACCCCGAGGCGAGTGACCTGTCGGCACAGGCGCTGGTCCCGGCCAAGGTCCTCAACGAGACCGCCCGTTCACTGACCGGCGGCGGTGACGTCACGATCGCCGTGTCGTCCGGCGAGTCCGGTGACGGGCTCATCGGCTTCGAGGGCGTCGTCGGCAACGGGACGCGTCGCACCACGACCCGCCTGCTCGAAGGTGACTTCCCACGCGTGCGCCAGCTGTTCCAGGCCGCCGCCGAGACCGTCGCCTACGTCGAGACGCAGGCCTTCGTCGACTCGGTCAAGCGTGTCGCGCTGGTCGCCGAGCGCAACACTCCCGTCCGGCTGACGTTCTCCGAGGGCAGCCTCCTGCTCGAGGCCGGCAGCGGCGAGGACGCCCAGGCGTCGGAGTCGATCGAGGCGACGATCAACGGAGCCGACATCTCGATCGGGTTCAACCCGACCTATCTGCTCGAGGGACTGAGCGTGATGTCCGACCCGGTCGTGCACCTGTCCTTCACGCAGCACACCAAACCTGCAGCGATCTCGGGAGTCCGGGAGATCGGGGCCGACCCCGACGTCGCGTTCCGCTACCTGATCATGCCCGTCCGCCTGCAGAACTGACACAATCTCCACCCAAGGGAGCAGCATGGACATTGGACTCGTGGGACTGGGCAAGATGGGCGGCAACATGCGTACCCGCCTGCGCAACGGCGGTGTCACCGTCGTGGGCTACGACCGCAACCCTGACGTCAGCGATGTCGCCTCGCTCGCCGAGCTGGTCGAGGCGCTGCCCTCGCCCAGGGTCGTGTGGGTCATGGTGCCCTCCGGCGAGATCACCCGGGCGACCGTCACCGACCTGATCGAGCTGCTGGGCGAGGGTGACGTCATCGTCGACGGCGGCAACTCCCGCTGGACCGACGACGAGAAGCACGCGGCCCTGGCCGCGGAGAAGAGCATCGGGTACATCGACTGCGGCGTGAGCGGCGGCGTGTGGGGCCTCGAGAACGGCTACGCCCTGATGGCCGGCGGCACGGCGGAGGACATCGCGAAGGTGCAGCCCGCGTTCGACGCCCTACGGCCCGAGGGGGAGTCCGGCTTCGTCCACGCCGGCCGGGTCGGTGCCGGGCACTTCTCCAAGATGGTCCACAACGGCATCGAGTACGCCATGATGCAGGCCTACGCCGAGGGCTACGAGCTGCTCGAGAAGGTCGACATCGTCGACAACGTCACGGCCGTCTTCGACTCGTGGCGCGAAGGCACCGTCGTGCGCTCGTGGCTGCTCGACCTGCTGGTCAAGGCGCTCGAGGAGGACCCGGGCCTGTCCAAGATCCGCGGCTACGCCGAGGACTCCGGCGAGGGACGCTGGACCGTCGAGGCAGCGATCGACAACGCCGTGCCGATGCACACCATCGCCGCGTCGTTGTTCGCCCGGTTCACGTCGCGCCAGGACGAGTCACCGGCCATGCAGGCCGTCGCCGCGATGCGCAACCAGTTCGGCGGCCACGCCGTCCGGACCGAAGCACCTCCCGGCGGCGACGTCTCGACGCAGAGCTGACGGAGCGGTGTGTACGTCGCGCACCTGACGCTGGTCGACTTCCGCTCGTACGCCGAGGT
>JAOPXL010000199.1 GCA_025965175.1 Aeromicrobium sp.
GGACGGTCTACGACGTCGCCCGCGACCTGGCGGCGGAGTGCAACGGGCACTACATGGACCAGTTCACGTACGCCGAGCGGGCCACCGACTGGCGCGGCAACAACAACATCGCCGAGTCGATCTTCGAGCAGCTCGCGGCCGAGCCGCACCCCTGCCCGACGTGGATCGTCGTCAGCGCCGGCACCGGCGGGACCTCGGCGACGATCGGTCGCTTCGTCCGCTACCGGCGGTTCGCGACCCGCATCGCGGTGGCCGACCCGGAGAACTCGGCGTTCTACGGCGGCTGGGAGGCTGACCGCTCCGACGTGACGACGGACCGGCCGTCGCGGATCGAGGGAATCGGTCGGATGCGGGTCGAGCCGTCGTTCGTCGGCGGAGTCATCGACGACATGGTGCACGTGCCCGACGCCGCCTCGATCGCCACGATGCGCTGGGTCTCCGACATCCTGGGCCGGCCCGTCGGCGGGTCGACCGGCACCAATGTGTGGGCGTCGCTGCAGCTCATCGGCGACATGCGCGAGGAGGGTCGGGAGGGCAGCGTCGTGACGCTGCTGTGCGACGGCGGGGAGCGCTACCGCGGGACCTACTACGACGACGCCTGGCTCGCCGTCAAGGGCATCGACATCGCCCCGTACGCCGCCGCGCTCGACGAGTTCAGCCGCACCGGCGCCCTCCCTTCCGTCTCACCCGGGCCCCGCTGACAGTGACGTTTGGGCCCTCGAAACGGGGAATCAAGGGCCCAAACGTCACCGCCAGCGGTCGGTCAGGTGACGGGGACGATCTCTGCCGACACGATCCGGCCGGCGTCCAGCACCAGCTGTCCCATCGTCCCGCGTGGCTGACGGCGCTTGTCGGTCGGCGACCCTGGGTTGAACAGCCGCTGACCGTCCTCCTCGGTGTCCCAGGGGATGTGGGAGTGGCCGAACACGACCAGGTCGGCGTCGGGGAACAGTCGTCGCATCCGGGCGGCACGGCCCTGCTTGGTGCCCGAGTCGTGGATCATCGCGATCCGTACGCCGTCGAGCCCGATCTGGAGGGTCTCCGGCGCGCCCCACGCCGCGACGTCGGGACCGTCGTTGTTGCCCGCGACGACGTGAACCGGCGCGTACGCCGCGAGCTCGTCGAGGACCGACGGCGTGCAGACGTCCCCCGCGTGCAGGATGACGTCGACGTCCGCGAGCTGCGCCGCGACGGCCGGCGGCATGGCCTTCCAGAACCGGGGCGCATGCGTGTCGGAGACGACCGCGACGCTCAGCATGCTCAGCCGCCGATCGCGAGGCCGACCGCGAGCCCCACGGCGTACGCGAGCTCGGCCAGGCCAGCGTCCCTGAGGACCGGGATCAGCCCGAGCCCCTTCGCGCCGGAGGCAACGGTGCTCGCGGCGCGGCCGATGAGTGGCAGCGCCACGAGGCCCAGCAGCGCCCACGGGGTCGAGAACGCCGCCCAGACCAGCATCGCGATCGCGATGAGCATCAGGGTGCCGAAGAAGCGGCGCGTCCCGGCCTCGCCCAGCACCACGGCGAGGGTTTTCTTGCCGGTGACCGAGTCGGTCGGGATGTCGCGCAGGTTGTTGGCCACCAGGATCGCGCAGGCCAACGAGCCGATGCCGATCGACGCGGCAACGGCCGGGACCGTGATGTCCCCGATCTGGACGTACGCCGTGCCGAGCACTGCGACGAGCCCGAAGAACACGAAGACGCTGACCTCGCCGAGGGCCCGGTAGCCGTACGGGGACGGACCGCCGGTGTAGGTCCACGCCGCGCCCAGTGCGACGACGCCCACCAGCAGGAGCCACCAGGTCGTGGTTGCAGCGAGCGCGAATCCCAGCGCCGCCCCGAGACCCAGGAACAGCAGGGCGGCGGCCTTCACGGTCTGCGCCGGCACCAGCCCGGACCCGACCAGGCGGAGCGGACCGACCCGGTCGTCATCGGTGCCCTTGATGCCGTCGGAGTAATCGTTGGCGTAGTTGACGCCGATCTGCAACGCGATCGAGACGCCGAGCGCCAGCAGCGCCTTCCACCACACGACGGAGTCGGCGAACGCGGCGGCGCCGGTGCCCGCCACGACGGGCGCGATGGCGGCCGGGAGGGTGCGGGGCCTCGCGCCGGCGATCCAGATCCGAGCGGGGGAGGAGGAGGTCGTCATGACCGCAGTCTGCCACCCGACCGGTTGTCAACTGGTGGTTGACGGTTGATTGAGCGTCAAGATAGCGTTGACGTCATGACGATCGACGACGAAGAGTTCGCGGACCTCATCGGTCGAGCCGTCGCGCGGCTGGACCCGACGATCGAGCGTCGGCTCGAGATCGAGCCCCAGGCCCACCTCGACCTGGTGGTGCTGACCAAGCGCGCCAACGACGAGGTCGGCAAGCTGCTCACCGCCGCGGTCTCCTCGGCGCGGGCCGCCGAGTGGAGCTGGGAGGCGATCGGCTCGGCCCTCGGCATGTCGCGGCAGGCCGCGCAGCAGCGCTTCGGCCGCCGCCCGGCGCCGACCCCGGGGACCGAGGAGCACCGCCAGCTGGTGGGCCTGACGGCATTCAACGAGATGGACCAGCTCAACGCGTGGGGGCGGCACGGCTGGCACTCGGTCGGCTTCGGCCCGTTGTTCCACGACGTCGAGAGGTCCCCCGTGCAGTGGGAGCACCGCCGGGCCGTGGTCGGCAGCCGCAAGGCCCGGGACCTGGAGTCCAAGGGGTGGGAGCGGATCGGGTCGATGTGGTTCCCGTGGACCTACCTCAAGCGGCACCTCGACCTCCCCGCCGAGCCCGGTGAGCCCACGTGACGGCGGCCCTGCGCCCGGTGGCCGGGGAGCCCCGGGAGGTGTGGGAGCTTGTCGCGGCATGGGTCCATGACGGTGGCGACCCGATCGTGGTGCGTACGTCCGGCAGCACCGGTGAGCCAAAGGACGTGATCCTGTCGCACGCCGCGATGACTGCCTCGGCGCGGGCGAGCCTCGACCGGCTGGGCGGACCGGGGGGCTGGCTCCTGTCGATGCCCGTCACCGCGGTCGGCGGCCTGCAGGTCCTGGTGCGATCGGCGCTGGCCGGGCTGGAGCCGGTGTTCGTCGCCGAGCACCCGTCGCTGGCCGACGCCATCGCAGCGATCCCGGGCGAGCGACGGTATGCCTCACTGGTCCCGACCCAGGTGCACCGCCTGGTCGAGTCCGGCTCTGCGGGCGTCCTCGCCGAGCTGGACGCGCTGCTGATCGGCGGTGCCGCCGTCCCGCCGGGCCTGCTGGCCGCCCTCGAGGGTGTACCCGTCGTGCGGACGTACGGCATGAGCGAGACCAGTGGTGGTTGCGTCTACGACGGGGTCCCGCTCGAGGGCGTACGTCTGCGCGTCGACGACGCTGGTCAGGTGCTGATCGCCGGGCCGGTGCTGTTCGACGGCTACGCCGACCCGGTGGCGACGGCCGGCGTGCTCCGGGACGGCTGGTTCGCGACGGCGGACCTCGGCGAGATCGGCGCTGACGGGCGGCTGGCGGTGACGGGCCGGTCCGACGACGTCGTGATCAGCGGTGGCGTCAACATCGCCCTTCCTGCGGTCACGCGCGCCCTGCGGGAGCTGGAGGCCGTTCGGGACGCCGTTGCGCTGGGCGTCGACGACCCGGAGTGGGGCTCACGGGTCGTGGCGTGCGTCGTCCCGGCCGACGCGGTGTGCCTCGACGGGCTGCGCCTCGACGAGCTCCGGGACGCCGTGGAGGAGAGCGGGCTGCCCCGGACCTGGGCGCCGCGCGAGGTCGTCCTGCTCGACACCCTGCCGCTGCTGCCCGGCGGCAAGATCGACCGCCAGGCCCTCCGGGGGGCGGTGCGCTAGTCGCCCTTCCTCGGCAGGCGCGGTGCAGGGGTCGCCCTACGACCCAGGTGTTGGGCGACTGGTGCACCGCCCCCGGAGGGTGGTCAGCTCACGGCGATCGAGATGGCCTCGGTGATCGGGGTCGTCCCGCCGACGACCTCCCACTGGCGGCCGATCGTCGCAGGCTCGTCGAGGACCGCGGCGAGCAGGGCAGCGACGTCGGCGCGGGGGATCTCGCCGCGGTCGAGCTTCTCGGCCAGCGAGATCTCGCCCGTGCCGGGTTCGTCGGTCAAGGCGCCGGGACGGATGATCGTCCAGTCCAGGTCGCTGTCCCGCAGGGCCTGGTCGGCGTCCCGCTTCGCCTCGACGTACGCGGCCCAGACCTCGGCGGTGTCATCGGGCAAGGGATCGTCCACGCCGATCGCTGAGATCTGGACGAACCGGGTTACCCCGGCCTTGCGGGCCCCGGCGATCGACTTGACCGAGCCGCCGAGGTCGACGGTCTTCTTGCGCTCGACGTTGCCGTCTGCGCCGCCACCGGCCGCGAACACGACGGCATCGGCGCCGCTGAACGCCGCGGCGAAGGCGTCGCTGTCCGACGCCTCGATGTCGAGCAGCACAACCTCGGCGCCGAGCCCCTCGAGCTCGGCGGCGTGATCGGGATTCCGGACGAGGGACACCGGCAGGTGCCCGGCGTCGACGAGCAAGGGCGTGAGGAGGCGGGCGATCTTGCCGTGGCCCCCGACGATGGCAATTCGACTCATGCATCCACCGTAGGTCGGTGACGGTAAGTTGCCACTCGTGCAGCCTCGTACCTTCTCGATCCCGATGCCGACACGCTTCCGCGGCATCACTCGGCGCGAGGGCATGATCTTCCAGGGTGCCGCTGGCTGGGCCGAGTTCAGCCCGTTCCTGGACTACGACGCCCGCGAGAGCGCGCCGTGGCTGGCAGCCGCGATGGAGTCCGCCGAGCGGGAGTGGCCGGCCCCGTTGCGCGAGCTCGTCCCGGTCAACTGCACCGTCCCCGCGGTCGGGCCCCAGGAGGCCGCCGCGATCGTGCGCCGCAGCGGCTGCAGCACCGCCAAGGTCAAGGTCGCCGAGAAGGGCCAGACCATCGCCGCCGACATCGATCGCGTCGAGGCCGTCCGTGATGCGATCGGCCCGCACGGCAAGGTACGTGTCGACGCCAACGGCGGCTGGGACGTCGATCACGCCATCAGCGCGATCGCGGCCCTCAACATCGCCGCTCACGGGCTCGAGTACGTCGAGCAGCCCTGTGCGTCGGTCGAGGAGCTCGCGACGGTACGCCGCCGGGTCGGAGTGCCGATCGCGGCGGACGAGTCGATCCGCCGGGCCGAGGACCCCTACCGTGTCGCCGAGCTCGAGGCCGCCGACATCGCGGTGCTCAAGGTCGCCCCGCTCGGTGGGGTCCACGCGTGCCTCCGCATCGCCGAGCAGATCGGCCTGCCGGTCGTGGTCTCCAGCGCCGTCGACACCTCGATCGGCCTGGCCGCGGGCTTGGCCCTCGCGGCGGCGCTGCCCGAGCTGCCGTACGCCTGCGGGCTCGGCACCACCTCCCTGCTCGACGGTGACGTCGTGGCCCATCCGCTCGTCCCGGTCGACGGCTTCCTCCCGGCGGGCCGCCAGGCGCTCGACCTCGCGGCGTACGACCGGGTCGCCGCCGACGGCGAGACTGACGCCCGGTGGCAGGCCAGGCTGTCAGCCGTCCGGGCGGTGCTGGCGTGAGTGAGCAGCGCTCCGTCGGGGTCGCCCGCCGGCTCGTCAACGCCCTCCTGGGCTTCAAGGTCACCGACGCGGTGCTGGCGCCCGGGTCCCGGTCGGGACCGCTGGCGCTCGCCCTGGCGGCGGCCGACGAGCAGGGGCTGATCCGTCTGCACGTCCGCGTCGACGAGCGGGAGGCCGGGTTCCTGGCCCTGGGCCTGGCCAAGGCCTCCCGCCGCCTCGTGCCGGTCGTGACGACGTCGGGCACTGCCGTCGCCAACCTGCACCCCGCGATGCTCGAGGCACTGCACGCGGACGTGCCGGTGCTGGCGATCACGGCCGACCGGCCCGGTCGGCTGCGCCACACCGGCGCCAACCAGACGACCGACCAGCGCGAGATCTTCCCGGGCATCCCGTTCGTCGAACGGGTCGAGCAGCTGACCGGCGGACCGGCCCACCTCAACCTCGAGCTCGACGAGCCGCTGATCGAGCCGGTCGAGTGGGACCTCCACCCGTCCTTCGCCGTCGGCCACGTCGGCGGCGAGCCCGACACCCTCGACCTCGGACTGGGGCCCCGCACCGTCGTGGTCGCCGGTGACGACGCCCGCCAGCCCGCGCGCATCCTGGCCCGCGACGCGCACTGGCCCCTCCTGGCCGAGCCGAGCTCCGGCTCGCGCAACGGGGAGGCCCTCGTGGCATACCGCCAGCTGCTCCGGCACGCCCCGCTCGCCGCCCGGATCGAACGCGTCGTCAGCCTCGGCCACGCGACCCTGACCCGTCCGGTCGCTCAGCTGCTGTCCCGCACCGACATCCCGGTCGTGCACGTCGGCGACCAGTCGACGTTCCCGGTCCCGGCGGGCGACAACGTCACGTTCACCGAGGCAGCGACGACCGTCGGTGCCGACGACCCGGCGTGGCTCCGGGAGTGGCAGGCCGCGGACGCCGTCGCGACCGCGGCGATCGACGCCCTGACCCCCGGAACGCCCTACGAGGTCGCCCGGGCGGTCAACGCCGCGGTCCCGCCGGGGGGCCTACTGTTCGTCGGCTCGTCGAGCCCCGTCCGGGACCTCGACCTCGTCGCCCGCCCCTATCCCGTGGGGGAGAAGCGGCTGATCATCGCCAACCGCGGCCTGGCCGGCATCGACGGGGTGCTGTCCAGCGCGATTGGCGCTGCCCTCGCCCGCCCCAGCGCCCGCGCGATCGCGTACGTCGGCGACCTGACGTTCCTGCACGGCAGCAACGGCCTGCTGATCGGCCCGGCTGAGCCACGGCCCGACCTGACGATCGTGGTGGCCTCCGACGACGGTGGCAGCATCTTCTCGACCCTCGAGCAGGGGGCACCCGAGTACGCCGCGACGTTCGAGCGCGTCTACGCGACGCCGACGGGAGCGGACATCGGTTCGCTGTGCGCGGGCTACCGCGTCCCGCACCGGATGGTGCCCGCGTCGTCGCTCGCGGCCGCGCTCGCCGAGGAGGTCACCGGCATCCGTGTCCTGGAGGTGCCCGTCGACCGGTCCGGCCGCCGCGATCTCGAGGCGCGGATGTCGTCCGCCGTGGGGGCCGCACTCAGACCGTGACACTGGTTGTGTCATTGTCATACCCCAAGTAGGTTTGTGGCTCACGTCACCTGCGTCGAGAGGGAGCCATGTCCGACGAGAGCTTCGACTACATCGTCATCGGATCCGGGAGCGCCGGCGGTGTGGTCGCCGCCAGGTTGTCCGAGGACCCCGGTGTCAGCGTGCTGCTGCTCGAGGCCGGTCCGGTCGACAACGACGAGATGATCCACATGCCGCTGGGCTTCTCGACGTTGTTCAAGACCAAGTGGGACTGGAACTACGAGACGACGCCGCAGAAGCACCTCGCCGGCCGCCGGGCGTACTGGCCCCGGATGAAGGCCCTCGGCGGCTGCTCGTCGATGAACGCCATGATCTACATCCGCGGAAACCATGCGGACTACGACGAGTGGCGCGACGGCTACGGCGCGACCGGCTGGGGTTTCGACGACGTGCTGCCCTACTTCAAGAAGGCCGAGGGCAACACCCGCCTCGGTGACCCGTTCCACGGCTCCGAGGGACCCTTGCACGTCGAGGACCCGACGTACGCCCACGAGCTCAGCACGGCCTTCCGGGAGTCCGCCGTCGCGTCGGGGCTCAAACACACCGACGACTTCAACGGCGCCCAGCAGGAAGGTGTCGGGACGTACCAGCTCACGACGAAGAAGGGGCGACGCTGGTCGGTCGCCGATGCGTACATCCGCCCCGCCGAGGGTCGGCCCAACCTGACGGTCCGCACCGAGGCGTTCGTGACCCGGGTCGTGCTCGAGGGCAATCGGGCGACGGGCGTCGCCTACTCCCGGCACGGCGAGGACCTGGTGGTTCGCGCGAACGCCGAGGTTGTCCTCAGCGGTGGGGCGATCAACAGCCCGCAGCTCCTGATGCTGTCCGGCATCGGTCCGGGTGCCCACCTGCGCGAGATGGGGATCGACGTCGCGGTCGAGTCCTCGGGCGTCGGGCAAAACCTCCAGGACCACCCCGTGTCGGGCATCCTCAACTACACCAAGGACACCAGCGATGTCGCCGAGATGCTCGGTCTGCGCAACCTGGTGCGGTGGCGCGCCATGGGGAAGGGCCCGTTGAGCTCGAACATCGCCGACACGGGTGCGTTCTACGCCTCGCGCGACGACCTCGACCTGCCCGACATCCAGCTGCACGTCGCACCGACCGGGTTCCATGACAACGCCATGCACGAGCCCGTGCGACGGGCCCAGACGACGGCCGTGACGCTGGTCAACGTGCAGAGCAAGGGTCACGTGCGACTGCGCTCGGCCGACCCGACCTGGCACCCGGAGATCGACCCTGGCTACTTCGACGACCGGGCCGACCTGGACGCCATGATCGGCGGCTTCCGCCGGGCGTTCGAGATCCTGTCGCAGGGCCCGATCACGAAGTTCCTCGATGCGCCGTGGATCCCCGCGTCGTCGGATCCGACGGACGACGACATCATCGAGGCGATCGGCCGGCTCGGCCAGACGCTCTACCACCCCGTCGCGACCTGCGCGATGGGCACCGTCGAGGGCAGCGTCGTCGATCCCGAGCTCCGTGTCCACGGCGTGGAAAGCCTGCGGGTGGCCGACGCCTCCGTCATGCCGCGCGTACCCCGCGGCAACACCAACGCACCCACCATCATGATCGGCGAGAAGTGCGCCGACCTCATCAAGGAGACCTCATGACCGCAACGCTCGAGCCGACCACGTCCAAGGGCGCGCCCGCGTCGACCTTCGACTCCCTCAACCCGGCCAACGGAGACCTCGTCGGCACCTACCCCGTCGCTTCGAAGGCCGACGTGGACGCGGCAGTGGCCCGCGCCCGCGAGGCCGCCGGCTGGTGGGGCAACCTGTCGTTCGACGAGCGGGCCGAGCACCTGCTGACCTGGCGGAGCGTCATCACCCGCCGGATCGCGCAGCTCGCCGACGTCTCCCACCGCGAGACCGGCAAGCCGCACGGTGACGCGCAGCTCGAGATCGTCCTCGCGATCGACCACATCACGTGGGCCGCCAAGCACGCCAAGAAGGTCCTTGGCCCCCACAAGGTCAAGGCCGGTCTGCTGATGGCCAACCAGGCCGCGTCGGTGGAATACAAGCCGCTCGGCGTCGTCGGCGTCATTGGCCCGTGGAACTACCCCGTTTTCACGCCGGTCGGCTCGATCGCGTACGCCCTTGCCGCGGGCAACACCGTCGTCTTCAAGCCCAGCGAGTACACCCCTGGCGTCGGCCAGTGGCTCGCCGACACCTTCACCGAGGTCGTCCACGGTCGTCCCGTGCTGCAGGTCGTGACCGGCCTCGGCGCGACCGGTAACGCGCTGTGCACCGCGGACGTGGACAAACTGGCGTTCACCGGCTCGGGCCCGACCGGCAAGAAGGTCATGGCGGCCTGCGCCGAGAACCTCACCCCCGTCATCATCGAGGCCGGCGGCAAGGACTCCTTGATCGTCGACGAGGACGCCGACCTGACCAAGGCTGCCGAGGCGGCGCTGTGGGGCGGCATGTCCAACGCCGGCCAGACCTGCATCGGCACCGAGCGCGTGTACGTCCACGAGCGCGTGTTCGACTCGTTCATGACCGAGATCCTCGACCAGGCCAAGGGCTTGCGCGCGGGCGCTGACGAGGGCGCCAAGATCGGCCCGATCACGATGCCGTCGCAGCTCAAGATCATCCAGAGCCACATCGACGACGCGATCGCCAAGGGCGCCAACGTCGCCCTCGGCGGCTCCGACGCCGTCGGCGAGCGGTTCGTGCAGCCGACGATCCTGACCCACGTCCCGGAGGACTCGACCGAGATCACCGAGGAGACCTTCGGCCCGACCCTGGCAATCAACCCGGTCAAGAGCATGGCCGAGGCCGTCGAGCTGACCAACGCGACGTCGTACGGCCTGGCCGGTGCGGTGTTCTCCAAGAAGCAGGGCATGGAGATCGCCCGGCAGATCCGTTCGGGCATGACGTCGGTCAACGCCGTCATCGCATTCGCCGGGGTGCCGACGCTGCCGTTCGGCGGGGTCGGCCAATCCGGCTTCGGTCGCATCCACGGCCCGGACGGGCTCAAGGAGTTCACCTACGCCAAGGCGATCACGCGCCAGAAGTTCAGCCCGCCGATGATGCTGACGTCGTTCACCCGCGACGCCAAGACCGACGGCAAGGTCATGCAGCTCATCACCCTCCTGCACGGGGGCAAGAAGACGCTCAAGTAGGGCGCGCGGCTCGTGCCTCGCCTTTCCGCGACTCCGTCGCGGCCGGGCGAGGCCCGGGCGCCAGCCGAGCTTCGCTCGGCCCGCGGTTGCGTCTGAGGTAGACCTCGCGCTGGTGTAGGTCATGCGTCCGATGTGGGGGCCTACCTCAGGCGGCGACGATCGAGCCATGATCATCGACCCGCAGGCCCTCGTTTCCATCGAGATGGACCGGCACCTGGCGGCCGCCGAGGCCGCCATGGCATTCCGCCACGCCCCCCGCGACCCCGCCCGGGCACGGCCCCGGCGACGACGCCGAGGCCTGGCCGTGCGGCTCGCGGCCTGGGCGACCGGACGCGCGGTGCACGCGTGAGGGCTGGGCTCCTCGCTTTGTCGGCCCCGTCGGCCATCATGGTGTCCATGGGCACCGAGCGGACCTTCGCGACACCGCTGTTCGGTCGACGCGCCGAGCTCGACCAGCTCCTGACCTCGGTCGGGCTGGTCGCCGGCGAGGCGCCCGCCGCGGTGCTGCTGGGTGGCGATGCCGGCATCGGCAAGACCCGGCTCCTGCGGGAGCTCGCGATCCGGGCCCGGGAGGCTGGGCACCGGGTCGTGGCCGGTCACTGTCTCGACCTCGGTGACAGCGCGATGCCCTACCAGCCGTTCGCCGAGGCGTTCGCTACCGTCGAGGAGGCCGAGCGCGACGATCTCGCGGCGCGCTTCCCGGCCCTGGGGCCCCTGCTGCCGTGGACCAGCGCGACCCAGACCGTCGGGGTCGACCGCTCGGAGCTCTTCGCCTCGGTCGTCGCCGGGCTGGACCTGCTCGCCGCCGATCGGCCTCTGCTGCTCGTGATCGAGGACGCCCACTGGGCAGACGCGTCGACGCGGCATCTGATCCGCTATGTGCTGGCCTATCTCTTCACGCAGGACGTGCACATCGTCGTGAGCTACCGCGCCGACGACCTGCACCGGCGGCACCCGCTGCGCCAAGCCATCGCCGAGTGGGTCCGGCTGCCCGGGGTGCGCCGGCTCGAGCTGAGCCCACTCGCCGACGTCGACGTCATCGACCTCGTGCGAGCCCGCGGCGCCGGCGACCTCGCGACGGACGGCCTGCGAGCCGTCGTCGACCGCGCGGCCGGCAATGCGTTCTTCGCCGAGGAGCTGCTCGACGCAGGCCTCGCGGACGACCGGGTCGCCCTTCCCGAGACGCTCGCCGACCTGCTGCTCGTTCGGCTCGACCGGCTCGACGACGACGCCCGTGCGGTCGTCCGCGCCGCCGCCTGCTCCGGTGGACGGGTCGCCGACCGACTGCTCGCCGCCGTCGTCGAGCTGTCGCGCGAACGCTTCGACGACGCGATCCGCTCCGCGATCGACCACAAGGTCCTGGCCCAGGTGGGCGGCGACTCCTACGGCTTTCGGCACGCCCTGCTGGCCGAGGCGGTCCATGACGACCTGCTTCCGGGGGAGCGGCGGCGCATCAACCACGCCTATCTCGACGCCCTCACCGCAGACGGCGCCCACGGCTCGGCGGCCGAGATCGCGATGCATGCCGCCGCCGCCGGCCAGCGCGCCCGGGCCTTCGTCGCGAGCGTCGAGGCGGGGGAGTCGGCGGTCCGGGTGGCGGGCTACGACGAGGCCGCGCACCACTACGAGCAGGCGCTCGACCTGCTGGACGCCGCACCCGAGGACACCGATGTCGTCGGGCTGGTGGTCGCCGCCGCTGACGCCTGGATGACGTCCGGGCACCTGCTGCGGGCGCTCGCGCTGGTCAACGAGCACCTGGCGCAGCTCCCACCCGGAGCGCCGACCGTCGACCGGGTCCGGCTGCTCATCTCGATCGGCACCATGGCCTTCCTCGCCGAGCGCGACGCCGAGGCGGCTGCCGCGAGCGAGGAGGCCCTGCTCATCGTGGGCGACGAACGTACGGTCCTGCGGGCGCGGGCCGAGGCGCTGCGGTCCCTGGTCCTGGGCGATGCCCTGCGCGACGTGGAGGCGCTCGAGATCGGCGAGCACGCCCTGGCGATGGCCGAGGAGCTCGGCGCGTCCGACGTCGTCGCCGAGGTCACCGTGACCCTCGCCCGCGTGCTCGCCCGCACGGGCGGGGCCGACCTCGACAAGTCCCGCCAGCGCTACGACGAGCTCATCGCGAGCTCGCGGGCGGCCGGCGACGTCATGGGAGAGCTGCGCGGCCTGCACAACCTGGCCTTCGTTCTGTTCAACGCCGGCGAGCTCGACGACGCCGAGAACGCGTTCCGGGCGGCGATGACCCGGGCCGAGGGGACGGGGAGGACCTGGGCGCCCTATGGCTTCGACGGGCGCGCCTTCGCCGCGATCATCTGCTACATCCGGGGACGCTGGGACGAGGCCCTCGCGCTGCAGACCGTCGGCAGCGGCGCCCCGATGCTGGCCGAGGCGATCCTGTCCGGTGGCGCCCTGATGGTGGCGGCAGGACGTGGCGAGGTCGAGGCGCTCGCCGAGGAGCCCCGGCTGCGGGCAGTGTGGGAGCGCGACATCGCGCTGGCCGTCCACAGCAGCGCGGCCCTGATCGACCTGCACGGTGACAGTGGAGATCTGGCCGCGGCGCGTGCCGTGCACCGCGATGTCGCCGACCTGCTGGACGTGGCGTGGAACGGTCGTCTGTTCGCGGCGCACCTGCGGCTGTCGGGTCTCGTTGTGGGTCACCTGGCCAGCGCCGCACCACGACTGGCGCGGTCCGAGCACGTCGGCTTGCTGGAGGACGCCGCCCGGCTGGAGGCCGAGGCGGCCGCCGTCGTGGAGGCCAATCCGACCCTCGGCCCCGAGGGGCACGCGTGGCGCGTCAGGCTCGCTGCCGAGATCGCCCGGCTGCGCTGGGCCACCGGCATCGACGCGCCCGCCGAGGTCGAGCTCGAGCAGGTGTGGCGTGACGCCGTGGCCGGCTTCGAGGGGATCGGTCAGCCCTTCGAGGAGGCCCGGTCCGCCGTGCGCCTGGCCACCGTGCTCAAGGCCAGCGGGCGGGCTGACGAGGCCAGGACGTTCCTCACGGCGGCCCGTACGACTGCCGGCGACCTCGGCGCCAAGCCGCTTCTGGCGGAGATTGTCGGCGTGGCGGGCCCGGCGTCCCGCGGCGAGGTCGACCTGACGCCCCGGGAGCTCGAGGTCCTGCAGCAGGTGAGCCAGGGCCGCAGCAACGGCGAGATCGGCGCCCGGCTGTTCATCAGCACCAAGACCGTCTCGGTGCACGTCTCCAACATCCTGGCCAAGCTCGGTGCCGCCGGCCGCACCGAGGCGGCGGCCATGGCCCGCCGCAAGGGCCTGCTCGACGACTGAGTGCGAGGTGTGGTCAGCCTGGCAGCTCGCCGATCTCGAAACGGGCCAGGACGGCCTGGAAGGTGGCGGTCTCGAGGTCGCCGAACTCCTGCCGGATGAGCTTTTCGCCAGTGCGCTGCACATGCTCGTGCATCGATTGCGCGGCACCGGCGGCGTCGTGGGCCCGCACCAGTTCGAGGATCTCGACGTGCGGCTCGAGGATCTCCTCGATCGACTCGCTCTGATTTGCTGTCGAGACTCCTGTGCTGAGCACGACGTTGCGGAGACTGTCGACGAACTCGGCCAACCGAGAGCTGCCGCTGATCGTCAGTAGCGTGCGGTGGAACTGCCGATCGGCACGGAGGAACCGTTCGGCGTCGCCCTCTGCCATCGCCTCACGCATCCGCTCGATGTCGGACTCAAGGACCTCGATGTCGCTGTCCTTCGCAAGCAGAGCGGCCGCCCGGGTGGCGGGAACCTCCAGCAGTAGACGAAGCAGGAAGATTTGTCGCAGGTCCTCCGCAGATGAGTGCAGAACGACGAACCCGCGATTGCGGTGGACGCGAACCATGCCATCGGCCGCGAGCCGGATCAGCGCCTCGCGCACCGGCGTTCGGGACACCCCGAGCCGGTCTGCGACGCTGTGCACCGCGTGCAGCGTGTCGGGCTCCAGATCGCCGTTGAGAATCGCGGACCGGAGAGCCGTGGTGGCCCGATCGGCCATCGAGCCTTCATTCAGCAGCGGTTCCATGCTTCTCCGATCCATCGGGGTTGTGTCCTGCCCGTTCCCCAGGGGTGATCGTAACGGTTGTGTTACAGCCTGCAGGCATTCATTGACAGTGTGGCATGTGGCGTGTTGTATGTTACACACCACTGAGACGTGCGTTGGATCACGTGCGCGACCACGAGGAGCACCATGAAGTCACCTTTCCCGCGCCGAGCGGGATCCCCCGTTCAGCGACGCATTGCCGTCGTCGCTTTGCTGGCTGGCCTGATCGCCCCCCTGGCCGCCTGTGGCGGCCTCTCCGCCAACGACAATGACAAGTCCTCGGTCTCTGAGACCTACACCGATCTGCGCACCGGCAAGCCTGAGTCAGCCCGCGACAAGGCTGTCCTTGACGCGCTCCCGGAGTCGGTGCGCAGCACGTACGCCGGCTTCTGGCACGCGACCCGCGTCGGCCCGAACCCGTACGCGGACTGGAAGCCCTCGCAAGCGCCGTGGAAGTTCTGCTACTCCAGCGCCTACCAGGGCAACTCCTGGCGGCAGGAGGGGCTGGCCGTGGCGAAGGACATCGTCGCGCAGCTGGACAAGAAGGGTCTCGTCGACGGACCGCTGATCGTGTCCGACGCCAACAACAATGCGAGCCTGCAGGCCACGCAGCTCACCACGATGGTCCAGAAGGGCTGCGACGTCATCCTGGTCATGCAGCCCCCGACGGTCGGCCTCTGCAAGGCGTTCGACGCTGCGCAGAAGGCCGGGGCCCTCGTCGTCGTGATGCAGACGGGCACCGACTGCACCAATGTCGTCCAGTCGGACTTCGGCGCGTACGACGCTGGTCGTACGGCCGCCGAGTGGCTCGTCGACAAGGTCGGCAAGACGAAGGACACCATCGTCATGTGCGACGGCATCCCCGGCGTGGCCGCTGCCGAGGCCCGTCAGGCCGGCGCGTCCGACACGTTCAAGAAGGCTGGCCTGAAGGTCGACCACATCACGGGTCAGTGGACGCCGTCGACCATCAAGTCGCAGATGCTGCGTTACCTGAGCACGCACCAAGGCGCGATCGCTGGAGTCTGGGACGGTGGCGTTTGCGCCGTGCCCGTGACGCAGGCCTTCCAGCAGGCCGACCGCGACCTGCCGCCGGTCACCGGTTTCGAAGGTGCGTGCTCGTGGCTTGCCAGCTGGAAGCAGACCGGCAGCGAGTCATTCGGCTTCGCCGGCGGTGCGGGCCAGGGTGTGAACGAGGCGTTCAAGGTCGCGCTCAGGATGCTGGCCGGCCAGAAGCCCAAGCACAACACGCTGCTCTACCCGCTCGTGCAGATCGACGGCTCAAACGTCGACGAGTACTACAAGCCGGGCATGAAGCTCAGCAGCGGGTGCAACGCGCAGCCCGCCAGCGGTGACTCAGCGCCCACGGCCTACTACGACGACCTGTTCACCGGCACGGGTACCCCGGCCACGTTCGACGCAGGTCTCGCCGACTTGCCGGTCAAGTAGGGATCACCCGGTATGTCCACCTCGGCGATCGAGCAGACGCCCACCCCGACGTCGGCGGCCACCAGCCGCCGGCGTCGGGGGGCCTTGAGTTCTCTCCTGGTCTACCTGGCCCCACTAGCGATGTTCCTGGTACTGATGGTTGCCACGCCCGACGTGCTGTCGCGCACCGGCATCATGTCGCTGCTGGTGCTGTCGGCAGTGCTCGGAATTGCCGCGGTCGGACAGACCTGGGCGGTGATGATCGCCGGGATAGACCTGTCGATCCCGGCCACGATCGGCATGGCCAACGTGCTGCTCACGACGTTATACGCCAAGGGCTGGTCGTTCGGAGAGATCGTCGTCCTGTTGCTGGTGCTGTCGATCCTGATCGGCATGGCGAACGGGGTGCTGTCCAGCATCTTCGGGTTGCACCCGCTTGTTGTGAGCCTGGGGGTCGCCTCGGTGGTGACCGGCGGCGTGCTGATCTCGGTCGACGGCAACACCGGTGGCGACGTCCCCGGGTTCATCACCAACGCTGTCTCGCCGCGGGGATCAGTCCTCGGTGTGCCACTGCCCGCGGCCCTCGTGGTTTGGGTGCTGGTGGCAGTAGTCGTCGTGCTCGTCGAGAGGCGCACCGTCATCGGCCGACAGATCTTCGCCCTGGGTTCCAACGTCACGGCCGCGCGGCTGGCCCTGGCCCGGCCGATGTTGATCCGCGTGTTCGTCTACTCCGCCGGAGCGATCTGCGCGAGCGCCGCCGGCGTGCTGCTCGCGGGGTTCAGTGGTGGCGCATCTGTGGACATCGGTGCGGCCTACCTTTTCTCGACCATCACCGCAGTCGTTGTCGGTGGCACCTCGCTGCTGGGCGGCGCCGGAGGCTACGCCCGGACCATCGCCGGTGTGCTGGTCACGACCGAGTTCACGACATTGCTGATCGGGTTCTCGGTAGGACCGAACATGCAGCAGGTGATGCTCGGCATCGCGATCCTCGTGCTCATCACCGTCTACGGGCGCGACCGTCACGTCGCGCACCGTCTCTGAGAGGTTGCCATGACATCATCACCCCTGATCGAGCTGGCCGGTATCACACATCGCTACGGTGCGACCGTTGCGCTCGACGGCTGTCAGCTGGACATCCGGCCCGGCGAGATCCACGGTCTCGTGGGCGAGAACGGGTCCGGCAAGAGCACCGTGGTCAAGCTACTCAGCGGGATCATGGCGCCGACCGAGGGAACAGTCCGGGTTGACGGCAAGGATGTCGACCTGCGCTCGCCCACGGCGGCGCAGGCCCATGGCGTCCTCACGGTCTTCCAGGAGACGCTCATCTCCGACGACTGCTCAGGCCTGGACAACGTGTTCGCCGGAACTGACGGACTCTTCCGGCGCCGCCGGCGCAGCAAGGCCGAGCTGGAGCTGGCGACCGAGGTCGTCGAGCGGCTGGGCACATCGCCGTCGATCCTGACCGCATCGCCCTACCAGCTGTCGCTGGCCGAGCGCCAAGTCCTGACGCTGACCCGGGCCCTGGTTCGGCCGTGGCGGCTGCTGATCCTGGACGAGGCGACATCCGCGCTCGACCTGGCTACCCGCGACCGGCTGTTCGCGCTGCTGCAGGCGGAGCGCTCCAACGGCCGCAGCGTGCTGTTCGTCTCGCACCGCATGGACGAGCTGGAGATCCTGATCGACCGTGCCACGGTGCAGCGGTCAGGCCACACGGTCGGCACGGTCGATCGAGCCGAGGCGACGCCCTCACGGCTGCTCAGCATGATGGACGGCCGCAGCGAGTCTGAGCACGCCGGAGCAGCCACAGTGACCGCACGCCGACGGGACGAGCAGGGAACTGCTGCCCGTCTGTGCGGCGTGGCACTGTCATCGGACGCCCGGCCGTTTGACCTCGACGTGCGCCGGGGAGAGATTCTCGGCGTCGGCGGGCTTGACGGGCACGGCGCGGTGGCATTGGTCGAGGCGTTCGCAGGAGTCAGCCTGCCCCCGAAGGGCAAGGTGGAGATCGACCGCGACGGCCTGTGGAGCCGGGTGCGTGGCTACCGCAACGCCGTGGCATCGGGGATCGCGTACGTCCCCGGCAAACGCCAGGAAGAGGGCCTGTTCCGCACGCTCGACGTGCGGGACAACCTGGCCATGGCCACGTACGGCGAGCACTCGCGACTCGGAGTGCTGCGACCGCACGCCATCCAGCAGGCCGTCCGCGCCCAGATGCAACGACTTGGCGTCGTCCCCGATGACCCGGACTACCCGATCACGGGTCTCAGTGGCGGCAACGCGCAGAAGGTTCTGGTGGGCCGCTGGCTCGCCGCCGAGCCGGACCTGCTGGTGCTCAACGACCCACTGCGAGGCGTTGACATCGGCACCAAGCGCGAGTTCTACGCGTTGATGCGCGAGTTGACTGATGCGGGCATGACCGTCGTCATGCTCTCGACTGAGATCGAGGAGCTCCTGACGTCGTGCGACCGGGTCGCGGTCTGCCATGACCACGGGCTCGAGGCCGTGCTCGAGGGCGATGAAATGACGTACGACGGGGTGCTCTCGGCGATGTTCGGTCAGGCCCCCACCTTGGCCACCCACGAAAGGACACGCGCATGACGACCGTCGACCGCGCCCCCATCAGGGGCGGCCGGGCCGTCCCCTACTTCGTCCCAGCCGCACTTGCCGTGCTCGTGATGATTGCGATCACGGCCCAGAAGAGCAGTCAGTTCCTCGACGGGGGATGGAAGCTCGTGCTGGTGTACGCCTCGCCGCTGGTCCTGCTGGCGATGGCACAAGCACCCGTCGTGCTCAGTGGTGGCGGCGGGCTCGACCTGTCCGTCGGACCCGGGGCCGGCTTGGTCAGCGTGATCCTCGCGGCCGGGCTGATCGCTCACCAAATCTCCGTCGCCTGGATCGTCATCCCCGCGGCCGTCCTGCTCGGGGTCGTGATCGGCGCAGTCAACGGCAGCCTGGTCGCTCTCATCAGGATCCCGCCGATCATTGCGACCCTCGCGACATACCTGGTGTTCGCGGGCATCGCGACGCAGGTTCTTGCCTCGCCGACCGGCGCGCTGCCGGTCTGGATGGACTGGTTCACCGACGTCGAGGGCGTCGTGCCCAACGTGGTGTGGGTCATGCTCCTGGTCGGCGGCCTGTGGTGGCTCCTGACCCGCACGGCGTTTTGGCGCAACCTCTTGATGGTCGGGTCGAACGACCGCGCGGCCTACACCGCCGGTGTGCCCGTGACAGCGGTGCGATTCGTGGCCTATGTGCTCACTGGAGCGATGACGGGCGTGGCCGGCCTGGTGCTGACCGCAGTTCTGGGGGGCGCCGACGCGACTGTGGGACCCACCTACACGATGCTCGCGATCGCCGCCGTCGCGCTGGGCGGCATCAGCCTCGCGGGTGGCCGCGGTGGCCTGCTCGGTGCGGCGTGCGGCGCGGCGCTGCTGTTCCTGATTCAGAACTACCTGACCTTGACCGAGGCCTCGTCGTTCGTGCTCCAGATGGCGTACGGACTGGTGCTTGTCGTGGCGATCGTCATCAACGGCGCCTGGGACCGAAAGAGGAAGAATCCATGAGTGGATCAACCGTCCGAGTCGCTGCCGGCCAGTTCGGCTCCGTGCCCGGCCAGCCCGACAAGAACGTCGTCCGGACGATCGAGGTCATGCAGGAGGCGCGTACCGGCGGCGTCGAGCTGTTGGTCATGCCCGAATGCGGGCTGACCGGCTACGTTTTCGGCGACGTCGAGGAGACACGTGCGGCATCGATCTCCCTTGACGGACCCGAGCTGCGTGACATCGCCGACTCGGCCGAGTCGCTGGGCCTGTACGTCGTCGTGGGATTCATCGAGTCGCTCGGTGAGGCTCTGCACAACACCGCGGTGCTGGTGGGTCCGGGCGGGCTCCGTGCGACGTACCGCAAGACTCACCTGCCACACCTCGGTGCGGACCGCTTCGTCACGCCGGGTGACAACGGACCGGTGCTGGTCGATACGCCGCACGGTGTTGTCGGCCTGAGCATCTGCTACGACCTGCGCTTCCCCGAGTGGGCGCGCTGCCTGGCGCTGGGCGGGGCGGACATCATCGCCAACCCGACCAACTGGCCCGCCCCGGCCGAGCGGGTCGCCGAGCTGTTCACGCGGGTTCGCGCTGCGGAGAATCACGTGTTCGTGATCGCGGCGAACCGTGGCGACGAGGAGCACGGCGCGCAGTTCATCGGGCGCAGCCAGGTGATTGACCCGACAGGCAGCGTACTGGCTTCGGTCGAGCGCGAGGAGGGCCTGATCGTGGCTGACATCGAGCCGGCCAGCGCGCGGGTCAAGGATGTGCACGTGCCTGAGGTGGACTTCGCCATCTCGCTGTTCGGTGATCGCCGCCCTGCGCTCTACGGAGCACTGACGAGCGCCGCCAACCCCCCTGAAAGGAACTGACCATGTGTGGAGTCAACTTCGTGGACGAAGGTACGGCGCAGAAGATCGCTGCTGCAGCCTCAACCTTCCGCCAGATCACCGAGAGCCCGTTCGGTCCCGATGACGAGATCGGCATGCTGAACCTGATCACCCCTGAGTCGATGCGTGCCGTGATGTCGCGCGCCGATGCCGGACACACGATTGACCTGAGCGTGGACTACTTCCTGGGCATGCCGTCGTTCACGGCGGCGGGACAGCCGCCGTACCAGATCTCGATGACCAACACCCCGCGCGGCACGGCCGTCGACGACTCCACCGGCTTCGGTGAGCAGAACGATCTCGTTGGCTACTCCGGTGACGCGATCTCGATGTACACGCACTGCGGGACACACATCGACACGCTCAACCACTTCGGCTACGGGCGCAAGATCTGGAACGGCTTCGACGCCGATGAGTGGCTGGGCGCGCGGCACTGGATGTGTGCCGGCGCCGACAAGCAGCCGCCGATCATCGCGCGCGGCGTCCTGCTGGACATCGCCGCGCTGCACGGCGTCGACGTCCTGCCGCAGAGCTACGGCATCGGCGCCCAGGACCTCGGTGACGCCGCTCGTCGACAGGGCGTCGAGGTGCGTCCGGGTGACGTCGTGCTGATCCGCACTGGTCAGATGACCCTGTGGGACGACGCGCAGGCGTACATCACGAACGAGTCCGGCCTGACGCGCGAAGGCGCCGAGCACCTGGCCCTCGCCGGAGCTGCGGTCATCGGGGCCGACAACCTCTCGCTCGAGCAGATCCCGTCGACCGAGGAGGGCAACTGGCTCCCGGTCCACACGTACCTGTTCGCGGAGGCTGGCATCCCGATCATGGAGGTCGTCGACACCGAGACACTCGCGCAGGAGGAGATGTACGAGTTCTGCTTCATCGGTGCAGGGCTGAAGCTCCGCGGAGCGACCGCCGCGCCCATGCGCCCACTCGCCATGCCCCTGCGCGACTGACCTCACGATGCTTGTTGACAGGGGAACCATGAGCTCGCCGTCCGTCCTCATCACGGGGGCTGCAATCGGAATCGGTGCTGCCTGCGCGGACACCTTCGCCCGAGCAGGCCACCGCACCGTGCTGACCGATGTGCTCGAAGACGAGGGGGAGCGGCTCGCTGCCTCCCTCCGCGAGCAGGGACACGACGCTCAGTTCCGAACCCTCGACGTCACCGACTCCGCCCAGGTAGGAGCTGTCGTGCGTGAGACCGAAGGGCAGGGCTTCGACGCAGTCGTGGCCAACGCCGGGATCGCGCGACGGCGCCGGTTCAAGGACCTGACCGATGAGGAGTGGAGCCACACGCTCGACGTCAATCTGCAGGGCGAGATGCGAGTGTTTCGGGCGGTAGTGCCAGCCATGATGCGTCGCGGTTCCGGCTCTCTGGTCGCCCTGTCGTCGATCAGTGGGTCGACGTACGGGTGGGACGAGCATGCCCACTACTCCGCCGCCAAGGCCGGAGTCATCGGGATGGCGCGGGCGCTTGCGGTCGAGCTCGGACCGCACGGCATCCGCGCAAATGCCGTGGCGCCGGGCCTGATCCGCACGGCCCAGTCATTGCACCCAGAGCACTCTATGGGCGAGGTGGGGCTCAAGGCTGCCGTGTCATCCGTTCCCCTGGGCCGCATCGGGGAGCCGGCCGAGGTCGCTGACGTCGTGGCCTTTCTCGTGTCCGACGCTGCACGCTACGTCTCGGGTCAAGTCATCGTGGTCGACGGCGGCCTCGTCGTCCGCCAAGGGTAGGAGAGCAGCAACATGAGTAGTCACGTCATCGTCATCGGAGCCGGCATAGTCGGTCTTGCCACCGCGAACGAGCTGTCGGCGCGAGGCCACCACGTCACGGTCGTCGACAAGGAGACCCATGTCGCGGCCCATCAGACCGGGCACAACTCCGGTGTCATTCACTCGGGGCTGTACTACGCACCGGGGTCGTTGAAGGCCACCATGGGCACCGCGGGTGCGGGCTCGATGCTGGAGTTCGCCCGACGACACGGTGTCACGGTCGACCGCTGCGGCAAGCTGGTCGTCGCGACCCACGACTCCCAGCTGCCGGCGCTGCAGGAACTGCTCCGCCGCGGTGCAGCCAACGGCGTGCCATGCCGTCGGGTCGACGCCTCGGAGGCACGGGAGATCGAGCCGCACGTGGAGTGCCGTGCAGGTGCCCACGTGGAGTCGACGGCGGTCGTCGACTACGTCGGAGTGTGCCGCGCGCTGGCCGACCTCGTCGTCGAATCGGGTGGTGATCTGCTTCTGGGACACGAGGTCGAAGAGATCGTGCCGTCGAGCACCGGTGTCGTCGTCAGGACGTCGGCCGGCGTCCTGAGCGCCGACCACCTGGTCAACTGCGCGGGACTACACAGTGACCGCATCGCCCGGATGGCGGGCGTCGACCCACAGGTCCGAATCGTGCCGTTTCGTGGCGAGTACTTCGAGCTCACTCCGCAGGCCACGCACCTGGTGCGTGGACTCGTCTATCCCGTGCCCGATCCGGATTTGCCGTTCCTCGGCGTCCACCTGACTCGCATGTTCGACGGAACGGTGCACGCCGGCCCGAACGCAGTGCTGGCGCTGGCCCGGGAGGGATACACGTGGGGCACGGTACGTCCGCGCGATGTCGCAGATGCGCTCCGCTGGCCCGGCACCTGGCGGTTGGGACGACAGTGGTGGCGGACGGGGGTGCAGGAGGTCGCTCGGTCGGTCTCCCGTCGGCGGTTCCTGAAGAGTCTGCAGACCCTGGTGCCGGAGCTGACGCTGTCCGACATCGTCCCGACCCATGCCGGTGTGCGTGCCCAGGCGATCGACCGCTCGGGTGCCATGGTCGACGACTTCCTGCTGCGGCGTGGTCCGCGCCAGCTCCACGTGCTGAATGCGCCGTCGCCTGCCGCAACTGCGGCCCTCGAGATCGCCCGCCACCTCGCGGATGAGCTCGTCGCCGGCTGACGTGGAGCAAACCTGGTGGTTCCTGGTGCTAGCCGGCATCGGTGCGGGCCTGTGTGGATCCGTCGCGGGCCTCGCATCGCTCGTCTCCTACCCGGCACTGTTGATGACCGGCCTGTCTCCGGTCGTCGCCAACGTCACGAACACCACGGCTCTACTGGCCAATGCCGCCGGTGCGGGCATCAGTTCGCGGCGTGAGCTGCGCGGGCAGGGCAGGCGCCTGACAGCCCTGGCGGCGCAGATGACATGTGGCGGCCTCGCCGGCGCTGCGCTGCTCCTGGTCGCGCCACCGGAGGTCTTCGCGGCGGTCGTTCCATGGCTCGTCGCGCTGGGCTCGGTGCTGCTGCTGGGTCGGGACCGGCTTCGGCGTGCGGCGAGCCGGCGGTCGGCCCGGCGCACACGCCCGTCGCGGTCATGGCCCGGCCACCTGGCGATGGTCGGCGTCGGGGTCTACGGCGGTTACTTCGGCGCGGGCGCCGGGGTCATATTGCTGGCCGTCCTGTCTCTGCGCAGCGTCGAGACCCTCGCGGTCAGCAATGCCGTCAAGAACGTCGGCATGGGGGTGGCAAATCTCGCAGCCGCCGTCGCCTATCTGCTCGTGGGCCATGTCGACGTGCCGGTGGCCGCGCTGCTCGGCCTCGGGGCGTTCGTAGGGGGCTGGTGCGGACCGCGGATCGTCCGGTGGCTGCCCGAGGGTCCGCTCAGGGCTGCGGTCGGGATCTGCGGTCTGGGGCTTGCGGTCTCCCTCGCGCTCGGATGAGCTGAGCCGCGGATCGACTCGCTAGCCTTGGCGGGTGACCTTCTCCCGCTACGTCGCGCTCGGCGACTCGTTCACCGAAGGAGTCGGTGACCCCGACCCGGCGCTTCCCAACGGCGTACGCGGCTGGGCCGACCGAGCCGCCGCGGCACTCGCCCACGCCGACTTCTCCTACGCCAATCTCGCGATCCGCGGCCGCAAGCTCCTGCCGATCATCGCCGAGCAGATCGAGCCCGCGCTGGCGATGAACCCCGACCTGGTCAGCATCTACGCGGGTGCCAACGACGTCCTGCGCCCGCGCGTCGACATCGACGGGCTGGTCGAGGCGTACGACATCGGGATCGCGCGGCTCGTCGCCGCCGGCGCGCACGTCGTGATGTTCACGGCGTACGACCCGGGCGGCTCCCCGATCTTCGGGGCGTTGCGTGGGCGCTTCGCGATCTACAACGAGCTGGTCCGTCAGGTCGCCGAGCGGCACGGGGCGACGCTGGTCGACTTCTGGCGGCTGCGCGACTACCGCGACGACCGGCTGTGGGACGTCGACCGGATGCACATGTCGTCGGTCGGGCACCAGCGCATGGCGGTGGCGGTCCTGGACGCCCTGGGCGTCGCCCACGAGATCGGGATCCCGAAGCTCGGTGACCGGCCGCAGGTGTCGGCCCGCGAGCGGCGGGAGGCCAATCTGGACTGGGCCCGGGCGCACGCCGGTCCGTGGGTCAAGCGCCGGCTGACCGGGACGTCGTCGGGCGACTCGCTGAGCCCCCGCTGGCCGACCCTGTCACCCGTCACGGGCAGCTGAGGGCGCCGTCGTGGTCCGTCTGCCGAAGCTGGGGCCCAAGCTCGCGCCCCCGCCGACCGACCTCGAAGAGGACTCGATGGAACGTCTCGACGAGTTCCTCCGGATGACGGCCGGCGAGAAGATCGTCAACACACGACGGCTGCTGTGGCTGGCGGTCGTCTTCGCCGGACCGCTCAAGCTCAAGGACGACCACTCGCCGAGATCGACGGGGGAGTCGATCCTGCTCCGGCCGCACACCGTCGTGATGACCCCGCAGCAGCACGTGGGCGTCGCGAAGGTCAACTACTACCTCATTGAGCTCAACGGGGGCCGCTCGATCAAGCCGGCCCGCATCACCGACATCGGCCAGGGCCACGGGTGGTGGCACCTCGACGGGCTCCACCGGCTGCTGGCCGCCCGGATCCTGGGGCAGGGCCTCGACGCCACGATCTGGCGCTGACGCACCGCTGGGCGTGACGTTTGCGCCCCTGACTCCAGCGATTCGGGGCGCAAAACGTCACGCCCAGCGGTACGGGTGTGGGTCAGGTCTGGGGAGTGAGGGCGTCGCGGACCGGGATGAGCTTGGCGTTCGACTCGGCCAGCTCGTCGGCGGGCACGGAGTCAGCCACGATCCCGCAGCCCGCGAAGAGGCGTACGGTCCGGCCGTCGCCCTCGACCTGGGCGGACCGCAGCCCTATGCCCCACTCGCCGTCACCCGACGCGCCGATCCAGCCGACCGGGCCGGCGTAGCGACCGCGGGCGAGCTTCTCGATCTCCTGGATCAGGGCGATCGCCTCGGCGGTCGGTGTGCCGCCCACCGCCGCGGACGGGTGGAGGGACGCGGCGAGCGTCAACGCGCTGGCCTCGTCCCTCATGACTCCCGTGACGTCGGTCGCCAGGTGCATGACGTTGGGCAGGTGCAGGACGAACGGGGCCTCCGGCACGTTCATGCTGGTGCAGTGCGGCGCGAGCGCGTCGGCCACCGACCGCACGGCGTACTCGTGCTCCTCGAGATCTTTGCTCGACCGTGCGAGCGAGCCGGCCAGCGCCAGGTCGTGCGTGTCGTCGCCGGTGCGGCGGATCGTGCCGGCCAGGACGCGGGACGTGACGAGCCCGCGCTCGAGCCGGATCAGCATCTCGGGGGTCGATCCGAAGAAGCCGTCGACGTGGAACGTCCAGCAGCTCGGGTAGTGCCCGGCGAGCCGGGCGAGGGGGGCGCGTACGTCGAGCGGCACGTCGACCGTCGCCACCAGGTCGCGGGCCAGGACGACCTTGTCGAGGGAGCCGGCCTCGATGCGCCGCACCGCCTCGGCAACCAGGCCCTGCCATGTCAGGCTGTCGACGGGGCCGTCGGCGAATGCCGTGCCGATCGGCTCCTGCGGTGCCCCTGTCGGGCGGATGTCGGGCAGTGAGGTGATGCCGAGGCCGATGACGGTGACCCAGGCGACGCCGTCACGCCGACCGACGACGACCTCGGGGACCACGAGGGCGCTGCCCTCGGCGTCGTCGGTGAACGCGAACGAGCCGAACGCAACCAGGCCCGACCCGGGGACGTCGACGTCATCACGCACGACGGCGTGCCTCGCGAGCTCGCTCCACCACTCGGAGGACTCGGCGAACCGCTCGCTGCCGGACGTCCGCAGCTCCGCGGCGCGGCCCCAGCCGACCAGGCCGTCACCACCGTGGACCCACGCGAGGGAGTCCTCGGGGGGCAGGAGGGCGAGGAGCTCACCCGGGTCCTCTATCGGTGCCGACCGGACCACCAGGGGGCCGATCTCCGCGACGACGGCAGGGTTGCTCACAACGTACGAGCCTACTGGGGGGCTCGCCGCGATGCTCAAGATGTGACGAGTCAGACGTCCGTAAGGACTGCCGGACGCTCGACCTGGCGCGGCACCCCAGGAGTTCTGGCCGTAGGCTGCTGCGGTGAGCAGAGCCGGTCTGGACAAGCAGCCCCATGACGTCGCGAAGATGTTCGACGGCGTCGCGGAGAAGTACGACCTGACCAATGACGTGCTCTCCCTGGGCCAGGACCGGCGCTGGCGCAAGCGCGTCGTCGACCTCGTCGCGCCGCGTCCCGGCGAGACGATCCTGGATCTCGCGGCCGGCACCGGCACCTCGAGCCAGCCGTTCTCCGATGCCGGCGCGACTGTCGTGCCGTGCGACTTCTCGATCGGGATGCTCGAGGTCGGCAAGCGTGAACGGCCGGCCCTCGCGTTCACGGCGGGCGACGGCACGTTGCTGCCGTTCGGCGACGAGACCTTCGACGCCGTGACGATCTCGTTCGGCCTGCGCAACATCGTCGACCCCATCGCGGGACTGCGCGAGCTCCTGCGGGTGACCAAGCCAGGCGGCCGCGTCGTGGTGTGCGAGTTCAGCACGCCGACGTGGAGCCCGTTCGCGGCGATCTACGGCAACTACCTGATGCGCGCGCTGCCCAGCATCGCCCGCAAGGTGTCCTCGAACCCCGAGTCATACGTCTATCTCGCCGAGTCGATCCGCGAGTGGCCGAATCAGAAGGGGCTCGCGCTGAGGATGGTCGAGGCGGGCTGGGGTCGCGTGGAGTGGCACAACCTCTCCGGCGGCATCGTCGCCCTGCACCACAGCACCAAGCCCCACCCCCGCTGACGCGTGGGTTGCGCGCGGTGACGCGTGGGTTGCGCGCGGTGACGCGTGGGTTGCGTCAGGCATTCGCGGTTCGTAACCCACTCCTCACCGATCGTAACCCACTCCTCACCGTGCGTAACCCACTCCTCACGGTGCGTAACCCACGCGTCAGCGGAGACTTAGTGTGACCTAAGTTACAAGCCGGTCGGGCCGGGCGTAGGGTGAGACCGTGATCACGTTGTGAAGCAATTCACAAGCGCACGATCGCGCAGGTTCAACGCTCTGTCGGTAGAGGCCCGGGAGGTGCCGTGACGGCTTACACGCCGATCCTCGTGCTGGGTGGGCTGGCGGCCCTCTTCGCGATCGGAAGCATCGCGATCGCGCCGCTGACCGGCCCCAAGCGCTACAACCGCGCCAAGCTCGACCGCTACGAGTCCGGCATCGAGCCGAGCCCGCTGCCGGAGGGCGGCGGACGCATCTCGATCCGCTACTTCATCATCGCGATGCTGTTCATCGTCT
>JAOPXL010000220.1 GCA_025965175.1 Aeromicrobium sp.
GTGTTCCGGGGTCGGTGCAAGTCCGAACCGGCGGTGACAGTCCGCGACCCGCGGTCTCGAGGTCTGAGGCCCGGTTGAACCGGTGGAATTCCGGTGCCGACGGTGAAAGTCCGGATGGAAGGAACACAGGGTCGAGGCGCGCGCGCCCCGACCGCGAGGCGGCAGTCCATGCCTCCGTCCCCGGGTCCCGTGAGCGCACCAGTACCCGGAGGAGAACGATGGCAACCGAGCCCGAGATCGGCGCGATGCGTCGAGCTCTCGACGCGGCCCGCACCGTCCCGCGCGCCCTGCCCAACCCGAGGGTCGGCTGCGTCCTGCTGGCCCCCGACGGCACCGAGATCGCGGTCGGCGCGCACCGCGGCGCCGGCACTCCGCACGCGGAGGTCGACGCGCTGGCGCAGGCGGGCGCCACCGCCCGTGGCGCCACCGCGGTCGTGACCCTCGAGCCGTGCAACCACACGGGCCGCACGGGACCGTGCGCCCAGGCCCTGGTCGACGCGGGTGTCGCGCGCGTCGTGTTCGCGCAGATCGATCCTGACCGCACGGCCTCCGGTGGTGCGCGCGCCCTACGGGCCGCCGGCATCGACGTCGAGTCCGGCGTCATGGCCGAGGAGGCAACCGACCTCAACGTCGAGTGGACGTTCGCCGTGACGGCCGGTCGGCCGTTCGTGACGTGGAAGTACGCCGCGACGCTCGACGGCCTCAGCGCCGCTCCCGACGGGACCAGCAAGTGGATCACGAGCGACGAGGCCCGCCGTGACGTGCAGACGTTCCGCGCCGGCGCCGACGCGATCGTGGCCGGCACCGGCGCCGTCCTCGCCGACGACCCCCGGCTGACGGTCCGCGACGACAAGGACATGCCGCTGCCGTTCGACCAGCAACCGCTCCGGGTCGTCGTGGGCGAGACCAAGATCCCCAACTACTACCGCGTCTTCGACCGGGTTGCCCCGACGTTGATGATCCAGTCGCGCGATCCCGCGACGGTGCTGCAAAAGCTCGTCGAGAACGGCATCCGCCACATCTGGCTGGAGGGCGGGCCACGGCTCGCCGGAGCGTTCTGGAACGCCGGGGTCATCGACCGGATCATCGGCTACATGGCGCCGGCGATGCTCGGCTCGGGACGCGCGGCGCTCGAGGGCGAGGCGACGACGCTCGCCGACCTGCGACCCATCGACATCCAGGACCTGCGGATGATCGGGCCGGACATCCGCATCATCGGCACCCCCGGACGTATGCAGCGAGAGGACTTCGACTGATGTTCACCGGACTCGTGGAGGAGAAGGGCACCGTCACGGCGGTGCAGGAGCTGGGCGACGCGGTACGCCTGACGATCTGCGGCCCTGTCGTCACCTCGGATGCCCACCACGGCGACTCGATCGCGGTCAACGGCTGCTGCCTGACCGTCATGGAGCAGGGCGACGGCACGTTCGCCGCCGACGTCATGAAGGAGTCGCTCGACAAGACCTCGCTGGGTGACCTCGAGGTCGGCGACGAGGTCAACCTCGAGCGGGCGACGCAGGCCGGCGCCCGGCTCGGCGGCCACATCGTGCAGGGCCACGTCGACGGCACCGGCCGGATCCTTGACCGCAGGCCCAGCGAGCACTGGGAGATCGTGCGCATCGCGGTCCCGGCCGAGCTGGCGAAGTACCTCGTCGACAAGGGGTCGGTGACGGTCGACGGGACCTCGCTGACCGTCGTCGAAGTCGTCGACGGCGATCCCTCGTCGCAGGACGGGCCGTGGTTCTCGGTCTCCTTGATCCCGACCACGCTGGCCGACACGACCCTCGGAAGCAAGGCCCCGGGCGACCGGGTCAATCTCGAGGTGGACATCCTCGCCAAGTACGTCGAGCGCCTGCTGGTCGCTCGCACAGAAGGAGACCAGGCATGACCGAGCACACGAGTGAGCGCCAGCGAACGAGCATCAGAGCAGTCGTGGCGCTGCCGACATACCGTGACTTTCTGATGGAGGTAGCGCCATGAGCGTGAGGCTCGACAGCATTGAGCGCGCCATCGCGGACTTCCGCGACGGCAAGGCGATCGTCGTCGTCGACGACGAGGACCGCGAGAACGAGGGCGACATCATCTTCGCCGCGAGCAAGGCGACGCCCGAGCTCATGGCGTTCCTGGTCCGCTACTCCAGCGGCCTGATCTGTGCCCCCATCACGGGTCAGATCCTCGACCGGCTCGCGATCCCCCTGATGACGCCACACAACCGCGAGAAGATGCGCACGGCGTACACCGTGTCGATCGACGCACGCGACGGCATCACGACCGGCATCTCCGCGACCGACCGTGCCCGCACCTGCCGGGTCCTGGCCGACTCGGCCACCGAGCCGTTCGAGCTCAACCAGCCGGGCCACATCATTCCGCTGCGGGCCAAGCCCGGCGGCGTCCTGGAGCGCGCCGGCCACACTGAGGCAGCGGTCGACTTCGCTCGTCTCGCGGGGCTCACACCCGCCGGCGTCATTGGCGAGGTGCTCAACGACGACGGCACGTTGATGCGGGCCCCCGAGCTGCGGGAGTTCGCCGACGAGCACGGCATCGCGCTGGTCTCGATCGAAGACCTGCAGGTCTACCGCCGGCTCCACGAGTCGCAGGTCGAGCGGCTCGCCACGACCCGTCTCCCGACCGAGTTCGGCGTGTTCACGGCGCACGGCTACCGCGACCGCATCGAGGGCTCGGAGCACGTCGCGCTGGTCTACGGCGAGCCCGGCACCGAGGACGTCCTGACCCGCATCCACTCCGAGTGTCTGACGGGCGACGTCTTCGGCTCGCGCCGCTGCGACTGTGGTCCGCAGCTCGAGCTGTCGCTGACCGAGATCACCGCGGCCGGCGCCGGCATCGTGGTCTACCTGCGTGGCCACGAGGGCCGGGGCATCGGCCTGCTGCACAAGCTGCAGGCGTACGCGCTGCAGGACTCCGGCGCCGACACCGTCGATGCCAACCTGCAGCTCGGCTTCGGCGAGGACGAGCGGGACTACGCCGCGGGGGCGCAGATCCTGCGCGACCTGGGTGTCACGTCGGCCCGGCTGCTGACCAACAACCCCGACAAGACGATCGCCCTCGAGGCGTACGGGGTCAAGATCACCGAGCGCGTGCCGCTCGTGATCGCACCGACGGAGGACAGCCTGCGCTACCTGCAGACCAAGGCCGAGCGCATGGGCCACGACCTCCCCAACCTGGAGGGTGAGGCATGAGCGGGGCGGGAGCACCTTCGCTGACCGTCGACGGGAGCGGCGCGCGGGTCGCGATCGTGGCGTCGAGCTGGCACACCGAGGTCATGGACGGGCTCATCGCGGGGGCGCAGGCCGCGCTCGCCGACGCCGACGTCACCGACGTGACCCTGGTGCGGGCCCCCGGCTCGTTCGAGCTGCCGATCCTCTGTCAGGCGTACGCCCGCGCGGGCTTCGACGCGGTCATCGCGCTCGGGGTCATCATCCGTGGCGGCACACCGCACTTCGAGTACGTCTCGGCGGCCGCGACCGACGGGCTGAGCCGCGTCGCCCTCGACACCGGGGTGCCGATCGGCTTCGGCCTGCTGACGACCGACGACGACGCGCAGGCGCTCGACCGGGCCGGGCTGCCGGACAGCCGGGAGGACAAGGGCCGGGAGGCCGTGGAGGCCGCGCTGTCCGCGTGGAACGTCCTCCGGTCGATCGCCTGACGGCCACCGATAGACTCCTGGACGATGAAGACCTTCGATGAACTCTTCGCCGAGCTGTCCGACAAGGCCGCCCAGCGCCCCGAGGGCTCGCGCACCGTCGCCGAGCTCGATGCCGGCGTGCACGCGATCGGCAAGAAGCTCGTTGAGGAGGCCGCCGAGTCCTGGATGGCCGCCGAGCACGAGGGGCGCGAGCGCACCGCCGAGGAGCTCAGCCAGTTGCTCTACCACGTGCAGGTCATGATGATCGCGGCCGACATCAGCCTCGACGACGTCTACGCGCATCTGTGACGGACCGGCCACGGCTCCACCTCGGGGCAGGTGCCCGTCCGTGCCTTCGCGTCCCCGCACAGAACGCCTGAGAAGAGAGACCATGCTCAAGATCGCCGTACCCAACAAGGGCGCGCTGGCCGACGCGGCCGCGCAGATGCTGGCCGAGGCCGGCTACCGGCAGCGCCGCAACGCCAAGGACCTGGTCACCCTCGACCCTGACAACGACGTCGAGTTCTTCTATCTCCGCCCGCGGGACATCGCGATCTACGTGGGGGAGGGGACCCTCGACGTCGGCATCACGGGCCGTGACCTGCTGCTCGACTCGCAGGCGCACGCCGCCGAGAACATCGCCCTGGGCTTCGGTGCCTCGACGTTCCGTTTCGCGGCGCCGATCGGCACGATGAGCTCGGTCGACGACCTCCAGGGCGCCCGCATCGCGACGTCCTACGAGGGCATCGTCGGCGCCTACCTCGCCGAGCGCGGCATCACCGCCGAGGTCGTACGCCTCGACGGTGCCGTCGAGTCGTCCGTGCGCCTCGGGGTCGCCGACGCGATCGCCGACGTCGTCGAGACCGGGAGCACGTTGCGCCAGGCCGACCTGGAGGTCTTCGGGGATCCGATCCTGGCTTCCGAGGCGGTCATGATCACCCGTCAGGGTGCACCGGAGCCGGCCGGGTTCGAGGTGTTCAAGCGCCGCATCGACAGCGTCCTGGTCGCTCGGACGTACATCATGATGGACTACGACATCCGCGTCGACCAGGTGGAGAGGGCCGTCGAGCTCACGCCGGGCATCGAGTCGCCGACGGTCTCTCCGCTGCATCGCGAGGGATGGGTCGCGGTGCGCTCGATGGTGCCGCGCGACGCCGCCCAAAAGGTCATGGACGCGCTCTACGAGCTCGGGGCCCGCGGCATCCTGGTGACGGACATCCTCGCGTGCCGGATCTGAGGACGTTCCGCCCCGGCAGCACGCGCATCGTCGCGTACGCCGTCGCTGTCATCATGCTGGTGCTGACGTTCGTCATCGCGCTCGCCCTGCCCGACGAGATCTACTTCACGACCGCCGAGACGATCACGCTGTGGCTCATCATCGGGGCCGTCCTGGTCCTGCTGCACGGCATCGGCCGGAGCTACGTCAAGGCCACCGACGAGGGCATCGAGGTGCTCAACGGCTATCGGCGACGTCTGGTCCCGTGGACCGACATCAAAGGATTCGCGATGAACACCGGCGCTCCGTGGCCGACTCTCGTGACCCACGACGACGAGCGGGTCAACCTGTTCGCGATCCAGGGCAGCGACGGCTCCTACGCCCGCGAGGCCGTCACCTATCTGCGAGGACGGCTGTCATGACGCACGAGCGCTCCCTCGCGGCTCCGCAGTTCCCGGGCGACGACGGCACCGTCGCGCCGGAGCTCGCGGCGGCGTTCGGCGACGACGTCCGGGTCCTGCAGGTCCTGTCGGACGTCCGCTTGTTCGTCCCGATCATCGCGCTGCTCGGCGAGACACCGGCCGATGGTGACAAGGACGCTGACATGGCTGCGGTCCTGATGACTGGCGCCGACGGGCGTACGGCTCTGATGGCCTTCAGCAGCGTCGCGACGATGGCGGCGTGGGACCCGCAGGCCCGGCCCGTCCCGATCCTCGGCCGTGACGCCGCCCGGGCCACGCTCGACGAGGGCGCCGCGGCGATCCTGCTGGACCTGGCCAGCCCGACGTTCACGGTCGTCGAGACCGACGATGTGGCGCACCTCGCGGTGGGGCACCGGCTGGTTGACAGCGCGGCCGGCGCCGCGTGGGTCGTGCCGACCGACTGACGGAGGACCTGGTCGTCTCCCAGGAGGCTCAGTCAGTGGTGAGCCGGTCTCTCTGGACGCGGGTCGCCGAGCCCACGTGGGTACGTGGGCGCACCAGAAGGCACTGGGATGCGGGCAAGCCCGCGAGCTCCCAAGCAACCTGGTGGGCGGTGCGTGAGTCGCCCATCCCGACGGTATGGGGCGACTGTCGCACCGCCCGATCATGTGAAAGGCGATCAGCGCACCGCCCGACCGCGGGATGGGCGACCAGGTCACCGCTTCGGGCAAACCAGAGGATGCCAAGCCCAGAAACTCCCACTACACCTAGTGGGAGCATGGGTTCATGGCATGGCATCCGGACTTCACCGAGGCTCCCGCCGAGCCCTCGCTCGACCCATTTCGGCGAGCCGTCGGAAGACTCGTCCTCGAGGGAAAGGCCGTTGGTCATGTTGCTACGGAAGTGAGTCAAATGGCCGAGAAGGATGGCGGCTGGCTCTGGTGGCGTTCTTGGCGCGTGTACGAGTTTCTCTCATTGGCCGTGATGCGATTGGAAGGGGATTCACCGTTGCCCGATTGGGATGACCCCTGGTGGTTTCCACGCGAAGCGTCGAACGCTCGTTGGATTGCTGAGCTTACCGAGGGCAAGTTCGACTACCCGGACGCACGAACAGACTCCGAGCTGGACCTTTCGTACAAGGTGGAATGGCTGACTGGCGACGAGCTAGAAAGCGCGTGGCGCGAGTTCGGTCCCGAACGCACGTGGACTCCGACGACGATCCGGCGATAGCCGTCAAGCCCGCCTGTGTGGCCCCACCAGATGACGTGGTGGATCTCCAGGTGGGTGTGGTTGCGGCCGGGGGTGGCGCAGACCCCGGTCTGGCGGGCGATCACCGCCCGGCGCCGCTGCTGGAGGTTGGGCTGGTACTTCGCGGTGCCGACGTTCAGGACCTGCCTGGCGGTGGGCGCCGGGTTCTTTCATCAGGAACGCGGTGAACTCCGACACGCACAGGAAGTACATCAACAGGTTCGGGCCGATCGCCCCGTGCCCGGCCAATGTGGCGGGTTCGGTGGGGGGCATCGGGTCGGGACGCTGGTCGGGGTGCTCGGTGGTCTGCTTGACGTGCTCGGCCGCAGCGGCGAGGGTGTCGGCGTTGACGAAGACCGACATGTGCGGTTTGACGCCCTTGTCGTCGGGGAGACCGTTCGCGAGGATCGCGGACAGCAGGTCGTCCAGGCCCTGGACCCGGCGTTGGGCGCCGGTGCGGGTGTCGTCCTTGTCCCGGGGTGCCGAGACGGAGTCGATGACCTTCTTCAGCTTGGCCCCGGTGACGGTGTTCAAGAACCCGGTCACGTAGACGAACACCCGCACATGCGCCGCACTGATCTGACCGGACAACGCAGCCGCCGCGACCAGCGGCAGGTCCCGCAACGCGTTCACGTTCTTGACCAACGCGGTCGCCTGACCGGCGTTCAACCCGCAGCTGGTTACGCACCCACGTGCTTCAACCTCGACGCGCCATCAATCTCGTAGTCCTTGCAGGCCTGCAGCCCGGCCAACAACATCGCCTTGGCCGCATCCATCGCGTCCTGCGCCTCCTGAAGGGCGTGGAGCTTGTCCCGCACGTCACCGACCTCGAGGCGCCGCATCGCGGCAAGCACGGATTCATATCACCACCAGTGGTCGAACAGGTGTCCGATGACAAGAGTCATTCGCTGGAATGGCCATAAGTAATTGCTCATCCGAGCCTGTCCGACCCGCCTGCATGGAAGGGCGGCCCGCGATCCATGCCGTGCGAGCGCTACGCCGTGGCCCGCTTCTGCGCCGTCCGGACCGCGACGGAGGCGGCGTCCTCGTACGCCGTGGACTCGACCAGGCCCGGCTCGGAGAACACCAAGGAGGTCAGGACGCCGACC
>JAOPXL010000221.1 GCA_025965175.1 Aeromicrobium sp.
TCGTTCGAGGACGACAACGAGCGCATCGCCGCCGAGAACGCCCTGCGCTACATGGGTCTGGAGGCCGGCACCCCGATGCGCGACATCCAGGTCGACACGGTCTTCATCGGCTCGTGCACCAACGGCCGCATCGAGGACCTGCGCGTCGCCGCGTCGCTGATCGAGGGCCACAAAGTCGCCGCCGACACCCGCATCCTCGTGGTGCCGGGATCGGTGCGCGTACGTCTGCAGGCCGAGGAGGAGGGCCTCGACGTCATCTTCAAGGACGCGGGCGCCGAGTGGCGTGGCGCCGGGTGCTCGATGTGCCTGGGCATGAACCCCGACCAGCTGACCGTCGGTGAGCGTGCCGCGTCGACGTCCAACCGCAACTTCGAGGGACGTCAGGGCAAGGGTGGCCGTACGCACCTCGTGTCGCCCGACGTCGCCGTGGCGACCGGGATCCTCGGTCACCTCGCCGGCCCCTCCGACCTCGCCGAGCTCGAGAAGGCAGGAGCCTGACCATGGACAAGTTCTCCACCCACACCGGTGTCGGCGCGCCGCTGCGCCGCAGCAACGTCGACACCGACCAGATCATCCCGGCCGTCTGGCTCAAGAAGGTCACCCGCGACGGGTTCGAGGAAGGCCTGTTCTCGGCTTGGCGCAGCGACCCGTCGTTCGTGCTGAACCAGGACGCCTACAAGGACGCCACGGTGCTCGTCGCCGGCCCCGATTTCGGGACCGGTTCGTCGCGTGAGCACGCCGTCTGGGCGCTGCAGAACTACGGCTTCAAGGCCGTCATCTCGCCGCGCTTCGGTGACATCTTCCGCGGCAACTCCGGCAAGGCCGGGCTGCTCGCGGCCGAGGTCGACGAGAAGGTCGTCCAGCGGCTCTGGGACTACCTCGACGCCAACCCCGGCGCGTCCGTGACGGTCGACCTCCAGACCCGGACGGTCAGGGCCGGCGAGGGCGTCGACGCGATCGAGGACTCGTTCACGATCGACGACTACACCCGGTGGCGCCTGCTGGAGGGCCTCGACGACGTCGGCATCACGCTGAGCCACGAGGACGACATCGTGACGTACGAGGCGAGGCGCCCGTCGTTCAAGCCCGTCACCCTCTGACCCACCCCCTCGCTGACGCGTGGGTTGCGAACGCTGACGCGTGGGTTGTGAACATGCGCAACCCACGGGTCACGGTGCGCAACCCACGCGTCAGCGCCAGATGGCGACGGACATGACGACATCGTCGTCTGTCCGGAGGAAGACCCTCTGCCCGACGCGGAGGTGGCGGATGTGCTCGGCGAGGGACTCGGCGGCGAAGTCCAGCCGATACCCCTGGTCGGTCAGTACGTGACCTGACCGGGTGTGCTCGTCGAAGCTCGCCACGGTGCCCTGCATGCCGACCACCCTAGTCGGCCGGACGACCGATTAGGCTCGCTCCCATGCACCGCCGCCACTTCCCGAAGACCTTGAGGGTCATCGTGCTCTTCCTCCGGCCGATCCTCATGCTGGTCACGAAGAGGGAGTGGCGTGGCCAGGAGAACCTCCCCGAGGGCGGCTGGGTCCTGGCCCCCAACCACATCTCCCACCTCGACCCGTTCCTGATCTCGCACTTCATGGTCGACCAGGGCATCCCGCCGCGGTTCCTCGTCAAGGACACCCTGTGGAGCCTGCCCGCGGGGGGGAGGATCCTCCGCAACGCCGAGCAGATCCCGGTCTACCGGAGCAGCGCGGGCGCGGCGGAGTCCCTGCGTGCAGCCATCGCCGCCGTCGAGGCCGGCAACGTCGTGACGATCTATCCCGAGGGGACCATCACCCGGGACCCCGCGGCCTGGCCGATGACCGGACGCACCGGCGCCGTCCGGGTGGCCCTCGCGACGGGCCGCCCGCTCGTGCCGGTCATGCAGTGGGGCCCGCAGGAGATCCTCTGGCCGTACGCCAAGAAGGTCCGCCTGTTCCCCCGCAAGACGATCCACGTCCGGGTCGGTCGGCCCCTCGACCTGTCGGACCTGCAGGGCAAGCCGCTGACCGAGGAGCTCCTCACGACGGCGACCTCCAGACTGATGGACGCGCTGACTGCCATGATGGCGGAGGTGCGGGGCGAGCTTCCCTCGACACCGCGCATCGATGTGCATACCTTGAGCAAGCCGCGGAGCAACTACCAGCCGGGGACCGACGACAAACGATTGGATTCGTGAATGGCGCAGATCGCCGTGATGGGCGCAGGTTCCTGGGGAACCGCCTTCGCCCTCGTGCTGGCCGACGCCGGCAACGACGTACGCCTCTGGGGCCGCCGGCCCGAGCTGTGCGAGACGATCAACACCAAGCACGAGAACTCCGACTACCTGCCCGGCGTGGTGCTCCCCGAGGCGATCTCGGCGACGTCCGACCCGGTCGAGGCCCTCGCAGGCGCCGAGGTCGTCATCCTGGCGGTCCCGTCGCAGCAGCTGCGCTCCAACCTGGAGGCGTGGAGCGAGCACGTCCCCGCCGACGCCGTCATGGTCAGCCTCATGAAGGGCATCGAGCTCGGTACGCACCAGCGCATGAGCGAGGTCATCGCCGAGGTCACCGGGGCCGGACCCGAGCGCATCGCGGTCGTGTCCGGACCCAACCTGGCGCGGGAGATCGCCAACCGAGAGCCCGCCGCCAGCGTCGTGGCGTGCGAGGACCAGGGTGTCGCCGAGCGGCTGCAGAAGCTGTGCCACACCGCGGCGTTCCGGCCCTACTCGATGACCGACGTCATCGGCTGCGAGCTCGCCGGCACGGCCAAGAACATCATCGGCCTGGCGGTGGGCGTGTGCGTCGGCCTGGGCTTCGGCGACAACACCAAGGCCTCGGTCATCACCCGCGGGCTGGCCGAGACCGCGCGGCTGGGCCAGGCGATCGGTGCCGACCCCGTGACGTTCATGGGACTGGCCGGCATGGGCGACCTCGTCGCGACGTGCTCGTCGCCGCTGTCGCGCAACCGTACGTTCGGCGAGAAGCTCGGCGAGGGCATGAGTGTCGAGGAGATCATGGCGCAGACCCGGCAGGTCGCCGAGGGCGTCAAGTCGTGCCAGTCGGTCGCGGAGCTGGCCAAGGTCAACGGTGTCGAGATGCCGCTCGTCGAGCACGTCGCGGCCCTGGTCGCCGGGGAGCTCACTCCCGACGAGCTCGTGCAGCGACTGATCTCCCGGCAGGCCAAGCCCGAGACGGTCTAGCTGCCGTCACCGCGAGTGGCGCACAACGATCCGCGAGTGGCGCAGAAACGTACGACACGCCGTCTCGAAAACTTCATTTTCCGCCACTCGCGGATCGGGGGTGCGCCGGTCGCGGATCTTCAGCTGTTGGAGTCGAGGACGTCCTGGATGTCGTTCCAGAGGTCCTCGACGTCCTCGATGCCGACCGAGAAGCGGATCAGCCCCTCGGGGACCGACTCCGGCTCGCCGGGATGGCGCCGGCGCCGCTCCCACGTGGACTCGACCCCGCCGAGGCTCGTGGCGTACGTGATGATGTCGCTCTGCTCGGTGATCTTCTGCGCGATCGTGGCACCGCCGACGACCTCGAACGCGATGATCGTGCCGAAGCCGGGATAGCGGCTGTGCGAGATCCGGTCCGATGCCGACAGGCGCCGGTGCAGCTCCCGGGCGTTGGACTCGGCCCGGTCGAGCCGCACGTGCAGCGTGCGGATGCCGCGGGCGGCGAGGAACGTCTCCAGGGCGCCGGGGATCGCGCCGAGCATCGTGCGTCGCTTCTCCAGGGCCGAGTACGCCCGCTCGTCGTCGGTGACGATCGCGCCGAGGATGACGTCGCCGTGGCCCGACAGCAGCTTGGACGCCGAGTGGACGACGAAGTCCGCGCCGAGGTCGAGCGGCCGCTGGCGCAGGGGAGTGGCGAACGTGTTGTCGACCGCGACGGCCGCACCGGCGGCGGTCGCGGCGCGGGCGATCGTCTCGATGTCGGCGATCTCGAGGGCCGGGTTGGTCGGCGACTCGATCCACAGCAGCGCGGCACCCCGGCAGGCGTCGATGACCTGCTGGGTGTCGTCGATGTCGACGAGACGCAGCTCGATCTGGCCCCGTCGGTCCCGCTCCACGAGCTGGGCGACGGTGCCGTAGTAGGCGTGGCGTGGG
>JAOPXL010000224.1 GCA_025965175.1 Aeromicrobium sp.
GACGCGTGCACCGACTTCGTACACCTCGTCAATGACCTCCGGACCGGCCTGGAAGGGACTGGATGCGTGGTAGCGGCGTCGCCGCGGTGAGGTTGCCATCGTCCACCCATTCTCGCACCTCTGGGGAGCCGTGACCACCAAACCCCTCAGGATGGCCGGTTCCAGAGGTCCGTCCAGCGGATCCCGAGGTCGCCGACGAGGTCGCGCAGCAGGGGCAACGAGAGCCCGACGACGTTGTGGTGATCGCCCTCGATCCCGGTGATGAACGCCCCTCCGAGACCGTCGATCGTGAAGGCGCCGGCGACGTGGAGCGGCTCGCCGGTCGCGACGTACGCATCGATCTCGGCATCCGAGACGGCGGCGAAGTGGACCACGGTCGACGCGGTCTCGATGAACTCCTGGTCGCCGCGTCGCACGCAGTGCCCCGAGTGCAGGACCCCGCTGTGGCCGCGCATGCGCCGCCACCGAGCCGTGGCCTCGGCGGGCCCGCCGGGCTTGCCGAAGACCTCGCCCTCGAACGCCAGGACCGAGTCGCAGCCGATGACGAGCACATCGGTGTCGACCTGGGCGGCGACGGCCCGGCACTTGAGCTGGGCCAGCGCGGCGGCGAGGTTGGCGGCGTCGGTCGTGGTGACCTGGTCCTCGTCGACGCCCGACACGATCACCTCGGGCTCGATCCCCGCCGAGCGCAGGGTTGCGAGCCGGGCCGGGGACTGGGACGCGAGGACGACCCTCATCGCAGTGCTCCTTCGTCGTAGCGCTGGCGGACGACCTCGAGCCGGTCGTCGCGCAGCAGGGTGTCGACCAGGGCCTCGCTGCCGCCGACACCGGTCCAGTGCTCCTCGATGCTGGTGGTGACGAACCAGGCGTGGTCGGCCGGCCACATCAGGTTGGGGCTGTTGATGTCGCGACGAGCGCCGGAGCGGTACGTCGCGGCGCCCCACTGCCCCGCGTCACCGATCGGCCCGGTGAACAGGAAGAGGTCCAGGCCGTTGACGTGCAGCAGCGGCCCGTCCATGACGTCGGGCGGGAACGCCGGGGGCTCCGGCGGTGGCGGTCTGTCCTTGCCGAAGACCCGGCCCGGCCACCTGACGGGACCGCTGAACGCCGTCAGGAACCCCACCGGGTCGCCGCCGTGGATCTGGCCGTATCCCTCCCACAGCCCGAAGAAGCAGTCGTCGGGCGTCGCGGTGTGCCGCGCGAGGTGGTCGCACAGCACCGCGAGCAGGTCGTCGGACAGGTGCCCCTCGTGGCGGTCCCCGCCGGCGTCCGCGTGGAGCACCCGGGCGTACGACGCGAAGCCCGACGGCCCGAGACGCCCCCGCAGCAGGGGCGACGCAACGTCCTGGACATACCAGTCGGCAGCGCTCAGGTCGACGAGCGGACGCAGGGTCACGACGGGGCCGACATCGCGCCGAGGGCCTCGGGCATCTTCAGCGGCCGAAGGTCGAGCGCCGCCACTGGTCGGGCCCGAACGCGTGCGCGGGACGGACCTGGCGGGCGGGGTGGCCCCACTCGGATCGGATCGCCGGCTTCGCCGCCGCGGCCGCGTGGGCCGCTGCCGCGTTTCGGGCAGCGACGACCGCGACGAGGGCCGCGAGCTCCTCGGGCGTCAGGTCACCCTTGACGACTCGCAGGATCGGCTTGTGCGCGACCGGCTCCGCGACCTCGTCCACCGACGTCTCGACGTTGCTCACAGCGGGATGTTCCCGTGCTTCTTGGGCGGCAGCGTCTCGCGCTTGGTCTTGAGCAGGCGCAACGCCTTGACGACCTCGGCCCGGGTCTGGCTGGGCTCGATGACGGCGTCGACGTAGCCGCGCTCGGCCGCGAGGTACGGGTTGCAGAGCGTGTCCTCGTACTCGGTCATGAGCTGGGCGCGCAGCGCCTCCGGATCGTCCGAGGCTGCAAGCTCCTTGCGGTAGAGGATGCCGACCGCGCCGGACGCGCCGACGACCGCGATCTGCGCCGTCGGCCAGGCGATGTTGACGTCGGCGCCGAGGTGCTTGGAGCCCATGACGTCGTACGCGCCGCCGTACGCCTTGCGGGTGATGACCGTGATGAGCGGGACGGTTGCCTCGGCGTACGCGTAGATCAGCTTGGCGCCGCGGCGGATGATGCCGTTCCACTCCTGGTCGGTGCCGGGCAGGAAGCCGGGCACGTCAACGAACGTCAGGACTGGGATGTTGAACGCGTCGCAGGTGCGGACGAAGCGGGCCGCCTTCTCGGAGGCGTCGATGTCCAGGCAGCCGGCGAGCTGCATCGGCTGGTTGGCCACGATGCCGACGCTGCGGCCCTCGACCCGGCCGTAGCCGATCAGCAGGTTGGGCGCGAACAGTGGCATGACCTCGAGGAAGTCGCCGTCGTCGACGATCGACTCGATCACGGTGTGCATGTCGTACGGCTGGTTGGCCGAGTCCGGGATCAGGGTGTCGAGCGCGAGGTCGGTCTCGGTGCGCTCGAGGTCGGCGACCTCGGCGTAGACCGGCGCCTCCTCCATGTTGTTCTGCGGGAGGTACGAGATGAGGGCCTTGGTGTACTCGATCGCGTCCTCCTCGTCCGCACCCATGTAGTGGGCGTTGCCGGACTTGGTGTTGTGCGCGCGGGCGCCGCCGAGGTCCTCCATCGAGACCTCCTCGCCCGTGACGGTCTTGATGATGTCCGGGCCGGTGATGAACATGTTGGACGACTTGTCGACCATGATCACGAAGTCGGTGACGGCGGGGGAGTACACGTGGCCGCCGGCGTTGGCGCCCATGATCAGGGAGATCTGCGGGATGACGCCCGAGGCGTGCACGTTGCGCTTGAAGATCTCGCCGTACAGGCCGAGCGAGACGACACCCTCCTGGATGCGCGCGCCGGAGCCCTCGTTGATGCCGATGATGGGGCAGCCGGACTTGATCGCGAGATCCATGACCTTGGTGATCTTCTCGCCGTACACCTGGCCCAGCGAGCCGCCGAAGACGCTGAAGTCCTGGCTGAACACGCACACCTGGCGGCCGTCGATCGTGCCGTAGCCGGTGATGACGCCGTCGCCCAGCGGACGGTTCTTGTCCAGGCCGAAGTCGGTCGCGCGGTGGCGGGCGAGTGCGTCGAGCTCGACGAACGAGCCCTCGTCGAGGAGCTGGTCGATGCGCTCACGGGCGCTCTGGCGACCCCGGGCGGACTGCTTCTCGTGCGCGCGCTCGGCCATCTCGACGAGCGCGGTGTCACGCCGGTCGATGAAGTCGGCGAGCTTGCCCGCGGTCGTGTGGAGCTCTGGCTTGG
>JAOPXL010000007.1 GCA_025965175.1 Aeromicrobium sp.
CGGCCAGGGCGATCGCGACGAGCTGGGATCCCTCGTCCTGGACGCCGGCGCGGCCGTCGCGGACCTCGGGGATCGCGCCCGGGTCGCCGCCCTCGTCGAGGATGCGGGCGTAGGGCGAGAGCTTGCCCGGGGTGCCGGGCAGCTGGTCGGGATCGCTCAGCCCCGGACGCCCGACCAGGGTCACGCGGGGCGGGGCGTTGTCGGCGGCAAGGAGCTTGTCGATCTGGGCGGCATGGCCGCCGAGCGCCTCCCGCAGGGCCGTGACGATCCACTCCGGGTGGGAGGTGCGGACGGCGCGCAGGGCGTCACCCTCGAGGCCCTCGGTGATGATGGCGAGCCAGCCGTCGAGGTCCTTTTGACCGATCTTGCGCAGCAGGGCGTTGGTGAAGTGGACGGGCTTGTGCCCGATCTCGCGACGGACGACGTCGACCGTCGTCGAGACGGCTGCGTGGGCCGGCACCCGCATGCTCAGCAGCTGGTGGGTGCCGAGGCGCAGGGCATCCAGCACCGGGCCGTCGATCGACCCGATCCCCTTGCTGGCGACTCGGTCGATGATCGCGTCATAGGTCCCCTGACGGCGGATCGTCCCATGCACGAGCTCGGTCGCGAAGGCCGCGTCACGCCCCTGGATGTGGTGCTCGTCCAGCATCGCCGGGAGCACGAGGTTGACGTACGCGTCGCGGTCCGCGACCGCCCGCAGCGCGTGGAACGCGACTGACCGCACCGGATCTGTCATGAGAAGCTCGGCTCGGCCTCGAAGGTCGTGCCGCGGGCCCAGTCGGCCGCGGCCATGCGCTTCTTGCCGACGGCCTGGACCTTGCCCAGCACGAGATCGGCCGTCGCGGTGCCGACGCGCACCTCCCGCTTGCCGACGCCGACCGCGCCGGGTGGGAGCGTGCGGTCCTCAGCGATCGTGGCGGGGCCGATCTTGACACGCTCGCCGCCCAGCGTCGTCCACGCGCCGGGTGCCGGGGTGCAGCCGCGGACGTGCCGGTCGATCGCGAAGGCCGGCTGGTTCCAATCGATCCGGGCGTCCTCGGTCGTGAGCTTGGGGGCGTACGAGATGTTGTCCTCCGGCTGCGGGACGGCCGCGATGTCGCCGTCCTCGATGTGGTCCACGACGTCGACGAGCAGCTTGCTGCCCCAGTCGGCGAGGCGCTCGAGGAGCTCTGCGGTCGTGTCCTCGGGGCGGATGAGCTCGGTGATCGTGCCGAGGACGGGTCCGGCGTCGAGCTCCTCGACGAGGCTGAACACCGTGGCGCCCGTGACCTCGTCTCCGGCCATGATCGACCGCTGGACCGGCGCGGCGCCACGCCAGGACGGAAGGACAGAGAAGTGCAGATTGATCCAGCCGTACTGCGGGATGTCGAGCGCCTCACGGCGGATCAGTGCGCCGTACGCGACGATCGGGATGCAGTCGGGCTCGAGCTCACGGAGCCGGGCCATGAAGTCGGGCTCGGACGGCTTGGCCGGCTTGAGGACCTCGATGCCGTGCCGCTCGGCGGCCTGCGCGACCGGCGACGCGGTCAGGGTGCGACCCCGTCCGGCCGGCGCGTCGGGCCGGGTGATCACCGCGACGACGTCGTGACGACTCGCGACGAGTGCCTCGAGGGTCGGCAGGGCGGTCTCGGGGGTACCAGCGAACACGACTCTCACGGCGTCGAGTCTAGGGCGTCGCGCAGGGGGCTCTGAACGGCGCAAGCACGCGAGCGGTGCGCTGGCGTCCGCTCCAGCCGACTTCCTGGACGCTGGCGCACCCCTCGGGGCCCGACCTAGTGGCGGGGCTCAGAACCGGACGGGATCGACCTGGATCCGGACCGCCGGGAGCTTGGCCGCGCTGCGCTCGGCCGCCAACGCCCGCAGGTCCGTCGCCAACTGGGTGCCCTCACGTCGAGGAGTGCGGACGATGAGGCGGTTGCCCGCCGACAGATCGCGAGGGTCGACCGGGACGGGCCCGAGCGGCTCCGCGTGCGCGGTCCACGTCCGTTCGGCGAGGGACTCCAGCACGTCATCGGGCCCGTCGATCACGGCGAGGCGCGCGGCCGGGGGCAGGTGGGTCTCGGCCCGGCTCGCCAGCTCACGGGTCGCGAACCCCACGGGATCGGCGCGGACCAGCGCCTGCAGAACCGCCGCCTCCCCCACCGCGACCGCCCGGGCGTGGGGCCCGGCCAGCGCGAGCGCGTTGAACCACCGCCGGTGCGACTCCTCCTCGACGCGCACGTCGTCGCGGGCCAGCATGAGCCAGGTGTCCATCAGCACGACCACGTCGTAGCCGCCGTCGACGTGCGGCTCGGCACCCGGCGTCGCCAGGACGATGACCCGCCCGGGCGGGATGCTGCCGCGGACCGAGGCCCCACCGGACGTCACGACCTCCATGCCGGGGAACGCCCGGGCGAACTCCTCGGCAGTGCGCAGCGCCCCCACGACGGGTGCCCGCAGGCGGGTGCCGTGGCACTCGGGGCACTGCCAGTCGGCGGCCTGCGTCCCGCACCAGCGGCACGCCACCGGCGCGGCCGCGGACGTCTGGACCAGTGGTCCCTGGCAGGCTCGGCAGCGGGCCGGGTGCCGGCACGCCTGGCACGACAGCGACTCGCGGTAGCCACGACGGGGCACCTGGACGAGCACGGCGCCGTCGGCACGGCGGATCGCGCCGAACACCTCCCGGGGCAGGCGGGCGGGCGCCGAGCCGTCGACGACCCCGTCGGTCACCTCGAGCTGCGGCCAGGCGTCACGGCGGGTCGAGCGGTCGGCAACGACCTCCCGGCACCAGCTGCTCTCGACCAGGGACTGGCCCTCCGCGGTCCGGGCATGGCCCCCGATGATGACGGCCGTGCGCTCGGCCGCGGCGCGCAGCAGCAGGACCTCGCGGGCGTGCGGGTAGGGCGCGCGGGGCTCGGCGAACAGGTCGTCGCCGTCGTCCCAGATCGCGACCAGGCCGAGGTCCGACACCGGGGCGTACGCCGCGCCGCGTGTGCCGAGCACGACCCGGACGTCACCGCGGGCGACGGCGAGGAAGGCCCGCCACCGCTCGGCCGGCTCCTGCGCGGCGGTCAGCACGACGTGGTGCCCCCCGCCCAGCACGGCGGTGAACATCGCGTTCCACCGCTCGACGTCGCGGATGTCCGGGACGCACACGACGGCGCCCCGGTCCTGGTGCAACGTGGCCAGGACGGCCTGGGCGACCGCACGGGCCGGGTCGTGACCCGGGACGGCGGACCAGACGGCGCGGGGGTTGTCCCCCGCGCGGACGGCGGCCAGGAACGTCGCCCCGTGGTCGTACGCCCGCCAGTCGGCGTCGTCGACCGTCGGCAGGGAGCCGGGTGCCGGCGGGCGCGCTGCGCGCTCGGCCCGGGCGTGCCGTGGCGGGATCGCCAGCCGCAGGACGTCGCCGGTCGTGCCGGCGTAACGGTCGCCGACGGCGTGGGCCAGGGCGAGCACCGCGGGGGTCAGCACGACCTCGGAGGACACGACCTTGGCGAGGAACGCCAGCCGGCCGGTGTGCTCGCTGGCCTCGACGCGCTCGACCAGGAAGCCGTCCACCAGGCGCCCGGCGAACCGGACCCTGATCCGGCAGCCCGGGACTGCGGCCTCGTCGAGCGTGTCAGGGACGAGGTAGTCGAAGAGCCGGTCGAGGTGGGCCAGACCGCTGTCGACGACGACGCGGGCGACCGGGCGGGAGCCGGCCGGCTCCTGCGCCGGCTTGGCCTTGACCGGCTTGGCTGGCTTGCCCTTCGGCGGCGTGCGGGCCGGCGGGGCCGACGAAGGGACCAGAGCAAGCTGCTCCGGTCCCTCCTCAGTCGTCACGCTGCTGTTCTACCAGCCGCGGCGGACACCTACTTCGACGCGGCCGCCTTGAGGGCCTCGGCGCGGCTCGTGTCCTCCCACGGCAGGCCTGCACGCCCGAAGTGGCCGTACGCGGCGGTCTGCGCGTAGATCGGGCGGAGCAGGTCGAGGTCGCGGACGATCGCGCCGGGGCGCAGGTCGAAGACCTCGAGGACAGCGTCGCGGATCGTGTCGACCGGGACGGTCTCGGTGCCGTAGGTGTCGACGTAGAAGCCGACCGGCTTGGCGACGCCGATGGCGTACGCGACCTGGACCTCTGCCTTGGTGGCCAGGCCCGCGGCGACGATCGTCTTAGCGACCCAGCGCATCGCGTAGGCACCCGAGCGGTCGACCTTGCTCGGGTCCTTGCCGGAGAACGCGCCGCCGCCGTGGCGCGCGTAGCCGCCGTACGTGTCGACGATGATCTTGCGGCCCGTCAGGCCGGCGTCGCCCATGGGGCCACCGATGACGAACTTGCCGGTCGGGTTGATGTGCAGGCGGTAGTCCGAGGAGTCGATGTCGTACTGGCTCAGGACCGCGTCGATGACGTGCTTCTTGAGGTCGACGGCGAGCTGGTTCTCCAGGTCGATGCCGTCCTCGTGCTGCGTCGAGACGACGATGGCCTCGACCCGGACCGGCTTGTCGTCATCGTCGTACTCGATCGTGACCTGGGTCTTGCCGTCCGGACGCAGGTAGGGCAGCGTGCCGTCCTTGCGCACGGCCGTGAGCTGCTCGGCCAGGCGGTGCGCGATCGTGATCGGCAGCGGCATGAGCTCGGGGGTCTCGTCGACCGCAAAGCCGAACATCAGGCCCTGGTCACCAGCGCCCTGCAGGTCGAGCGGGTCGACCGACGAGCCCAGTCGGGCCTCCTCGGCCTTGTCCACGCCCTGCGCGATGTCGGGGCTCTGCGCGTCCAGCGTGACCTGCACGGCGCAGGACTCACCATCGAAGCCCTTGGTCGACGAGTCGTAGCCGATCTCCAGCACCCGGTCGCGTGCGATGCGGGCGATGTCGACGTACGCCTCGGTGGTGACCTCGCCGCCGACCAGCACCAGGCCGGTCGTCACGAACGTCTCGGCCGCGACACGGCTCTTGGGGTCGACCGCCAGCAGGGCGTCGAGAATGCTGTCGCTGATCTGGTCGGCGATCTTGTCCGGGTGGCCCTCGGTGACGGACTCGGACGTGAACAAGCGGCTCACATTTACTCCTGGGTTGGTGGCTGTACGAAAGTCTAACGAGCGAGATGACCTGCGGTCCCGGTCAGTCCAAGCGGCGGACGACGGCGTCCCAGATCGTGTGGGCCAGCGCGCTCTTGGGCCCGAACGGGACCTGCTCGACGGTACCGTCGGCCCCCAGCAGGACGGCCTCGTTGTCGTCCTGGCCAAACACCTTGCCGGCGCTGACGTCGTTGACCACGAGCAGGTCGCAGCCCTTGCGCGCCAGCTTGGCGCGAGCGTGCTCGATGACCGTCGCGTCCGCGTCACCGGTCTCGGCGGCGAAGCCCACGATGACGGGGTGCTTGCTGCTGCGGGCGGCGACGAGCTCGACGAGGATGTCGGGATTCTCGACCAGCCGGATCTCCGGCGCGGTCCCGTCGGCGGTCTTCTTGATCTTGGCGTCGACGAACTCGGCCGGCCGGAAGTCGGCGGGGGCGGCGGCCATCACGACGGCATCGGCGTCCGCGGCGGCCAGGTGCATCTCGCGGCGCAGGTCCTCGGTGCTCACGACGGGGACGACATCGACCCCGGCGGGGGCCGGGAGCGCGACGTTGGCGGCGACGACGGTGACGGTGGCGCCCCGGGCGACGGCGGCCTCGGCCAGCGCGAAGCCTTGGCGGCCGGACGAGCGGTTGCCGAGGTAGCGGACCGGGTCGAGGAACTCGCGCGTCCCGCCGGCGGAGACGACGACGTGTCGGCCTCGGAGGTCCTGGACGCGCCCCTCGAGGACGTTGCGCGCGGCGCTGAAGATGTCGGCCGGTGCCGGCAGCCGGCCCTTGCCGGTGTCCACGCCGGTCAGGCGCCCGACGGCGGGCTCGAGCACGACGTGCCCACGGGCGCGGAGGGTCGCCACATTGGCCTGCGTCGCGGCGTTCTCCCACATCTCGGTGTGCATCGCGGGGGCGAACATCACCTGACAGCGAGCCGTCAGCAGTGTGTTGGTCAGCAGGTCGTCGGCGAGGCCGTGCGCCGCCTTGGCCAGGATGTTGGCCGTCGCCGGTGCCACGAGCACGAGATCGGCACCCTGCCCGATGCGGACGTGTGCGACCTCGTCGACGTGCTCGAAGACGCCGACCTGGACGGGCTTGCCGCTCAGTGCCTCCCACGTCGCCACACCCACGAAGTGGAGCGAGGACTCGGTCGGCACGACCCGGACGCTGTACCCGGACTCGGTGAACAGGCGAAGGAGCTCGGCGGCCTTGTAGGACGCGATGCCTCCGGACACGCCCAGGACAACCTCGGTCATGTCAACCGACCCGGCCGTGGTCAGGCCTTCTCGGCTGCTGCTGCTTCGGCCTCGGGATCGATGTCCTCGACGGTCAGGAGGTCGGCGTTGATCTCGCGCAGCGCGATCGACAGCGGCTTCTCCTGCACGCCCGTCTCCAGGAGCGGTCCGACGTACTCGAGCAGGCCCTCACCAAGCTGCGAGTAGTAGGCGTTGATCTGACGGGCGCGCTTGGCGCTGTAGAGGACGAGCTTGTACTTGCTGTCCGCCTTCTCCAGGAGGTCGTCGAGAGGCGGGTTGGTGATGCCGATGGCGGTGGAGCGTGTCGTGGACACAGAGGGCCTCGCTGAAAGATTCGTGGGGTGGTGGTGCTAGGAATGCATCCGGCCGGTGCCGGAACGGAACAAGTCTACCAATTCTTCGCAGGCGGTCTCGACCTCGGTGTTGACGATCGTGACGTCGAACTCCGGCTCGGCCGCCAGCTCGGTCCGCGCGGTCGTCAGCCGACGCTCGCGCTCCTCGGGTCCCTCGGTCCCCCGGCCGACGAGCCGGCGCTCCAGCTCCTCCCAGCTCGGCGGCTTGAGGAAGCACATCAGCGCGTCCGGCATGGTCTCGCGAACCTGCCGTGCGCCCTGCAGGTCGATCTCGAGCAAGGACGGGACCCCGGCGGCGAGGTGCTCCTCAACCTGCGCGCGTGGGGTGCCGTAGCGAGCGGCGCGGTGGACGACGGCCCACTCCAGCAGACCGTCCTCGGCGATGAGCCGATCGAACTCCTCGTCGCTGACGAAGTGGTAGTGGACGCCGTCGACCTCCCCCGGGCGCGCAGGGCGGGTCGTGACCGACACCGAGATCCAGATCTCGGGGTGCAGGCGGCGGACGCAGGCCGCCACGGTGCCCTTGCCGACCGCGGTCGGTCCGGCCAGGACGACCAGTCGTGAGCGCGCGGCGCCCTCGAACCCGTCAGGCACGGTGGGTGCGGTCGGCGCGATCGGCGAACTCGGCGAGGAGGGCCTTGACCTGGTTGGCCCCGAGGCCTCGCAGGCGGCGGCTGTCGGCGATCCCGACGCGGTGCATGATCTCCTGCGCACGCACCTTGCCGACGCCGGGCATGGCCTGAAGCAGGTCGACGACCTTGAGCTTGGCGATGACGTCGTTGGCCTTCGACTCCTGGAGCACCTCGGTCAGGGTGGCCCGGGAGCTCTTCAGCCGGGTCTTGACCTCGGCGCGCAGCTGTCGTGCGACGGCCGCCTTCTCGAGTGCCGCCCTGCGCTGCTCAGGCGTCAGTGTCGGGAGTGCCATGCGTGTCACCTCTCTGCTCGTGTGCGGTCGTACGGTTGCTCGTCACAGCCTGATCTCGCACTCGTCCTCGATGTTCTTGACGACGGCCTTGCGCGGGGTGCGCGACTGGTTGAAGCGGTCGTACGACTTCTGGATCGTGGCTCGGTCGGCCTCGTCCAGTCCGGCCAGCTTGGCCGGGTCGGTCATGTCCTGCAGCGAGATCCCGGCCTGGCGGTGCGCAGCGAGGACTCCGTCGGTGGCCGCCGTGATCTGCGACCACTGCTTCTTGACCTCGGCGGGTGCGACCTTGCCGATGTCGCGGGTCGCCGCGGTGGAGGACGTGAAGCTCGCATTGCTGCGCTTGCCGTAGCTCTTGAGCGCGGACTCGTGCTCCTTGACGGCGGCGCAGTATGCGCTGTCCCCTCCGCACCCCGCGAGCACCGTGGCGGCAACGCTGGTCGTGACGAGCAGCGCGACGGTCCGGATCATGCAGATGTCTCCTGGGGCGACGGGGGCAGGACTTCTACGACCCTACAAGTTCGGCGTTGACCCGGGCCGCCGAATCGCGGAGGGCCTGCACATCGGGTCCTGCCGACAGCACGCCGCGGGACGTCGACGGGATGACGTTGTCGATGACGTCGCCGAACAGCCGCCGGATGTCGTCGACCGTGCCGCCCTGCGCGCCCAAGCCCGGCACCAGCAGGGGGCCGTTGATCGCCAGGTCCTGCGCGGCGTCGCCGATCGTCGCGCCGACGACCGCGCCATACGCACCCATGGGCTGCGCCCCGGCGTTGAGCGCCGCGAGCTGGGCCAGCACGTTGCCGGCCACGGTGCGGTCCCCCGAGACGGCGTGCTGCACCTCGGGTCCCTCCGGGTTGGAGGTCAGGGCCAGGACGAACACGCCGGCGTCGTTCTTCTCCGCGACGTCGAAGAACGGCTGCAGAGAGCCGAAGCCCAGGTAAGGACTCACCGTGATCGCGTCGGCGGCCATCGGGGCGTCGTCGTCGAGGTACGCATCGGCGTACGCCTGCGCCGTCGAGCCGATGTCCCCCCGCTTGACGTCGAGGACGACCAGCGAGCCGGTGTGGCGCAGGTCCTCAATCGTCCGCTCCAGTACGACGACCCCCCGGGCGCCGAAGCGCTCGAAGAACGCCGACTGCGGCTTGACGAACGCGACCTGCCCGGCGAACGCCTCGACGCAGGTGCTGGCGAACCGGTCCAGACCCTCGACCGAGTCGGGCAGCCCCCAGGACTCCAGCAGCGCGGCGTGCGGGTCGATGCCGACGCAGGCCGGCCCGTACGCCTGCATCGCCACCCGGGCGCGGGACCCGAAGCTCATGAGCTGCGGGCCTCGGTGATGCGCTGACCCCAGTCCTGGAGCGAGGTCACCCCGATCTTGCCCTCGATCAGCGCCTCGATCCCCTGGACCGCGGCGGCGAGACCCTGCACCGTCGTGATGCACGGGATTCCCTCGGCGACCGCAGCGGTGCGGATCTCGTAACCGTCGATGCGCGGGCTGCCACCGGACGTCACGCCGTGCGGCGTGTTGATGATCAGCTGGACGTCCTGCGCGTGGATCTTCTCGACGATCGTGCTGCGGGCCTGTCCCGGCAGCGGCTCCTCGTTGAGCTTGCGGATCACGGTGGCGTGCACGCCGTTACGCGCCAGCACGACTGCGGTGCCGCTCGTGGCGAGGATCTCGAAGCCCAGGTCGGCGAGGCGCTTGACCGGGAAGATCATGTGCCGCTTGTCGCGGTTGGCCACCGAGACGAACACCTTGCCCGAGGTCGGCAGCCCGTTCTGGGCGCCGGCCTGCGACTTGGCGAACGCCGTGCCGAAGGCCTGGTCCATGCCCATGACCTCGCCGGTCGAGCGCATCTCGGGGCCCAAGAGCGTGTCGACGTACCGGCCCTCGTAGGTGCGGAACCGGTTGAACGGCATGACCGCCTCCTTGACCGCGATCGGCGCGTTGTCGGGCAGCCGCCCGCCGTCACCTGTCGCCGGCAGCGCGCCGGCGGCGCGGAGGTCGGCGATCGTCTCCCCCAGCATGAGCCGGGCCGCGGCCTTGGCGAGCTGTGTCGCGGTGGCCTTGGAGACGAACGGGACCGTGCGCGATGCACGCGGGTTGGCCTCGATGACGTAGAGGATGTCCGAGGACAGGGCGAACTGGATGTTGATCAGACCGCGCACCCCCACGCCCTTGGCGATCGCCTCGGTGGACTCGCGGATCCGCTGGATCTCCAGGTCGCCGAGCGTGATCGGCGGCAGGGCGCAGGCCGAGTCGCCGGAGTGCACGCCGGCCTCCTCGATGTGCTCCATCACGCCGCCGAGGAACAGCTCGGTGCCGTCGTAGAGCGCGTCGACATCGATCTCGATCGAGTCGTCGAGGAACCGGTCGACCAGGACCGGCCGCTCGGGCGAGATCTCCGTGGCGCGGCCGATGTAGTCCTCGAGGGTCGCCTCGTCGTAGACGATCTCCATGCCGCGTCCACCCAGGACGTACGACGGACGGACCAGCACGGGATAGCCGATCTCGTCGGCGATCTGCTGGGCCTCGGAGAAGGTCGTCGCCATGCCGTGCTTGGGCGCGGGCAGGCCGGCGTCGGCCAGGACCTTGCCGAACGCGCCCCGCTCCTCCGCGAGCTCGATCGCGGCCGGCTGGGTGCCCACGATCGGCACCCCGGCGGCCTCGAGGCCCGCGGCCAGGCCCAGCGGGGTCTGCCCGCCGAGCTGGACGATGACACCGGCGACGGGCCCGGCGAGCTGCTCGGCGTGCACGATCTCGAGGACGTCCTCGAGGGTCAGCGGCTCGAAGTAGAGCCGGTCGGACGTGTCGTAGTCGGTCGAGACGGTCTCGGGGTTGCAGTTGACCATGATGGTCTCGTAGCCCACCTCGGACAGCGCCATCGCGGCGTGCACGCACGAGTAGTCGAACTCGATGCCCTGGCCGATGCGGTTGGGGCCGCTGCCGAGGATCAGGACCGCCGGCTTGGTGCGCGGCTCGACCTCGGTCTCCTCGTCGTACGACGAGTAGTGGTAGGGGGTCTTGGCCGCGAACTCGGCGGCGCACGTGTCGACGGTCTTGTAGACCGGCCGGACGCCCAGCGCGTGACGCACGCCGCGGACGACCTCCTCGCGCATGTCCCGCAGCCCCGCGATCTGCAGGTCCGAGAAGCCGTGCCGCTTGGCCTTGCGCAGCACCGTCGGGTTGAGCTCCCGCGAGTCGCGCACCTCGGTGGCGATCTCGTCGATCAGGAACAGCTGGTCGACGAACCACGGGTCGATGCGGGTGGACTCGAAGATCTCGGCCTGCGTCGCGCCGGCCCGGATCGCGTCCATCACGAGCTTGATGCGACCGTCGTGCGGGCGGGCGATCTGCCTGAGCAGGGTCGCCTTGTCGCCCGGGTCGCCGGCCCACGTGAAGGCGGACTCCTTGCGCTCCAGCGAGCGCAGCGCCTTGCCGAGCGCCTCGGTGAAGTTGCGACCGATCGCCATCGCCTCGCCAACCGACTTCATGTGGGTCGTCAGGGTCGAGTCGGCGGCCGGGAACTTCTCGAACGCGAACCGGGGCACCTTGACCACGACGTAGTCGAGCGTCGGCTCGAACGAGGCCGGCGTCTCGGCGGTGATGTCGTTGGGGATCTCGTCGAGCGTGTAGCCGATCGCGACCTTCGCGGCGATCTTGGCGATCGGGAAGCCCGTCG
>JAOPXL010000025.1 GCA_025965175.1 Aeromicrobium sp.
GGGTCTGCTTGACCGTCGCGATGAGCCACGCCCAGAAGCTCGTCGGCTTGGTGTGCGGGTTGTCGACCCGGAAGATCCGGACGCCGCGGTCGACCCACGCCATCGTGATCCGGAGCATCTCGGCGTACGCCGACTCGGGATCGTTGTCGAAGTTGAGCGGGTAGATGTCCTGGTACTTCTTCGGCGGGTTCTCGGCGTACGCGATCGTCCCGTCCGGCAGCACGGTGAAGAGCTCGGGGTGCTGCGTGGCCCAGGGGTGGTCGGGCGCGGCCTGCAGCGCCAGGTCGAGGGCGACCTCGAGGCCGAGCTCTCGGGCGCGCCTCACCAGCGCGTCGAAGTCCTTGAACTTGCCGAGGTCAGGATGGATCGCGTCGTGCCCACCCTCGGCTGCACCGATCGCCCACGGCGAGCCGACATCGTGCTCTGTCGGGGTCAGGGTGTTGTCCTTGCCCTTGCGGTTGACCCGGCCGATGGGGTGGATCGGCGGGAAGTAGACGACGTCGAAGCCCATCCGCGCGACCCGGTCGAGCGCCTTGGTCGTGGTCCGGAGCGTGCCGTGGCGCGGCTCGCCGTTCTTGTCCACACCGCCCGTCGAGCGGGGGAACAGCTCGTACCACGAGCCGTACGCGGCGCGGCTCCGATCAACCCACAGGGTGTGCGGCACACCCTGGGTGACGAGCTCGCGCACCGGGTCGTCGTGCATCAGCTGCTGGACCTCGGGGCCGAGGGCCAGCGAGAGCCGGTCGTCCAGTGGCAGCTTGGACGCGCGCAGCGTGGCGGCGGCGTCCTTCAGCACGTGGCGACCCCGGCCCGCCGGTGCCCTGAGGTCCAGCAGCCGGGCGCCGATCTCGAGGTCGTTGGCCATCTCGTCGGCGCTCTGGCCGGCAGCGTGCTTGACCGAGGCGGCGTGGGTCCAGGTCGCCCACGGATCGCCCCACGCGTCGACGCGGAACGTCCACGTGCCGACTGCGTCGGGCACGATCGTCGCGGCGAACAAGTCCAGGCCCGTGCCCCGCTCGGCCATGCGGGTCTGCCGCTCCGCGCCGCCGGGGCCGGACCACACGACTGTCGCGGAGACCGCGTCGTGACCCTCGCGCCACACCGTGGCGGTGACGGGGACGTGCTCACCCACGACCGCCTTGGAAGGATCCCGACCTCCGGCCACCTCGGGCCGTACGTCATCGATGCCGAGTCGACCCGTCATGTGAAAGCGCTCTCCGCTCTGCGTCGTCGTGGTGCTCCCTGGTTCCCCTACCCTGCCAGTGGTGCCCTGCCACGCAACAGGTCAAACGGCGGCAGCGGTGTCGGGCTCCTCACGCGGCCCCTTGAGCAGCAGCAGCGACCGTCCCATGAGCGTCACGGTGGCTCCAGCGGGCAGCGGCTCGTCCGACGCGGGACTGCCGTCCCGGGTCGTCGTGTCGAGGACCGGCTCGAAGGTCGTGCCGAACTCCGGGCCCGGCAGCGTGACGTCGACCGGCTCGGGGCCGGCGTGCACCAGCAGCAGCCAGGAGTGGTCGACCAGCAGCTCACCCTCGCGGGTGCGGGACTGGCTGTTGGACCCGTCGATCCACATGCCGAGGGTCCGGCCCTCCGGATCGGCCCAGGCGGCCGCGTCGACCTCCTCGCCGTCCGGGCGGAGCCAGATCAGGTCGGGGCGACCGGTCGGGGTCGTGCGGCCGTCGAAGAACTCCGGCTGGCGCAGCGCGGGGCTGTGGGCGCGCAGGAAGATCACCCGGCGAGCGAACGCCAGCATCGCCTCGGACTCCTCCGTCACGGTCCAGTCGACCCACGACGTCGGGTCGTCCAGGCAGTAGGCGTTGTTGTTGCCGCCCTGTGTGCGCCACCGCTCGTCGCCGGCGACGAACATCGGGGTGCCGGTCGACAGCAGCAGCGTCGCGAACAGGTTGCGCGCCTGGCGGGCCCGCAGCGCCGTGATCGCAGGATCATCGGTCTCGCCCTCGGTGCCGTGGTTCCACGACCGGTTGTCGTTGGTGCCGTCGCGGTTGTCCTCGCCGTTGGCCTCGTTGTGCTTGCCGTCGTAGGACACCAGGTCGCGCAGCGTGAACCCGTCGTGGGCGTCGATGAAGTTGATCGACTGCCACGGTCGGCGGAGGCTGAGGTCATACAGGTCCGAGGACCCCGTCAGGCGGTAGGCGAGGTCGTCGACGCCGGTCTCACCGCGCCAGAAGTCGCGGACCGTGTCGCGGTAGACGCCGTTCCACTCGGCCCACTGGGCACCGAAGTAGCCGACCTTGTAGCCCTCGCCCGTCGCGTCCCACGGCTCGGCGATGAGCTTGCAGCGCGACAGGACAGGATCGGTGGTGATCGCGGTCAGCAGCGCCGAGTCGCGGTCGAAGGCGCCGCCGTGCGGACGCCCGAGCGCGCTGGCGAGGTCGAAGCGGAAGCCGTCGACGCCGAGCTCGGTGGCCCAGTAGCGCAGCGAGTCGGTCACCAACCGGACGACCGTCGGTGAGGCCGCCTCGATCGTGTTGCCGCACCCCGTGATGTCGGCCATGTGGCCGTCGTCGTCGTGCAGGTAGTAGGCCGGCGCCTCGTAGCCGCGAAAGCTCAGCGTCGGCCCGTCGGGTCCGCCCTCGCACGTGTGGTTGTAGACCACGTCGACGATGACCTCGATGCCCGCCGCGTGGAGCGCCGCGACCATCGTGCGGAACTCCTCGACCTCGCGGCCAGCCTCGCTGGCGTAGCCCGCATGCGGGGCGAAGTAGCCCAGCGGCGAGTAGCCCCAGTAATTGTGCCGGCCGTCGCGGATGAGGGACGGCTCGTCGCAGAACGCCTGCACGGGCAGCAGCTCGACGCTCGTCACGCCGAGGCGCAGCAGGTGGTCGATCGCGGCCGGGTGGGCCAGGCCGAGGTACGTGCCGCGCAAGGCTTCGGGGATGTCGGGGTGTTGCGCCGTGAAGCCCTTGACGTGCAGCTCGTAGACCACGGTCTCCTCGAACGGGATCTCGGGCTTGACGCCGGTGTCCGGGCCGCCAGGGCTCGTGACGACGCTGAGCGGGACGCTGCCCAGCGAGTCGACCGTGCTGGGCTCGCTGCCCTCAGGGTCGTCGGCGTAGCCGTACGCCGCAGCCAGGTCCGTCAGCGCGCCGGAGATCCGTCGGGCGTACGGGTCGATGAGGATCTTGGCCGGATTACAGCGCAGGCCGGTCTTGGGCTCGTACGGCCCGTGGACCCGGAAGCCGTACTTCTGGCCGGGCGTCACCCCGGGGACCAGGCCGTGCCAGACCCCGAACGTCCGCTCCGGCAGCTCGATCCGGCGCTCGTTGCCGTCGTCGTCGACGAGGCACACCTCGACCTTGTCGGCCACGCTGCTCGCGACCGCGAACCGTACGCCACCGGCCTCGGGGTGGGCGCCCAGCGGGAAGGGACGACCGGCGAGCACCTGGGTGTCTGCGGTGGGGTGGGTGGCCATGGAGGGCAGTCTCTCAGGTGGGCGGGCGCACGGGTCTCCCGCGCGGGTCAGGACCGGGCGGATTCAAGTCTGGGCGGGTCAGGCCTGGGCGGTCAGGCCTGGGCGGCGGCGCGCTCCGCCTTCGCGGCCCTGCGCGCCGAGCGACGGTCCGAGAGGCCGTCGATCAGGAGACTCGCGCCGATGCCGGTCAGCCAGACGTCCTTCGCGATCGGCGTGCCCTGCTGGGTGGGCCGGATCCCGTCACGCATGCCGGGGGTCTTGGCGTACAGGCCGAGCATCCCGGCCGAGAACGCCGTCAGTGCGGCACCTGCGGTGCGGGCGGGCACGACCGGTGCGAGCAGGGCGGCGCCGACCGCGATCTCGCTGGCGGCCAACGCCTTGAGGAACAGCGGCGGGTCGACCTTCTCCAGCACGGGATATGTCCCCGCGGCCATTCCGTGCAGGCCCGCGGCGGTCGCCTCGTCGCCGGACCACTTCGACAGGCCGGCGTTGAGGATGAACGACCCAGCAGCGAGTCGGAGCGGGACGTGGGACAGACGGATCGACATGGTGCCTCCGGAAGGTTGGATTTCGTGCTCGACCTCCCACCGTACGGGGGCGACGAAGGCCCGGATCGCTAGCCTGCTGTCATGCGCTTCAGCCAGGTCGATGTCTTCACCGACGAGCTCACGCTCGGCAACCCCGTCGCGGTCGTGCACGACGCCGACGGGCTCACCGACGAGCAGATGGCGGCCTTCGCCCGCTGGACAAACCTGTCGGAGACGACATTCCTGCTGACGCCGACCGATCCGGTGGCGGACTACCGGCTCCGGATCTTCACGACGTACGCCGAGCTGCCGTTCGCGGGACATCCGACGCTCGGCTCGGCGCGCGCCTGGTTGGCCGCCGGCGGCGCCCCCCGGGATCCCGGCATCCTGCGCCAGGAGTGCGGGGCCGGGATCGTGCGGGTGCGCGAGGACGCGGGCCGACTGTCGTTCGCGGCTCCCCCGCAGGTGCGCAGCGGCCCCGTCGACGAGGTCGATGTCGCCGAGGTGCGGGGCGTCCTGGGCCTGACCCCGGACGACGTCGTGGACGTGCAGTGGGTCGACAACGGTCCCGGCTGGGTCGCGCTGCTGCTGACCGGCGCGGACACCGTCCTGGCGATCGAGCCCGGGACGTTCGACACCATCACCAAGGTCGGCGTCGTCGGCCCGCACGCCGCCGGGGCCGACGCCGACTTCGAGGTGCGGGCATTCTTCCCGCCCGGCGAGGACCCCGTCACCGGCAGCCTCAACGCAGGGATCGCGCAGTGGCTGATCGGCTCCGGCGTGGCCCCCGAGTCATACGTCGCGGCGCAGGGCACCCGCCTCGGCCGGCGTGGCCGGGTGCACGTCGACCGCGTCGAGGACGACATCTGGGTCGGCGGCGACACCGTGCTGGGCGTCGCCGGGACCGTCGCCCTGTGACGGCGAACCTGCTGCTCCGCGACGTCCACGTCGTCGGGGTCACGACCCCGTCCGCCGGTGGGACGGTCGACGTCCTGGTCCAGGCGGGGGCCGTCACGGCCGTCGACCGGGGCCTCAGCGCCCCGCCGGGCACGCCGGAGGTCGCCGCGGACGGTCGCTGGCTGATTCCCGGCCTGTGGGACCAGCACGTGCACCTCGGCGAGTGGGTACGCGCCGCGCAGCGGGTCGACTTCTCGGCGACGACGACGCCCGAGGACGTCCTGCGGACCGTGGCAACCAGGCTCGCGGACCGTCCCGGCGAGACGTTGATCGGCTTCGGCCACCGCTCCGGAACGTGGGGTCGTGAGGTCACGGTCGCCGAGCTCGACGCGGTCGCGGGCGACATCCCGGTCGTCCTGGTCAGCGGCGACGTCCACCACGGCTGGCTCGGGTCGGCGGCGCTGCGCGCACTCGGCCTCCCGCCGCGGAGCACGGTGCTGCGGGAGGACGAGTGGTTCTCCGTCTACGCCCGGATCCACGAGCTGACCGGCGGACGGGTGACGACCCCTGCGGCGTACCGCGCCACCCTCGACGACGCGGCGGCACTGGGCATCGTCGGCGTCGTCGACCTCGAGCTGGCGGACAACACCCACGACTGGCCCGAGCGGTGGGCGCTCGCCGCCAACGGCGTACGCATCCGGGCCGCGTCCTACGCCGACGCGCTCGACGACGTCATCGCCCGGGGCCTGCGGACCGGTGACCCGCTGCCGGGCTGTGACGGGCTCGCGACCGTCGGTCCGCTCAAGATCATCTCTGACGGCTCGCTCAACACCCGGACCGCGTGGTGCTGCTCGCCGTACGCCGACGGCGACCGCCTCGACCACCCGACGGGGCAGCCCAACCTGGCGGCCGACGAGCTCGCCGACCTGATGCGGCGGGCCGCCGCCCACGGCCTGGCGGTCGCGACCCACGCGATCGGCGACGCCGCGGTGCACCGGGCCGTCGAGACGTACGAGCGGACCGGCGCGCGGGGGTCGATCGAGCACGTGCAGCTCGCCGCGGCCGACGACCTCGCGCGGATGGCCCGGATCGGCCTGCGTGCCAGCGTCCAGCCGGCGCACCTGCTCGACGACCACGCCGTCATCGACGACCTGTGGCCGGGGCTCGGCCACCGGTGCTTCTCGCTCCGCACGATGCTCGACGCCGGAGTCGATGTCGTGCTGGGCTCCGACGCGCCGGTCTCGCCGCTGGACCCGTGGCTGTCGATGGCCGCGGCCGTCCGCGCGGGCACGGCGATCGAGGGGTGGCACGCCGAGCAGGCGCTGACGCCTCGCGAGGCCCTCGCGGCATCGGTCGACGGCCAACCGACCGTCGGTCCCGGGTCCCGGGGCGACCTGGTGCTGCTGGACGCCGATCCGCTGCGGAGCGATCTGCGCCAGGTCGGGGTGGCCGCGACCTACGTCGCGGGCGCCGAGGTGTTCTGGAGGACCTGAGCCGAGTCCCACAGGAGGTCGTCGCCGCGCAGGACCGTGGCCCGCTCCGCCGCGAGGTCGATCCGCACCCGCAGCGCGCCGCGACGCATCACGAGCCACGAGTCGTCGTCGGCGACCTCGACCCGCAGGTCGACCAGTGACGGATCGGTCAGCTCGGGGTGCTCCCGGCGCAGCCCAATGAGTTGCCGGTGGACAGCGAGCAGGACCGCGTGGTCGGGCTGCTCCGGCTCGGACCAGTCCAGCGTCGAGCGCTCGAACGTCGCCGGGTCCATCGGATCAGGGACCTCGAGCTCGCCCCAGCCGTGCCGACCGAACTCGCGACGGCGGCCCGTCCGCACGGCCTCGGCCAGGTCGGGGTCGGGGAACGACGCGAAGAACTGCCACGGGGTCGCGGCCGCCCACTCCTCCCCCATGAACAGCATCGGCGTGTAGGGGCCCAGCAGGACGACCGCTGCCCCGCAGGCCAGGAGGCCCGGCGACAACGTCGCGGAGATCCGGTCGCCGGTCGCGCGGTTGCCGATCTGGTCGTGGTTCTGCAGGTACGCCAGGAACGCCGTGCCGGGCAGCGCGGCGGTGTCGACGGGGCGCCCGTGCGTACGTCCGCGGAACGAGGACCACGTGCCGTCGTGGAAGAACGCGCCGCGCAGGGTCTTAGCCAACGCCCCGGGGGCGGCGAAGTCGGCGTAGTAGCCCTCGGTCTCCCCCGTCAGGCGGACGTGCAGGGCGTGGTGCAGGTCGTCCGACCACTGCGCGTCCATCCCCAGGCCGTGCTGGGCGCGAGGCGTGACGGTGCGCGGGTCGTTGAGGTCGGACTCGGCGACCAGTGTCAGCGGTCGGCCCAGCACCTCGCTCATCCGCTGGGTCTCGGCGGACAGCTCCTCGAGGATCGGGAGCGCGCGGGTGTCGGCCAGGGCGTGGACGGCGTCGAGCCGCAGGCCGTCGACGTGGAAGTGCTCGAACCATGCCAGCGCGTTGTCGAGGACGTAGCGTCGGACGTCGTCCGAGCCGGGCCCGTCGAGGTTGAGGCCGGGACCCCAGTCGTTCTGGCCGGCGAAGTAGGGGCCGAACCGGTCGAGGTAGGCGCCCGACGGGCCGAGGTGGTTGTAGACGACGTCGAGCAGGACGCCCAGGCCGCGGGCGTGGCAGGCGTCGACGAACCGCTTGAACCCGTCGGGGCCGCCGTACGGCTCGTGCACCGCGCCCCACAGCACCCCGTCGTAGCCCCAGCCGTGGGGACCGTCGAAGGAGTTGACCGGCAGGACCTCGACCAGGTCGATGCCCAGCTCGGCGAGGTGGTCGAGCCGCCCGATCGCGGAGTCGAACGTCCCGCCCGGCGTGAACGTCCCGATGTGCAGCTCGTAGACGACCGAGCCTTCCAGTGCGCGGCCCTGCCACTGGTCGTCGTTCCAGCCGAAGAGGGCGTGGTCGTACGTCCGCGAGGCCGCGTGGACCCCTTCCGGCTGCCACGCCGAGCGCGGGTCCGGCAGCGGCGTCTGGTCGTCGCCGAGCAGGAACGCGTAGGCCGTGCCGTGGGGTGCCTCGACGTCGGCGGACCACCAGCCGTCATGCCCCTGAGTCATGTCGTGCACCACGTCGGCGACCGTCGCGCGGACTCGTTCGAGGTCAGGAGCCCACACCGAGATCGTCATGGTTCGAGCCTAGTGGCGTGCGCCAGATCCGCAGCCGCGTCGCACCCCATCACGGCCCCGGTGCTGCACAGTGGTGGGGTGAGCGCCCCGACGGACACCGCCCAGGCGTTGCTCCGCGCGTGCCATCCCGGTCCGGCGTTCGCCGTGACGGTGCTGACGGTCCTGCTCGCGGCATCGTGGGACGCCTCGCTCGGCGCCGCGCTCCTCGTCGGCGCCGCCGCCCTGACGGGGCAGCTGTCGGTCGGGTGGTCCAACGACCTCATCGACCGCCACCGGGACCGGGTCGTCGGGCGCCGGGACAAGCCCCTGGTGACCGGCGCCGTGCGGGCCTCCACCGTCCGCCGAGCCGTTGTCGTTGCCCTCGCCCTGACGACGGTGACGTCCCTGGCGCTCGGGCCGGCGCCGGGCTACCTGCACCTCGGCCTCGTGGCGACCGGATGGGCGTACAACCTCGGCGTCAAGCGCACGCTCCTGTCCTGGCTCCCGTACGCAGTGTGCTTCGGCTGCCTCCCGCTCGTCGTGTCGCTCGCGGTCCGCGGCGAGGGCGTTCCCGTCTGGATGCCGGTCGCCGGGGCAATGCTGGGCACCGGCGCCCACCTCGTCAACGCCGTGCCGGACCTGGCTGACGACCGCGAGACCGGCGTGCGCGGCCTCCCCCACCTCCTCGGGGCCCGGTGGTCGATCGACCTCGCCACGATCCTGCTGCTGGCCGGGTCGGCCGTCGTGGTCCTCGTGCCGGCCGGGCCCGTCGGCGCAGAGGGCTTCGCGACGCTGCTCCTGGTGGCGGTGCTGGTCCTGGTCGGCCGGGCGGTGCCGGGCCGCGGCGCCTTCCACGCCACGATTGCCGTCGCCCTGGTCGACGTCGTGGCCCTCCTGCTCCGCACCTGACCCAGCCCTCCCGCCCCGCTGGGAGTGACGTTTGGGCCCTCACATCGGCCATTCCGGGGCGCAAACGTCACGCCCAGCGGTCGGGGGGTCAGTCCCGGACGAGCAGAGCCACCGGATAGCGATCGAGCAGGTCGGCAATCTTGACGGGTCCCCCCTCGGCGGAGCCACCCAGCACGTCGCTCCACTGCCCCTCGGGCAGGTCCAGTGTCGTGTCGCCCCACCCGCCGCGGTCGGCAAGGCCCACCGGCAGCCGGGTCGCAACGGCGACCAGGTCGTCGCTGCGCTGGAACGCGACGAGGTGCTCGGCGGCCGGGCCGGACCCGGTCAGCGCGCGATAGCCACGGAACAGCTCCGGCCGTTCGCGGCGGAGGGTCAGCACGCGCTGGACGACGTACATCTTGGCGGCGCCCGACACATCGAGCTCGGGCACCAGGCCCTCACGGAAGCGGTCGAGCAGCTCGCGGCGGATCTTGTAGTCGACCGGGCGACGGTTGTCGGGGTCGACCAGCGAGAAGTCCCACAGCTCGGTGCCCTGGTAGACGTCGGGGACGCCCGGCCCGGCGAGCTGGAGCAACTTCTGCGACAACGAGTTGGTCCAGCCCGGCCGGGTGATCCGGGAGACGAACGCGTCGACCTCGTCGCCGACCGTCTCGCGCACGCGCTCCGGCCACTCCCGGATCTGCTGCTCGAACGCCTCGTCCGGCTCGGTCCATTTCGTCCGCAGCTTGGACTCGCGGGCTGCCTTCAAGAGGTAGTCGGTCAGCCGGTCGTCGTCGATCGGGGCGGCACCCACCAGGGTCTGCCACGCCAGCAGGTCGATGGAGGGCTCGTCGAGGCCGGCCCGGGCAGACCAGCCTCGCACCAGCCCCGCGAACTCATCGGCCACCTCGGCCAGCACCAGCAGGCGCGCACGGGTGTCCTCGGACCGCTTGGTGTCGTGGGTCGTCAGGGTCGTCATGGTCGCCGGCGCTGACGCATCACGCGCCGCCGCGAGCCGGTGCAGCTCGGCGACGTCGATCCCGAAGCGGTCCGGGGACCCGCCGACCTCGTTGAGCGGGGCGAACCTGGTGTGCCGGTAGAACGTCGTGTCCTCCGTGCCCTTGGCCACGACCATGCCGGAGGTCTGCTGGATCCGGATCGCGAGCTCGCCCGTCGGGTCGCCGGTGACCTGCTGGTCCAGCACCCGCAACGCACCGCGGAGGTCGGGTCGGCGCGTACTGGCCGTCGCGATCGCCCTCGCCCAGTGGTCGGCACCCTCGGGGAGGTACGACCGGTAGACGTCGAACGCGATCATGGTCTCGGCCACGGCGGCCCGCGCCGCGCCCTGCTCGACCCCGTCGACCAGGGCGGCGATGCGGCGCACCTCGGCCACCAGGATCGTGTCGGTCACCAGTCGCCGGGCGGTCTCCTCGACCGCGGCGAGATCGGTGTCCTGGCCCAGCTCGGCCGCCAGGGCCGTCAGCGCCTTCTCCCCGGACGGATCGACCAGCACACCGGCGATCTCACCCAAGGCGTCGTAGCCCGTCGTGCCGTCGACCGGCCAGGACGCGGGAAGCGCCTCGCCGGGGTGCAGGATCTTCTCGACCAGCAGCCACGCGTCGGGAGCTGCGGCGCGGAGCCACTGCATGTACGCCGTGGGGTCGGCGAGTCCGTCGGGGTGGTCGACCCGCAGGCCCGTCACGTCACCGGCAGCGACCCAGCGGAGCACCTCGGCGTGGACGGCGTCGAACACGTCGCGGTGCTCGACCGCCACCGCGGCCAGGGTCGTGATGTCGAAGAACCGGCGATAGCTCAGCTCGGCATTGCCGCGGCGCCAGTCGACGAGCTCGTAGTGCTGGCGTGCGTGCACCTCGTCGGCGGTCCCGCCGGCCGTCCCGGGAGCGAGCGGGAACCGGTGGTCGTAGTAGGTCAGCTCGTCGCCCTCCACCGCCAGCGCCGAGACGTCGTCGGCCGAGCCCAGCACCGGGACGAGGATCCGCTTACGCGACCAGTCGATGTCGAACCAGTGAACGTACGCCGAGTCCGGTCCGTGGGTCAGCACGTCCCACCAGAACGCGTTGGCCGACGGCACCTCGATCGACATGTGGTTGGGCACGATGTCGACGACGAGCCCCAGGCCGGCGTCACGGACCGCGGCGGACAGCGCCGCCCGGCCCTCCTCACCACCCAGCGCGGGGCGGGCGGTCCGGGGATCGGTTACGTCGTAGCCGTGGGTCGACCCGGGCGTCGCGTCCAGGACCGGCGAGACGTACGCTGCGCCGACCCCGAGCCGGTCGAGGTAGTCCACGACCGACCGGGCGTCGTCGAAGCCGAACTCCGGCCGCAGCTGGAGCCGGTACGTGGAGGCCGGGACCGTCATGACGTCACCCGCTGCAGCACCACGACCGATCGTGCGGGGAGGGTGAGCGTTCCGCCCGCGGGCACCACGTCGTCCATCGGCGTGGAGCTGACGGTTCCGGCGCAGCTGTCGATCACCAGACCCCAGCCGTTGCCGTAGTCCTGCGACGGCAACGTCATCTCGATGTCCTCGTGGTGGGCGTTGAACGCCATCAGGAACGAGTCGTCGACGACCCGTTCGCCGCGCGCATCACGATCGGCGATGGCGTCGCCGTTGAGGAACACCACGATTGACTTGCCGAAGCCGTCGTCCCAGTTCTGCTCCTGCATCTCCTCACCGGCCGGGGTGAACCACGCGATGTCGCGCAGCTCGTCGCCCTTGCGGATCGGCTTGCCCTCGAAAAAGCGCCGGCGCCGGAACACGGGGTGCTGGGCACGGAAGGCGGCCAGCGCACCGGTGAAGTGGGTCATCGCGTCATCGGCGCCCGCGCGCTCCCAGTCGACCCACGCGACCTCGTTGTCCTGGCAGTAGGCGTTGTTGTTGCCGCCCTGCGTGCGCCCGAGCTCGTCGCCGTGCAGGATCATCGGCACGCCCTGCGACAGCAGGAGGGTCGCCATCAAGTTCCGCCGCTGGCAGTCGCGCAGCGCCAGGATCTCGGCGTCGTCGGTGGGGCCCTCGACGCCGCAGTTCCACGAGCGGTTGTCGTCGGCGCCGTCGCGGCTGTCCTCGCCGTTCTCCTCGTTGTGCTTCTCGTTGTACGACACGAGATCGGTCAGGGTGAAGCCGTCGTGCGCCGTGATGAAGTTGATCGACGCGTACGGGCGACGCCCGGTGTCCTGGTAGAGGTCGGACGAGCCGGTGATCCGCGAGGCGAACTCACCCAGCGTCGCGGACTCGCCGCGCCAGAAGTCACGCACGATGTCGCGGTACTCGGCGTTCCACTCCGTCCACTGCGGGGGAAAGCCCCCGACCTGGTAGCCGCCCGGGCCGACGTCCCACGGCTCCGCGATGAGCTTGACCTGGCTGACCACCGGGTCCTGCTGCACGAGCTCGAAAAAGGTCGCGAGCTTGTCGACATCGTAGAACTCCCGGGCCAGCGTGGCTGCGAGGTCGAAGCGGAAGCCGTCGACGTGCATCTCGGTGACCCAGTAGCGCAGCGAGTCCATGATCAGCTGCAGCGCGTGCGGATTGCCCACGTTGAGGGAGTTGCCGGTGCCGGTGTAGTCCATGTAGAACTGTTCGTCATCCTCCACGAGACGGTAGTAGGACTGGTTGTCGATGCCCTTCATCGACAGCGTCGGCCCGAGGTGGTTGCCCTCCGCGGTGTGGTTGTAGACGACGTCGAGGATGACCTCGATGCCGGCCTGGTGCATCGCGCGCACCATTGCCTTGAACTCCTCGACCTGGGCGCCGGGGCGCGAGGTGTAGGCGTCGTGCGGCGCGAAGAAGCCGATCGTGTTGTAGCCCCAGTAGTTCGTGAGGTCCTTCTCGACCAGGTAGTGGTCGGTCACGAACTGGTGCACCGGCAGCAGCTCGATCGCGGTCACGCCGAGGCCCTGGAGGTGCTCCACGACCGCCGGGTGGGCGAGGCCGGCGTACGTGCCGCGCAGCTCCTCGGGCACACCGGGGTGCGTCATCGTGAGGCCCTTGACGTGCGCCTCGTAGATGACCGACTCGTTGTACGGCGTACGGGGCAGGCGGTCGTTGGCCCAGTCGAAGAACGGGCTCGTCACGAGCGAGTATGGGACGTGGCCCGCGGAGTCCAGGTCGTTGCGCTCGTCGGCGTCCTCGAACGAGTAGCCGAACAGGGACTCGTCCCAGTCGACGCCATGGGAGAACGCCTTGGCGTACGGGTCGATCAGGAGCTTGTTGGGGTTGCAGCGCAGCCCCTGCTCCGGCTCGTACGGACCGTGCACCCGGTAGCCGTAGCGCTGCCCGGGCTCGATGCCCGAGAGGTAGCCGTGGTGCACGAAGCCGTCGACCTCCTCGAGCCGCACGCGGGTCTCCTCCCCGGCGTCGTCGAAGAGGCAGAGCTCGACCTTCTCGGCGACCTCCGAGAAGAGGGCGAAGTTGGTGCCGACCCCGTCGTAGGTGGCTCCCAACGGGTAGGCACTGCCGGGCCAGGGACGCAAGGGGGCTCCTCGAGGAGGTGGTGGGGGGACCCCCAGCCAATACCCCCGAACGGCGTGCGGCAATCCGACTCCGGTGTGAAGTACGTCGCCGCGCCTAGAGCTGCGGGCGCTCGGCCTGCAGCGGAGCGATCGCGGCGGCGACCGCGGGGTCGCCGAAGAACTCCTCCAACGAGACGGGCAGCGGGATGCGCCAGTTGGGGTACTCGTCGATCGTGCCGGGCAGGTTGGGCTGCCGACGCTCGCCGACGACGTCGCTGGGCGAGCTCAGCACGAGCCGGGACGCCGCGCGGGCGATGACGGCGTGCAACCCGACGACGGGATCGGCGTCCGTGATCCCCTCGGCACGTACCAGGTCCATCAGCGCCGCCCGGTCCGAGGCGGCCGACGCGTACGCCTGCTCAGTCGGCCCGTCCAGCAGGTCGAGCGAGGCGCGCAGACGTACGTGCTCGGCCTCGAGCCACCCGGTCGCGGTCGGCAGGTCGTGGGTCGTGACACTTGCCATGGTCTCGGGCTCCCAGTCCGCAGGGGGAAGGAACGGCTGCCCCGGGGCGTCCCAGTCGCGCTCGAACCACAGCACCGCCGAGCTCAGCATCCCCCGCTCGTGCATCGTCTCGGTGACGACGTCCTCGACCGTGCCGAGGTCCTCGCCGACGATGATGGCTCCGGCTCGATGGGCCTCCAGTGCCAGGACCGCGAGCATCGCGTCGGAGTCGTAGTGGACGTACGTCCCGCGGTGCGCGGGCTCTCCCGGCGGGATCCACCACAGGCGCCACAGGCCCGCGATGTGGTCGATGCGGATGCCGTCTGCGTGCCGCAGGACGCTGCGGACCACCTCGCGGAACGGAGCGTATCCGGTCGCCGCCAGCTCGGCGGGCTTCCACGGTGGCAGGCCCCAGTCCTGGCCCAGCTCGTTGAAGGCGTCGGCCGGACAGCCGACCCGCACGACGGGCGCGAAGACGTCGCGCTCGGACCACGTGTCGGGCCCGCCGGGGCTGACCCCGACCGGCAGGTCGTGCACGATCCCGACGCTCATCCCGCCCTCGCGAGCCGCGGCGCGCGCGGCGTCCAGCTGCTCGCGGCACAGGACCTGCAGCCAGACGTGGAACGCGATGCGCTCGGCAAGGTCGACACGGACCTGGGTCACGGCGGGCCCGGACGGGTCGTGCAGCGCCTCGGGCCAGTCGCGCCAGTCGCCGCCGTGCTGCTCGGCCAGGGCGCAGAACGTCCCGAACGTCGCCAGCTGGGCGTCCGGCTCGTATGCCCGCTCGGAGGCCGGGCGGTGGGGCCACAACAGCTCGAGCCCGGCGTGCTTGACGTCCCAGACCGCGTCGTAGTCGATCAGTGCGGTGTCACGGTCGGGCGTCAGCGCCAGGACCGCGGCCTGCGTGGCGGTGTCCGCGGCGGCGAAGGCAGCGAGGTCGGTCAGCCGCAGGTAGAGCGGGTTCGCGAACCGCCGGCTCGCCGGCGAGTAGGGCGAGCGCTGGATCGGGTGGGTGGGCGCGACCGCCTCGACGGGGTTGACCAGCATGACCCCGGCGCCCTGCTCGCTGCCGGCACGGCGGGCGAACTCGGCGAGGTCACCGAAGTCACCCATCCCCCACGACTGCGTCGACCGCAGGGCGTACAGCTGCAGCATCCAACCCCACGTCGGGGTGATGTCGGGCATCCGCGCGGGGGCCACGATCAGCGTCACGTCCTGCTCGTCGGTCACGACGCGGTGCCACCCCAGCGGCAGGTCGGCGGGCAGCGAGTTCGCGGCATCGAGCGTCGAGCCGTCCTCCAGGACGACCCGGCCGGGCACCTCCAGCGGCCGCCCGGACCCCTCCAGCACGACGATCGTCGGCGGCAGGGCCTGGCGGTCACGTCGTGCGCGCGCCAGGTCGAGCTCGCGGGCGATCGCCGCGTCGGACGTAGCGTCGACATCGAGCATGCCGAGCACCGCCACGACGAGCGGAGCCTCGATCAGCACCTCGGTGCGGTCCGACCCCTCATAGCTCGTCGCCACCCCGTGCAGGGCGGCGAGATCGGCCAGCGCGTCAGGAACGGGTGCGACCATGCGGTCCGGCATCACGACTGGCCACGGACGGCGTGACACCGGCGGCGGCGTACGCCGCACGGGGTCGGACGGCGTCCTGCGGGTCGAAGGCCACGAGCGCACGCATCAGGGCTGCGCGCGCCAGCAGCAAGGGCTTCGTCATGTCGGGTCCTGTCGTCGGCCGGCGCAGGTGCGCCAGGAAGAGCGACCCTGACCTACCCCTTTCGCGACCAGTTGAATCACGATCCCGTGAAGGTCGCCTTGCCGGGTCCGTTCTCGACGAACGACGTCATGCCCGCCGTCCGGTCGTCCGTCGCGAACAGGCCCGTGAACTCGACCCGCTCGATGTCCAGCCCGGACTGCAGGTCGACCTCGAGGCCGCGGTCGACGGCGCCCTTGGCGGCGCGCAGCGCCAGCGCCGGCCCGCCGACGAACTGCGACGCCCACTCGACGGCCTTGGCGTAGACCTCGTCGGCGGGGTGGAGCTGGTCGACCAGGCCGATCGCCAGCGCCTCCTGCGCGTCGACGAACCGGCCGGTGTAGATCAGGTCCTTGGCCTTCGAGGGTCCCACCAGACGGGACAGCCGCTGGGTGCCGCCGGCGCCGGGAATGATCCCGAGGAGGATCTCGGGCTGGCCGAGCTTGGCGTTGTCGGCCGCGAAGCGCAGGTCCGTCGCGAGGGCGACCTCGCAGCCGCCACCGAGCGCGAAGCCCGTGATGGCCGAGACCGTCGGCTTGCCGATCGCGGCCAGCGCGCGGGTGAAGTCCTGCAGGAGGTGCGCGTGCTTGACCATCGTGGCGTACGGCATCGTTGCCATCTCCTTGACGTCCGCGCCGGCCGCGAAGACCCGCTCGCCGCCGTAGACGACGACCGCGGCGATGTCGTCACGCGCGTCGGCCTCCCGCGAGATCTCGGCGAGCTCGCGCTGCACCTGGGCGTCGAGCGCGTTCATCTTCGGCCGATCGAGACGAATCGTCCCCACGCCTTCGCTGACCTCGAGTCGTACGAATTCGCCCACGGTGATTCCTCCTGCAGTCGCCTCGGCGCCACGGGACGCCCTCGCGATCGAGCATAGGGGCCTACCGGACGGCCGCCGGGGCTGGTGTCCGGACGAGGAACACTGGACCGTCGCCCGCTGCTCGTTGCCGACCTGCTCGTGCAGCAAGGTCTCGTGGATCGCACCGGCCGCGGAGTGGACCGCGTACGTCGCGAAGAGGCCAGCGACGAGCCCGAATCGACAGGAACGGGCCCTGGGCCCAGCTGTCGTCCGTCGCGGGTGCTGTGTGGCGTCCTCCCCCGGGCAGCCAGCGGGCCAGGACCAGCAGCCCGATGATCGCCTCGGCCCGCCAGACCACCGCCGCGAGACAGCCCTTGGCCTCCGAAGGCGAGGCGAGGTCGAGCCCCCCGGCGACGAGCATCAGCAGGCCCACCAGCGTGTGGCCGCCACGACGGTGCAGCAGCCCTCCGCCGCCCATCAGCCGCCGTACGGCACGTTCGACGGGCCACCCGCGACGACCGAGACCACCAAGAGCGAGGCGACCGACGCGACCAGCGCGCAGGAGGTCGGCCTGGTCTACGTCAACACGACCCTCGACTACAGGAAACAAGGCGGCCGGCACCGGGATGGTCCTGACCTCTGACGGCGAGATCCTGACCAACCACCACGTCGTCGAGGGCGCGACCTCGATCTCTGTCGAGGTCGTCTCGACCGGGCAGACGTACGACGCCGAGGTCGAGGGCTACGACTCCACGCACGACGTCGCGGTGCTGCAGCACGTCGGCGCCCCGGGCCTGACCCCCGTCACGACCGACACCGCCGAGCAGGTCGCCGCAGGTGACCGCGTGACCGGCGTCGGCAACGCGAATGGTGACGGTGGCGCCGCCAGCGCGGCGGCGGCACCGTCGAGGCGCCGGACCAGGCGATCACGGTCTCGAGCGAGACCGGTGGCTCCGCGAGTCGGCTCACCGGGCTGATCGAGGTCGACGCCGACATCATCGCCGGGGACTCCGGGGGCGCGCTCTACGACGCCGACGGCGAGGTCATCGGCATGAACACCGCGGCGTCCAGCGGGACGGCGAACGTCACGGGCTACGCCGTTCCCATCGCTCGGGCGCTCTCGATCGCCGGCCAGATCGAGGCGGGCACCGCGACCGACACCGTCGTGGTCGGCAACCACGGCTACCTGGGAATCTCCCTGTCGTCGCGGGTCACGGGCGCCCTGGTGGCCGGGGTCGTGGCGGACTCCCCCGCGGCGGATGCCGGCATCGCGACCGGCAGCACCGTCACGGGCCTCGACGGCGCCTCGATCACGAGCGCGGACGCCCTCAGCGAGGCGGTCTCCCGGCTCGCGGTCGGTGACCGCGCCACCGTGGCGTGGACCGACAACGCCGGGCAGGCCCACACTGCGACGCTGCCCCTCGGCCAGGGGCCGGTGGGGTGAGGCGCCCACCTGCAGAGACGACCGGCTCCGGCCCGACGGGCCTGCGGCTAGCCTGAGGTCGTGAGCCAGACCCTGCGTGACGAAGACCTCGCCCTGGAGCCGACGACGGGGTCCGAGGAGCTCACCGGATTCGCGATCGTCCTCGACGGGGAGCCGGTCGGCACCGTGGCTCTGCGCACCGAGGAGCCGGGCACGGCGTCGATCCGCTGGAGCTCCCGGCTCGAGCCGTTCGTCATCGCCCGGGCCCTCCGGCTGGCGGTCGACCACGCGTTCGGCGACGAGGGGGTCAGCCGGGTCGAGGTGCGTCTCGGGGTCGAGAGAAGCCGCGACATCCGCGCCGCCTCGATCGGCGGCCTGCGCCGGGAGGGAATCATCCGCACCTCGGGCGACCAGCCCGACCAGGTCCTGATGGCTCGTCTCATCGACGACCCGCCGGCGTACAGCCGCGAGGGCTTCACCGCGATCCTCAACGCCGGGCTGCCGACCAAGCGGGTCATCAGCCAGGGACTGCTCCATGACGAGCAGGGCCGCGTGCTGCTGTGCGAGCTGACCTACAAGAAGGAGTGGGACCTCCCGGGCGGCGTCGTCGAGGTCGGCGAGGCACCCTCGATCGGCCTGGTCCGCGAGCTGCAGGAGGAGCTCGGGGTCGCGGTCGACGTGCACGCGCTCGTGACGGTCAACTGGCTGCCGGCGTGGCGCGGCTGGGACGACGCCTGCATCTTCCTGTTCGACCTCGGGACGGTCGACTCGTCGATCACCGACGGCATGACGCTGCAACCCACCGAGATCAAGGCGGTCCACTGGTGCGACGCCGAGACGGTGCGCGCCAAGGGGGCTGCCGCCGCGATCGAGCTGCTCGAGGCCGTCGCCGCCGGGCCGATGCCGACCTATCGCGAGGCCCCGAAGGCCGCGGAGTAGCTACTCCTGCGTCAGGCCGCTGTCGGCGCTGACGACGCCGCCGTACTGCCCCAGCGCCCGCGGCTTGCCGTTGCCGCCGGGGATGTAGAGCAGGACCTGGTGGTAGTAGCGCAGCTTGCCGGAGCCCGAGATGCCTGAGGACAGGAAAGCCTGCTGCGGCGTCCCCTCGGGCCACGTGACCGTCAGGCCGGGCTGGACGACGTATGTGTCGAGGCGCAGCAGGGTCACGAATGCCAGGGCACCACCGTCACTCGTGCGCAGGACGTACTTGACGTCGTTGGCGCCCCACGACTGCTGGAACCCCACACCCTTGAGCCCCGAATTGGTCTCCGCAGCCGATCGCATCTGCTTGATGAACGAGTCGTCGGCGATCTTGCCCGCCTCGGCCGAGTCCGGGGTGCTGAGAACCTTGGCGTAGGCCGTTGCGGCCTCCTTGGGTGACATCGCCATGCCCCGGCCGTCGGCCGGCGAGACGGTCAGCGCCGCGCCGCCCTGCGTGCGGATCTCTGGCAGCTGGGTCTCGGCCAACGTCTCGGGGGTCGCGGTCAGGAGCCAGGGATCGACCGACGACTGGCGCTCGAAGATCTGGACCCGGTTGACGCCGACGCTCTGCTCCCGCACGACGGCGTAGAACCACAGCGGGTACTTCGTGAACCTGGGCGTCAGGACATCAGTGACCTCGACCGCCGCGGTGTCCTCCTTCTGCGTCTTCGCGAGCCGCTGCGACACCTCGAACGAGCCCGAGTCGATCGCGAGGACCGCCCCGCTCTCGACGGTCGACAGCGGTTTGGCGTCGAGCAGCTCGATCGCGGTGTTGCGGACCTTGCGGTAGCGGTCGAAGACCGCCGTGACCTCGGCCTGGCCCGCGGACTCCTTCTCGACCTTGACCGCGCCGCGGTCGTGCGGGACGGCGCACGCGGCGAGAACCAGGGAGCCGGCCAGGGCCAGCGCGAGCTTCCTCATGAGTCGTCCTCCTCGTCCACGATCTCGAACTCGGCCAGCTCTGCCTCGCTGACCTCGTGCTCGACACCGTCCTCGTCGACGTAGACGTAGAGGACCTGCTCGGAAGCGGGCGTCGCGGCGGCGACGTTGGCGACGTCGGCCGCGGTCAGCACGCCCGGCACGGACGGAGCCGGTCCGGTCGGCGCCACGGAGTCGGGGTCGTGCACGGCCTCGTCGGCCGGCGCGGGTTCGGTCACGGGTCTGGGGGCGGCCTCCTCCTCGACGACCTCTTCGACGACCTCCTCGACGACCTCGAAGTCACCGGCCTCCTCGGCCGTGATCTCGTGCTCGACACCGTGCTCGTCGACGTACACGTAGACCACGTCCTCCTCGACCTCGTCCTCCCAGTCGTCCCAGTCCTCGTCGCGGCCACGGCGGACCAACAGACCCAGCCAGACCGTGCCGACGCCGAGCAGCAGCATGCCGGCGCCCTTGGCGAAGCCGCCCTCGACGCCGTACGCCATCGTGACCTCGAGGCCCGTCAGGTTGGACGAGCCGACCGACAGGATCGCGAGCGAAACGGTCTCGTCGGGCAACCGGGTGCTGATGCTCGCGCCACCGAGGCCCGCCGAGCTGGCGATCCACCAGTCGACCGCGGTCGGGGCTCCGGGCAGGTTGGCCGCGCCATCCACGTTGCGGGTCGTCAGCCTCCACGGCCTCTTGAACGACGTGACCTCGAGCCGGCCGGTCCGGCGGACGAAGTCGGCGACGTCGACCGAGTTGCCGAGCCCCACGAAGATCGGCTTGCGGACCGGCACCTCGGCCAGGACGTCGACTTGCACGTCGGCCCACGTGATGACCTTGGGTGCCGTGACGACCGCGGTCTCGTCAGTCTCGATCGCGTGCGGACCCGTCGTGAAGCGGCTGTCCGGGCCGAGCAGCACCATGACGACCGCGCCGAGGACCGCGACGAGCACGCCGAGCACGGACAGCGCCCAGCCCAGCTTCGTCCGCATCTGCCCGCTTCCCATCACCGCATCACGGTCGTGACGCCGCCCCGACCCTACCGCTGCGGACGTCCAGATCAGGTGAGGTGACGGGTATCGCTGCTCACGACCATCAGAACAGGGCCGTCGCCAGGGCCCGCCGGGCCGACATGACGGCCGGATCGGCGATGCCGACGACCGTGAACAGCTCCAGCATGCGCTCCCGCACCTGGTCGCGCTCGTCACCCGAGGTCCGCCGGACGACGTCGAGCAGCCGCAGGAAGGCGTCCTCGACGTTGCCGCCGCTGATGTCGAGGTCGGCGACGAGCAGCTGGGCCGGTGCGTCGTCCGGGTCGTCGGCGGCTGCCTTGCGCGCCGCCTGCAGGTCGGCGCCGGCGATGCGGGACAGCCACTTGACGCGGGCCAGCCGCTCGGCGATCTCGACGTCGGCGGGGTACTGCACGCGCAGCTTCTCGTACTCGGCGACCGCCGTCTCGAAGTCGCTCGCCATGAACGCCTCCTCGGCCGCCGCGAACCGCGGGTCCTCCGGCGGCTCGACCTCACCCCGGGCCTCCGGCGACGCGGCGCCGACCGGCTGGGCCCGCCCGGCCAGGCCGTTGGCCGCCGCGACGTTGACGAGCTCGTCGAAGTAGCGGCGAACCTCGGCCTCCTCGACCGTGCCCTGGAACAGCGGGACCGGCTGGCCCTTGACCAGACCGGCGACGTACGGCACGCCCTGGACCTGCAGCGCCTGCGCGATCTGGGGGCTGGTGTCGACGTCGACACGAGCCAACAGGATCTGGCCGTCGTACGAGTCGACGATCGTCGCGAGGGTGTCGTTGAAGGTCGAGCTCTGCGGCGCGCGCGAGGACCACAGCGACAGCACGACGACGTGCTGCATAGAGGCCTCGAGGGCGACGGTCTGGAAGGTCGCCTCGGTGATGTCGACGACATAGCTGCCACCCGTGGCGGCGGCCTGGGCCGGTCGGGCGGCCGGCTGCTTGAGGGCGGAGAGATCGATGGCACCGGGACGCGAGAAGTTCATGCCCTCAGTGTAGGAAGTCGACCTACGAGCCTTCCATCAGCCGCTGCTCCATGGTCTTGCCACGCAGGCCGGACCGCTGGATCACGCGCTGGATCGTGAGGTCCCGCCCGTCGGGGTCGCCGATGAAGCGGATGTGCCGCAGCCCCTGGGCCTGGGCCGCGGACTCGAAGATGAAGTGTCCGTAGCCGAGCATCCGGCCCAGCAGCGGCTTCTCGACCGTGATGTCCAGGATGCGGGTGATGGGCATCGTGGCGATGCGGACCGTGAAGACCCCCGTCATGCGGAAGACCCTCATGTTGGTGATGACGAACACATCGCGCTGCTCGCGCGCGGAGAGATAGACGGCATGCACCGCGACCCCGCCGGCCAGAAGCAGGAAGAACCAGCCGAGCTGGATCGGTCCGACGAGCGCCAGGACCACTGCCAGACCGGCTCCCAACGCCTCGACGGTGGGCCGCCAGAACACGATCCGGTGGTGTCGGACGAGGTCGATGACGATCTCCCCCTCGTCGCCGAGCAGGTGCGCGTCGACGTCCTGCTCGGGCAGCCGATCGAGCAGGGCCCGGATCATCGTGGACCTATGCGACGAGCTCGTTGACGAAGATGCCGATCTGCTTGAAGGCGTCCATGATCGCCCCGGAGGCATCGCTCACGGCGTCGGCGGCGCCCTCGGGGGCCGTCAACAGGTAGTAGATGACGAAGCCGACAACGAGCAGCGTGATGACTTTTTTCAGCACGCCCCCATTGTGGTCAGGAGTCCCGCGCGATCCGTGGAGGCGCGCCGGGGCCCCCGCCGCAGCCTCAGAGCTGCTCGACGAGGGTGTCGGCGGCCGCGAACGGATCCGTGCTGCCGTCGAGGACCTGTGCTGCAAGGGTGTCGAGGCGGGCGTCGCCCGACAAGTGGGAGAAGCGGGACTGGACCTCGGTCAGCGCGAGCGCCTCGATCTCTCGACGTACGCGCGCCAGTCGGCGTCGAGTCAGCTCGCCGGACTCCTCGAGGTGCAGGCGGTGCGCGAGGACCTCGTCGACGACCTCGGCGACGCCCTCCCCTGTCGTCGCCGTGGTGAGCAGGATCGGCGGCTTCCACGAGCCGTCGGCGCGATCGGTCATCGCGATCACCGATCGCAGCTCGCGGCGGGTCGACTGGGCGCCGTCACGGTCGGCCTTGTTGACGACGAACACGTCGCCGATCTCGAGGATCCCCGCCTTGGCGGCCTGGATCCCGTCGCCCATCCCCGGGGCCAGCAGCACCAGGGTCGTGTCGGCGAGCCCGGCGATCTCGACCTCGGACTGGCCGACACCCACGGTCTCGACGAGCACGACGTCGCACCCGGCCGCGTCGAGCACCCGCAAAGCCTGCGGGGCCGAGGCGGACAGCCCACCGAGGTGGCCCCGGCTCGCCATCGACCGGATGTAGACACCCTCGTCGGTCGCGTGGTCCTGCATCCGGACGCGATCGCCCAGCAGGGCGCCGCCGGAGAAGGGTGAGGTGGGGTCGACCGCCAGGACTCCGACCCGCTTGCCCAGCGCCCGCAGGGCCGACACGAGCGCCGAGGTCGACGTCGACTTGCCGACGCCGGGCGAGCCCGTGATCCCGACGATGTGAGCACCACCGGCCAGGGGCGCGAGGGCAGCGCTGACCTCCCGCAGGGAGGGCGATCGGTCCTCGACCAGCGAGATCAGTCGCGCCACCGCCCGGGGCTCACCGGCCCGGGCTCGTTCCACGAGCTCGGGCACGGGGATGGCGCGACTGCCTCTCGACACTGCTGGGGTGCTACTTCTTGGGGACGCGGACGATCAGGGCGTCGCCCTGGCCGCCGCCACCGCACAGGGCGGCTGCGCCGACTCCGCCTCCACGGCGGCCGAGCTCGAGCGCGAGGTGCAGCACCAGGCGTGCACCGCTGGCGCCGATGGGGTGACCCAGCGCGATCGCGCCACCATTGACGTTGACGACGTCCTCGCTGATGCCGAGCTCGCCCGTGCTGGCGATGCCCACCGCGGCGAACGCCTCGTTGATCTCGACGAGGTCGAGGTCGGCGGGCGTGATGCCCTCCTTCTCGCACGCCTGGACGATCGCGTTGGCCGGCTGGCTCTGCAGGCTCGAGTCGGGACCGGCGACAGTGCCGGCCGCACCGATCTCGGCGATCCACGACAGGCCGAGCTCCTCGGCCTTGGACTTGCTCATGACCACGACCGCGGCGGCGCCGTCGGAGATCTGGCTGGCGGAGCCGGCCGTGATGGTGCCGCTCTTGTCGAACGCGGGGCGCAGCTTGCCGAGCGACTCGGTCGTCGTGTCACCACGCACGCCCTCGTCGGCCGCGACCACGATGGGGTCGCCCTTGCGGGTCGGGATCTCGACGGGCACGATCTCCTCGTCGAAGACGCCGTTCTTCTGCGCCACGGCGGCCTTCTGGTGCGAGGCCGCGCTGAAGGCATCCTGCTGCTCGCGCGTGAACTTCTGCTTCTCGGCGTTGATCTGTTCGGTCAGGCCACCCATGGCCTGGTCGGTCAGCGCGTCCCACAGGCCGTCCGCGGCCATGTGGTCGACGAGCTTGGTGTCGCCGTACTTGGTGCCCTCGCGGGATCCCAGCAGCATGTGGGGCGCCTGCGTCATCGACTCCTGCCCACCGGCGACGACGATGTCGAACTCGCCGGCGCGGATCAGCTGGTCGGCCAGGGCGATCGCGTTGAGGCCCGACAGGCAGACCTTGTTGATCGTCAGGGCCGGGACGTTGAGCGGGATCCCGCCCTTGTGCGCCGCCTGGCGGGCCGGGATCTGGCCCGCCCCGGCCTGCAGGACCTGGCCCATGATGACGTACTCGACCTGCTCGCCCGAGACGCCGGCCTTCTCGAGGGCGCCCTTGATGGCGAGACCTCCGAGGTCGGATCCGGAGAGGGTCTTGAGACCGCCGAGGAGGCGACCGATTGGGGTGCGTGCACCGGCGACGATGACGGACTGGGTCATGAGAGGAGCTCCTTCGAAGACAGCCTTGGAGAAAGACAGTGGTCTCCACTTTACGCAGAAGTAACCTCGCGGGGACCTCGGTGTGCGATGGATCACCCGTCGTCCCCCTCGGCCGTGCCATACCCTCGTCTGCATGACGTCCCCGCTGGTCCCCGACCACCTGCTGCTCACGATCGACCACGTCGGCATTGCCGTGCCCGACCTCGACGACGCACTGGAGTTCTACGCGTCGACGTTCGGTCTCCATTCGGTGCACGAGGAGGTCAATGAGGAGCAGGGCGTCCGCGAGGCGATGCTCGCGGTCGGCGACTCCGACACTCGCATCCAGCTCCTGGCCCCGCTGAGCGAGGAGTCCACGATCGCCAAGTTCATCGCGCGCAACGGCCAAGGCATCCAGCAGCTGGCCTACCGCGTCGCCGACATCGAGGCCGTCTCGGCCATCCTGCGCGAGCGCGGCGTCCGGCTCCTCTACGACGCCCCCAAGCGCGGCACGTCGGACTCCCGGGTCAACTTCGTGCACCCGAAGGATGCCGGCGGAGTCCTCGTCGAGCTCGTCGAGCCGGCCGCCGCAGCATCGCACTGACCCTTAGGGACACGTTTCAGGGCCGCGACGCCTCCGGGAGGTCGATCTGGGCGACGACGTCGACGACCGGGTCCCCGGCGATGCGTTCGACGACCCAGTGCCGTCCGATCTCGGAGCCACAGGCGGTCATCGGGGCGCCCGCAGCGATGCAGCCGAGGTTGAGCACGCCGTCCCGCTTGATCTCGATCCGGCTCCCCAACCCCATTTGGCCCTCGAACGTGAGGGGCGTCAGCAGCGCCAGGGCGCGTCCCGGAGCGGATGGTCGGGTCTTGATGACGGTTCCCTCGACCGCGTACGTCAGCACGACGGAGGTCGCCGGCTCGGCGAAGGTGAACCTGTGAGTCTCCCCCTTGCCCAGCGGCCTGCCGAGACCCGGTGCGGCACGCCCGTCGGCGCGGACCCGCAGCTCGGCCACGCGGGGGTCGAACCCCTCGGCGGGAGCTTCACGAGTCGGGATCGACACGGTCAGGCTTGCACGAGCGCTGGCGAAGCTGAGCCGCTGCACGACGTCCACCGAGTCCTCGGAGCCGACAGCCACAGTCGACCGCACTCCCGGCGCGGCGGAGTTCTCGCCACCCGAGAGGCGCCAGCTGCCGAAGGCCACCACGGCGATCACGACGCCCGCCGCCAATGCCGACCAGCGATGACGGCGCAGCGGGTTCCGGACGGCTGCACGGTGCTGCGCCGCGGGCAGGGACGTCTCGGGCACTGCTGCTCGGCCGGGCCTGACCCGGCGATTGCCCCTCCACGTCACCATGGCGATTCCTCGTTGCGTTCGCCCCGAGAGTCCTGCAGCTAGCGACGATTCTACCGGTGACAGCTCGACCGGAGCTTCCTATACTTGAGGTTCGTCTCGGGCCCCCCTCGGGACTTCTTCCGAGGTGCATCTGCCATGTCTCTGCCGGTGGCGACGAGAACGTGCCGGGCCGGCGCCCTGCTGACCCTGGCCGCCGCGCTGGTCGCGGCACCCTCGGCGGGCGGGATCGCGGCCTCGGCCGCCGATCCGACCAGCCAGGTCTTCATCGTCCAGGGTGTGCCCGGCTCCACGGTGGACGTCGAGGTCGACGGTGACGAGGTCGAGACGTCGGCGGCGGCGAGGGCCGTCCTCGGACCGGTGGACCTGCCGTCCGGGCAGCACACCGTCACCTTCACATCCGCGGACTGGACGGTCAAGAAGTCATTCGACGCCTCCAGGCCCAGCATGGACATCGTCCTGCACTGGCCCGCCGATCCCGCGAAGCAGCCCGAGACGACGGTGTTCACCAACGACGTCAGCGCCGCTGCCACCGGGATGGGCCGCCTGACGGTCGCCCACACCGCCGTGGTCCCGCCCGCCGACGTACGCGTGGACAAGAAGGTGCTGTTCGCCAACATCGCGAACGGCGAGTTCATCACCGCCGAGGTGCCACCCGACACCTATTCCGTCGACATCGTGCCGACGGGCGGCTCCTCGCCGCTGCTCGGACCGATCGACCTCGACGTCAAGGCCGACGCCCTCACGAGGGTCTTCGCGATCGGTCAGCCGAAGGAAGGCAGCATGGACGCCATCGTCCAGGTGCTGCCGTTGGGCCGGGGGGGATCGGGCAGTCCGGGGATGGTGGATGCTGGCTCCGCGGGGCTCGTCGCCCCGGGGCGTTCCGACGACCAACGTGAGGGGCCGCAGACCGCAGTCGCGGCCGTCGGTGTCCTCGCGGCCGCGATCGTCGGTGCGGCGATCGCGGCCGTCAGAGGTGCGCGGCGCCGGGTCTAGGTGATCTCATGCGGCCGGGCGGCTGGTCACGTGCACGGTGGTCCGGCCTGGCGTCGGCCCTCGTCCTCCTCACCGCGCTGGTGCTTGCCGCCCTGACCAGGCCGGTGGCCCCGGCCGGGCGAGGCGGGCCCACAGTCCCGTCGACCGTGTCATCGGCCGCCCTGGGCAGACCTGCCGACTCGCAGGTCCGGACCGAGCGCCCGGACACCCTCTGGCTGCCCAGCGGCGTCTCGATGCAGGTGGACGTCGTGGCGACGGTCGGGAACGGCGTGCTCGGCCTCCCGTCCGACGTCGATCGGGCGGGCTGGTGGGACGGGGGCTCCCGGATCGGCGACCCGTTCGGCGCCATCGTCCTGGCGGCTCACGTGGACTCGATCTCGAAGGGGGTGGGACCGTTCGCCGAGCTGCTGGGAGCCAGGCCCGGCCAACGGATCCGCGTGGCCGGCTCCGGCTCCGACCAGACGTTCGAGATCGTGTCGGTGCGGCTGGCCCCCCGTGCGTCGTTGTCGGCGGACACCGCCCTCTTCTCGGTCCACCAGCCGCTTCGCCTGATCCTCATCACGTGCGCAGGCCCGTTCGACGCCGACCGCGGCGGCTACCGGGACAACCTGATCGTGGCGGCCGACCCGGTCGGGCACCTCAGATCCACCGACTGAGGTCGGGATCACAGTCGCGCGCGGTAGCCGGGAATGTTAACGGTTAGTAACATCGCGGAGACCCCGACCGAAGGATCCCCCGTGCAGAACATTCTCGATGCCATCCAGGCCGGTGACACGTCCTCCCAGGACTTCGCCAACATCGCCCTCCCCGAGACCTACAAGGGCATCACCGTCCACAAGGACGAGGTGGACATGTTCGAAGGGCTCGCCAGCCGGGACAAGGACCCGCGCAAGAGCCTGCACCTCGACGACGTGCCAATCCCCGAGCTCGCTCCTGGCGAGGCACTCGTCGCGGTCATGGCCAGCGCGATCAACTACAACACCGTCTGGACCTCGATCTTCGAGCCGGTCTCGACGTTCAGCTTCCTCGAGCGCTACGGCCGACTGAGCGAGTACACGAAGCGTCACGACCTGCCGTACCACGTCGTCGGCTCCGACCTGGCCGGCGTCGTCCTGCGCACCGGTCCGGGCGTCAACGCCTGGGCGCCGGGTGCCGAGGTCGTCGCGCACTGCCTGTCCGTCGAGCTCGAGAGCCCCGACGGCCACGACGACACGATGATGGACCCGCAGCAGCGCATCTGGGGCTTCGAGACCAACTTCGGTGGCCTCGCCCAGCTCGCGATCGTCAAGTCCAACCAGCTCCTGCCCAAGCCCGACCACCTCACCTGGGAGGAAGCCGCGAGCCCGGGTCTGGTCAACGCCACCGCATACCGCCAGCTGGTGTCGAAGAACGGCGCCAACATGAAGCAGGGCGACACCGTCCTGATCTGGGGCGCCTCCGGCGGCCTCGGTTCGTACGCCACGCAGTTCGCCCTGAACGGTGGCGCGATCCCGGTCTGTGTCGTGTCCTCCCCCGAGAAGGCCGAGATCGTCCGCTCACTGGGTGCCGAGCATGTCATCGACCGCTCGGCCGAGGGCTACAAGTTCTGGAAGGACGAGAACACCCAGGACCCCAAGGAGTGGCAGCGCTTCGGCAAGAAGATCCGTGAGCTCACGGGTGGCGAGGACCCCGACATCGTCTTCGAGCACCCTGGCCGCGAGACCTTCGGCGCCTCGGTCTACGTCACGCGCAAGGGCGGCACGATCATCACCTGCGCGTCGACGTCGGGCTACATGCACCAGTACGACAACCGCTACCTCTGGATGAACCTCAAGAACATCAAGAGCTCGCACTTCGCCAACTACCGCGAGGCGTTCGAGGCCAACCGGCTCATCGACAAGGGTCTGATCCACCCGACCCTGTCGCGCGTCTACAAGCTGGAGGACACCGGCCAGGCCGCTCTCGACGTGCACCACAACCTGCACCAGGGCAAGGTCGGCGTCCTGTGCCTCGCCCCGGAGGAGGGCCTCGGCGTGCGCGACGAGGAGAAGCGCACGTTGCACATCGACAAGATCAACCGGTTCCGCGGGGTCTGAGTCCAGCAGGACTCCAGCAGCCGCACGACGCACGGGTACGACCGCGATTCGGTCGTACCCGTGCTTCGTCCCGGGAGGTAAGGTGGGCCTCACCCCACACCCCCCACTTTGACGAACGGGAACAGCATGTCCGACCAGCCCGGATTGTCCATCTTCGACTCGGCCGACAAGGCCGGCGACGCAACGTTCCCGCTGGCGCGCCGCGGCGGATACGACAGCGATGCGGTCGACGCATGGGTCCGCAGCCAGTCCGCGGAGTTCCAGCGCGCCGTCGAGAGCCTGAAGGCCGCCGAGGACGAGAACGACGGCCTGCGCGATCTCGTCGACCAGCTCAAAGAGCGGGTCGAGGCGATCGAGAAGCCCAACTACACGGGGCTCGGCAACCACGCCGCCCAGCTGCTCGGCCTGGCCGAGCAGGAGGCTGAGGACGTCCGCAGCCGCGCCAACCGCGAAGCCATCGAGCTCGTCACAAAGGCCGAGGAAGAGGCCGCGATCGTGCGCGCCTCGGCCCACCACGATGCGGAGGAGCTGCGCAGCCAGGCGGCCCTCGAGCTCGATGAGAAGCGCAAGGGCCTGCTGGTCGACGCCGAGACGATGCACGCCGACGCGCTCGCCCACTCCGAGGACCTGCGCGCGCAGGCCGAGCGGGAGGCCGCCCAGCTCAAGCTGGCCGCCGAACAGGACGCCCAGAACATGCGCCTCGGCGCGACCCGCGACGTCGAGCAGGCCCGGGCCGCGGCCGACCGCGAGGTCTCCGAGGCCCGCCGCGTGCTGGCGGTCGAGAAGGAGCGCCTGGCCCGCGAGGCCTCCGAGAACCACGCCTCTGCGATGGAGCAGACCGGCAAGCTGGTCAAGGACGCCGAGACGCGTGCCGCCGCGGCTGACGAGCGCGCCCGCAACATCATGAGTCAGGCGGCCAAGGCCCGGGACGCCGCGAGCACCGAGGCCGCTCGTCTGCTCGACCAGACCAAGACCCAGGCGGCGCAGCTCGTCTCCAGCGCCAACGCCGAGGCCCAGAAGATTCGGGCCACCGCGACGACCGAGGCCGAGCGCCAGACGCGTCTGCTGCGCTCGGAGGTCGAGGAGCTGCAGCGTCGCAAGGACGGCATCATGGCCCAGATGGGGCAGCTGCGTGACATCGTGTCGACCTTTGCCCCGGGCGTCCCGGCGGACGAGACGCCCGCAGAGGCCAGGACCGGCGATGAGCCGGCTGCGGCAGCCGCTGCGCCCAGCCAGGTGGCCCCGGCCGACCAGGACAAGCCCACCGCCGCGAAGACTCCGGGCCAGGCCGCCGGCGGCAAGCCCTCCGACTGATCCGGGCCCTGGGTCGGACGTGCCGTGGTCAGTCGGGCCGCGGCACGTCCGCGAACGACGCGACCGTCCGGTCGCGGTACGCCGAGGAGTCGGCTTGCTCGATCGGTCCGTCCCAGGTGGACGGCAGCGGCAGTGGCACCGAGGGCGCCAGCTTGCGGGTGATCTCGTCCAGGACGCGCTCGGAGTCGCCGACCCACAGGTGCTTCGCGCCGTCAACCGCGATGACCTCGGCCTGCGGGATCGCGGCGAACCGCTCCCGCGCCTCCGGCGGCTGGAGGTAGTCGTCGTGCTCGGGAATGAGCGCGGTGACGGGCCTGCCGGACTCGGCCCAGGCGGTCAGGTCCGCCGGCGTCGAGTAGCGCAGCGGCGGCGACAGCAGGACGATGCCCTCGACGGAGGGCTCGAGGCCGTACTTCAAGGTCAGGTCGGTGCCGAACGACCAGCCGACCAGCCAGATGTGCGGGAGGTCGGCGAACTCGGCGTGCTCGACCGCGGCCGCGACGTCGAAGCGTTCGCTGGTTCCGTTGTCGAACGAGCCCTCGCTCGTCCCCTGGACGCTCGAGGTGCCGCGGGTGTTGAAGCGCAGCACGGCGATGCCCGCCAGCGCCGGCAACCGATAGGACGCCTTGCGGAACAGGTGGCTGTCCATCATCCCGCCGTGCGTCGGCAGCGGGTGCAGGCAGATCATCGTCGCGACGGGCGGCCGGTCCAGCGGCAGCGCGAGCTCGCCGACCAGGCTCAAGCCGTCGGCAGTCTCGAGCATGATCTGCTCGCGCCGTGCCGGCAGGACGGAATTGCCACGGATCTTCTCAGTCATGGTCCTAGTGCTTCCTGGCCCAGCAGGCCGTGTGCCAGTGACGGCGATCGTCGATGGCCGCCTCGCTCAGCAGCGCCTTCTCGGCGGGCCACGCGACGACGTGGGCCCGTCCGCGGGCGATGAGCTGTGCGCACCCCGGGCACCGGTAGTCCTTGGTCGACGAGCCGCGGGTCGTACGGACGAGCCACTCCCCGTCAGCCTTGTGCTCGTGCTGCTCCGGCGGGCTCCGCAGCGGCGCCGGCGCGGGACGCGCAACTCTTCTGCGGGGCATGCGCCCAGTCTACGGACGGGGCCACCCAGCGGTGGACACCCGGTGAGCGGTGCGCCAGCGTCCAGGAACTCCGGCTGGAGTGGCCGCCAGCGCACCGCCCGTCGGCACGCCTAGACGCAGTAGCGCCGGATCCAACCCTCGTGTGCCGCCGACCGGGCGATGGCGTCCGCGAATGACACCACGCTGACCTTCTCCCCGCGGGCGGGCTGGAACAGGACCACATCGGTCAGGGTCGGCTTCTCCGAGCAGCGCAGGCCGGCCCGTTCCTGGGACGCGATCGCCGCGCCGAGCACCCGGTCGGTCCCGGACGCGTCGAGGACGACCACACTGGCCGGCGTCCCGTACTGCGCCATGAACGCCTGCACCGAGACGAAGCCGACCAGGAGCGCCGTCGCCAACGCCAGGCAGGTCGACCGCACGAACCGCGCTGATGCACTCACGTAGGTCGACATGAACATCGTGCGCTCCTGCTGGTCGGTCCCCCGCACAGAGCAACGAGGCCGGAACCCTGGGGTTACCGGCCTCGCGGCATCAACATCTCACGCCCTCACGGCGTGACCTCTTTCGAATCCTCAGTACGTGTGGAAGCCCTCGCCGGTCTTGCGACCCAGCTTGCCCTCAGCCACCAGGCGCTCCAGTGTCGGCGCGGGCTGCCAGCCGGCGTGCCCGAAGGTGCCGACCAGGGACTGCTGGATCGCGAGCGACACGTCGTTGCCGACGACGTCGAGCAGCTGGAAAGGCCCCATCGGCAGCTTGGTCGCCTTGAGCGCCTCGTCGATCTCGTCGAGCGAGCCACCGTCGGCCTCGTGCAGCTTGATCGCGTCGTTGAGGTAGGGGAACAGCAAGGCGTTGACGATGAAGCCGGCACGGTCACCGCACGACACGGGGTGCTTGCCGGTGGCCAGGCACAATGCCCGCACGGTCTCGTCGACCTCGACCGACGTGGCGTCAGCCGTGACGACCTCGACGAGCTTCATGACGGCGGCGGGATTGAAGAAGTGCATGCCGATGACGTCTTGGGGACGGCTCGTCGCGGCGGCGCAGGCGTTGATGGACAGCGACGACGTCGTCGTGGCCAGGATCGCGCCGGGCTTGGCGATGCGGTCCAGGTCGGCGAACAATGCGAGCTTGATGTCGAGGTCCTCGGCGATGGCCTCCACGATGATGTCGGCGTCGGCGAGCGCCTCGCGCTCCGTCGCACCGGTCAGGCGACCCAGGACCGCGGCCTTGCCGTCCTCGTCGAGCTTGCCGCGCGAGACCGCCTTGTCGAGGCTCTTGGTGATTGCGGCGACGACGCCGGCGATCTTGTCCTCGCCGCGTCCCACGAACGTCACGTCGTACCCAGCCTTGGCGAACACCTCGACGATGCCCGAGGCCATCGTGCCGGTGCCGACGACGCCGACCCGGTTGATCTCGTGGCGCAGCTGGGGCGTCGCGTCGCCGTCGGCGGTGGCCGCCGCGAACGTCGTCCCGTCGGCGGCCTGCGCGCTCAGCACCGCGACGGGCTGGTGCAGCTCGTCCCCCGTCTCGGCGTACAGCTTGTCGAGGCCGGTCACGACGGTCTGCGCGCCGAGCGCGTCGACCAGGGCCAGCGGTCCGATCGGGTAGCCACAGCCGAACCGCATCGACGCGTCGATGTCGGCGGCGGTCGCGTAGCCGCTCTCGTACATCGTGGCGGCATGGTTGAGGTACGGCAGCAGAAGCTTTCGTGCAATCTCAGCGGCCGGGTCGCTTGCGGCGAGACGATCGGCGATTTCCTGCATGGCTACTCCTCGGTAATAAAGCGGTCGTGCCACACTAACGTGACACTGCTGCCGGTCAATATGGGAGAACGATGAATCGACGTATGACGATGGCCACAACCGTCGCCGGCATCGCACTGTCGGCGCTCGCAGGATGTGGCGCGAGCGACTCCGACGGTGCCGTGACCTCTCCGAGCAAGACAGCCACACCCCCCGCCGTCACGACCCAGGCCCCCTCGGTCGATCCCGACACCGACGGCGCCGTCGACCTGCGCGGGGACTGGGAGATCAAGACTGAGGACTACGTCCTGCACCTGGTCGAGGACGGCACGTTCATCCAGGACTACATGGGCATCGAGGACTTCCGCACCGGCAAATACTCCGTCAAGGGACGCACGATCTGGCTCGTCGGCGACGACGGCGACACCGACAAGGGCACGATCGTCGGTGACACCCTCCAGTTCACGCTCGGCACCGCGACGAGGGTGAAGTGAGGCTGGTCGTCGCTCGCTGCCAGGTCGACTACGCGGGGCGGCTCGCCGCTCATCTGCCGCTCGCGACGCGGGTCATCATGGTCAAGAACGACGGCTCGGTGCTGATCCACTCCGATGGCGGGTCCTACAAGCCGCTCAACTGGATGAGCCCTCCGTGCACCCTGCGCGAGGGCACGACGGACGACGGCGTCGCCGAATGGGTCGTGACCGCCGGCAAGACCGACGACACGCTGCGCATCCGGATCGAAGAGGTCCTGCACGACTCCGCACACGAGCTCGGCGTCGATCCCGGCCTGCGCAAGGACGGCGTCGAGAAGCACCTGCAGGAGCTGCTCGCCGAGCACACCGCCGCCCTCGGCGCCGGCATGACGTTGGTCCGGCGCGAGTTCATGACCGCGATCGGCCCGGTCGACCTGCTGTGCCGGGATACCGACAACGCCTCGGTCGCGGTCGAGATCAAGCGCCGCGGCGACATCGACGGGGTCGAGCAGCTGACCCGCTACCTCGAGCTCATGAACCGCGATCCCTCGCTGCGACCGGTGCGCGGCATCTTCGCGGCCCAGGAGATCAAGCCGCAGGCGCGGGTCCTGGCCACGGACCGCGGCATCGAGTGCGTCGTCGTCAACTACGACGAGCTCCGCGGCATCGACGACCCGTCACTGCGACTGTTCTAGCGGCCAACCGCGATCGAGGGCCCGAGCGGAGCCAGGGCAGGCGCTCGGGCGGAGCCCGACCGCGACGCAGTCACGGCGGCGGCGAGGAACGATCCGCGCGCCCTACTGGAGCGGGACGGCGAAGAACGTCGTGCCGAGCTGCTCCCAGCGGTCGATCTCACAGCCGTTCGTACGATCGAAGCTTGCGTCGACCCTGACGCCCTCCCAGGAGCCGCGGACGGCCGCCGTCTGCGGCCCACCGTAGATCTGGGTGCACGCCCGGTCCCCCGCCACGGGCTCGAGCACATCCCGGCCGGCCTTCTGCAAGGCAGCGCACGCCTGCTCGGGCTGCGGGTGATTGCCGCCGGACGGCCCGCACCGCAGGTCGTACGTCGCGGGGTCCGCACCGGCGTCCGTCGTCACGACGACCGACAGGGTGATGTCGGCGCCCGAAGGTGCCGGGCCTGCCCCGCTGTCGTTCTTCGAGGAGCCGCAGGCCGAGAGCGTCGCCAACGCGACGAGCGCGAGGACGGACCTACGCACCGGCGATGGGCGGCGCCGTCGGATCGTCGCCGGCACCCTTGTCCTCGCGAGCGACCCAGTCCTCGATCCGTTCGTAGTCCTCCTTGGACCGCGTCACGACGGCCAGGAGGTCGCTCATCTTCGAGACCTCCTCCACCTGCTCCTTGATGAACCACTGCATGAACTGGTCCGAGGCGAAGTCGTTGTTCTCCCGGGCGATGCGGGTCAGCTCGTTGATCTGCTGGGTCACCCGCTTCTCCTGGGCGAGCGCTGTGGCAACCGGCTCGACGACGTCCGCGAACCCGACGACCGGCGCGTCGAGGGCCGGGATGACCGGCGTCTCGTCGGCGTCGAGGAGGTACTGGACCATCATCATGGCGTGATCTCGCTCCTCGAGCGCCTGCTGGTAGAACAGCGACGCCAGCTGCGGCATCGTGAGCGACTCGTAGAACGTCGCGATCGCGATGTACTGCTGCTGGGCCTCGAACTCATGCTTGAGCTGCTGGTTGAGCTGGGTCACGAACGCCGGTGCGGCCATGGTCTCGTCCTTCTCTGGTCTCGAACTAAGGCGAGGCTCACCTCACGCTGATAAGATTGTCGGGTGCCGAAGCCTCCGAAGAAGAAGTGCTGCAGCGACAAGCCCGCCTGCAAGCGCTGCCCCCTCCGCATGATGCGCGAGGGCACTCTTCCCGAGGGCTACACCGTCAAGAAGCGCAAGCTCGTCAAGGTCAAGGACGCGCAGAAGACCAAGTCGAAGATCGCCGCCTGAGCGGTGTCCTGAGCCTAGGGCACGCGGCCGCGTCGCTGCCACGAAGGAGTGGCTCGCCTCACCCCGGCGTCGTAGCGTGGAGTGCATGATCGACACCTCATCCCTGTCCGCCCAGTCCCACCAGCTCCTCGCCCTGCACACGGCACCGACGCTGCTCAAGGTCGTCAACGTGTGGGACGCCATCAGCGCCCGAGTCGTCTCGGAGGTCCAGGGCGTCACTGCCCTCGCCACGGCCAGCCACTCGATCGCGGCCGCGTACGGCTACGAGGACGGTGAGAACATCCCCGTCGAGCTCATGATCGAGGCGATCGGCACGATCGTCTCGGCGACCGAGCTGCCCGTCACCGCCGATCTGGAGGCCGGCTACGGCAACCCCGGGGAGACGACCCGCATGGCGATCCAGGTCGGTGCCGTCGGCGCCAATCTCGAGGACCAGTTGAAGCCTCTGCCCGAGGCCGTCGCCGCGGTCGAGGCCGTGCTCGGGGCCGGCCAGGCGGAGGGGATCGACTTCGTGCTCAACGCGCGGACCGACGCGTTCGTCAAGGCCGGCGACCGCCCGCACGCCGACGTGCTGGTCGACGCGATCGAGCGCGGCAAGGCATACCTCGCGGCCGGCGCGCCCGTCGTGTTCGTCCCCGGGAAGGTCTCGGAGGATGACATCAAGGCATTCGTGGACGCGTGGGGCCCGCAGAAGCTCACCCTGATCGGCGCGCCCGGGTCCGTGCCGCTGGCCCGCATGGAGGAGCTCGGCGTGGCGCGCGTGTCGTACGGCCCGTTCAGCCAGTCCGTCGCCCTGATGGCGCTGCAGGACCTGACGACCGAGATCATCGGCGGCGGAGCGCTCCCGGCTGACTTCCGCGTCCTCAACTGAGGTCGGTCTACCACGGTCCCTGGGCAAGCCCGCGCCTCCCGTGGGACATGTCCCACGGTACGAGCAGGTCTGCCGAGGGACCGTGGTAAACCGACGAACCGGTCACGCCGGCAAGTCGTTGGCCTTGCGGATCTCGTCGACGATCCGGTCCATGATCGGGGTCATGCCGAAATCCTTCGGCGTGAACACCGCGGCGACGCCGGCGGCCTCCATGCGGCGGGCGTCGGACTCCGGGATGATCCCGCCGACGATCAACGGGACGTCGCCGATGCCGGCCTCCTGCATCGCACGCTGCACGTCCGGGACGAGCTCCATGTGCGAGCCCGACAGGATCGACAGGCCGACGGCGTGCACGTCCTCGGCCACCGCGGCCGCGACGATCTGCGCCGGCGTCAGCCGGATGCCCTGGTAGACGACCTCGAACCCGGCGTCGCGGGCCCGGACCGCGACCTGCTCGGCACCGTTGGAGTGCCCGTCCAGACCCGGCTTGCCGACGAGGAACCGCAGCCGCGTGCCCAGCTCGTCGCCGGTCGAGCGCACGCGCTCGCGCAGCGCAGTCAGGTCGGCGCCCGCCTCGGCGACGCTGGCGACACCGCTGACGCCGGTGGGCGCGCGGTACTCGCCGAACACCTCGCGCAGCGCTCCGGCCCACTCACCGACGGTCGCGCCGGCACGGACGGCCGCGAGGGTCGCCTCCATCAGGTTGGTGTCACCCTTGGCCTCGCTCTGCAGACGGTGCAGCGCCTCGTCGACGGCACCCTGGTCGCGCTGCGACCGCCACGTCTGGACGTCGGCGATCGCGTTGGCCTCGGCCTCGGGGTCGGCGGTCATGATCGCGGTGTCCAGGTCGGCGGTCAGCGGCGAGGGCTCGGTCTCGGTATAGGAGTTGACGCCGACGACCTTCATCTCCCCGGCCTCGATCCGGGCGCGGCGCTCCGAGTGCGAGCCGACCAGCGCCTGCTTCATGTAGCCCGACTCGACCGCGGCAACGGCACCGCCCATCGCCTGCACGCGGTCGATCTCGGCCTTGGCGCCCTCGATCAGCTCGCTGACCTTGGCCTCGATGACCACGGACCCCTCGAAGATGTCGTCGTACTCGAGCAGATCGGACTCGAACGCCAGCACCTGCTGCAGCCGCAGGGACCACTGCTGGTCCCACGGGCGGGGCAGGCCGAGCGCCTCGTTCCATGCCGGCAGCTGCACGGCGCGGGCCCGGGCGTCCTTGCTCAGCGTCACGCCGAGCATCTCCAGGACGATGCGCTGCACGTTGTTCTCGGGCTGCGCCTCGGTGAGCCCCAGCGAGTTGACCTGGACGCCGTAGCGGAGCCGGCGCATCTTGGGGTCCTGCACGCCGTAGCGCTCGCGGGTGATCTCGTCCCACAGCCGCCCGAAGGCGCGCATCTTGCACATCTCCTCCACGAAGCGCAC
>JAOPXL010000065.1 GCA_025965175.1 Aeromicrobium sp.
GAGCGGCTTGATGGTGACCGACACGTGTCGACCTGCCTTTCAACGGTGAAACGTTGGACGTTGGTGGGTACGCCGTCGCGGGGGTCGCACCTACCGGTGATTGGCACTCTCATGGTGGGAGTGCCAAGCCTGAATCTAGCACGCGTCTGGCACTCACCCCAAGAGACTGCTAACTCGTTTCGCCCTAGGCGAAACACCCCGGCACACTTCTTCCATGGATCTCGAGACGTTCGAGCAACTGCTCACCGCTCAGGGGCAGACGTTGCTGGCCGAGGTCGCGGCCCGCGCCGGCGTCGAGAGCGACCTCGGGCTCGGGACCCGGCTGCGCAAGACGTACGCGCCCGGGCTCGTCGCGGCGGCCGTCACGCAGAACCACTTGCGCGGCAAGGCCGTCGCGAAGTTCGGGCCCGACGCTGCCCGGATGTACTTCACGCACGACGCGCTCGAGCAGTCCACCCGGATGAGCGTCGCGACGCACCGCGCGGCTCGCCTCGCCTCCCACGGGGGCACCGCCGTCGTCGACCTCGGCTGCGGGATCGGCGGCGACCTCATCGCCCTGGCCCGCGCCGGGCTGCGAGTGCGCGGCGTCGAGATGGATCCCGTCCGCGCGATGATCGCGGCCGCCAACCTGACCGCGCTCGGACTCGAGGGAAAGGTGCTGTGCGGGGACGCGACCGAGGCGACGATCGGGCCTGACGAGGTCGCGTTCATCGACCCGGCCCGTCGGGACGCCCGCGGCCGGACGTTCTCGACCGCCGACCTCCAGCCGCCGTGGGAGTGGGTGCGTCAGCTGCTCGCGGGACGCGCCGTCGCCAAGGTCATGCCGGGACTGGCCCACGACGCCGTCCCCGTGGGGGTCGAGGCCGAATGGGTCAGCGACGGTGGCGATCTGGTCGAGGCATGCCTGTGGGGCGCGCCCTTCGCGACGGCCGCGAGGCGCGCGACGGTCCTGCCGTCGGGTCGGACGCTCCTGGCCCACGGGGAGCCAGCCGCGGTCGCCGACGTGGGGACATACCTCTACGAGCCGGACGACGCCGTGATCCGCGCAGGTGCGGTCAGCGAGCTCGCCGCGACGATCGGGGGGTGGCTGCCCGACCCGCACATCGCGTACGTCAGCTCGGACCGTCTGGACCCGACCGAGCTCGCCCGGGGGTTCCGAGTCGTCGACGAGCTGCCGTTCCGGGAGAAGCCGCTCAAGGCGGCGTTGCAGGTGCGCCGGGTCGGGACCCTGACGATCAAGAAGCGCGGGGTCGACATCGTCCCCGAGGAGCTCGTCCGGCGGATGAAGCTCAAGGGGCCCAACGAGGCGCTCGTCGTGATGACCCGCGTGCAGGGCCAGGGCCGGGCCCTCCTGGTCGAGCGCCTCTGACCCCCGTTCCGCGAGTGGCGCAGATCGACGTTTTCGAGACGGCGTGTCGTGCCCATCTGCGCCGGTCGTCGGTGGGTCTGCGCCACTGGGCGACAGCGGTCCGGGCTGCTCCTACGCTGGGGGCATGCGGATCGACCTCAACGCCGACCTCGGGGAGTCATGGCCGCGCTGGGAGTCCGGCGAGGACGCCGCCCTGCTCGACGTCGTCACCAGCGCCAACGTGTGCTGCGGCGCGTATGCCGGGGACCGCGAGCTCATGCGGGTCACGTGCGAGGCCGCGGTCGCGCGCGGGGTCGCGATCGGCGCTCAGGTCGGCTATCCGGACCGGGACAACTTCGGCCGTGTCTTCGTGGAGATGCCGGCCCACGAGCTCGCCGACGAGGTCCTCGGACAGATCCTCCTGCTGGACGAGATCGCCCGGTCGGTCGGCGGAGTCGTGTCGTACGTCAAGCCGCACGGTGCGCTCTACAACACGATCGTGGACGATGCCGTGCAGGCGCGGGCCGTCGTCGACGCGTGGCAGGGGCTGATGGCGCCGCTGCCGCTGCTGGGACTCCCCGGCGCGGTCTCGCTGACGATCGCTGAGTCGGCCGGGATCCCGACCGTGCACGAGGGGTTCGCCGACCGTGCCTACACCACCGAGGGGCGCCTCGTGCCGCGCACCGAGCCGGGGGCGGTGCTCGACGATCCCGTCGCCGTCGCCGCCCAGGCCGTCCGACTGCTGGGCCAGGTCGCGTCGATCTGCGTGCATAGCGACTCCCCCGGCGCCCTGCTCCTGGCCCGCGCCGTCCGCGCCGCTATCGAGGACGCCGGCGCCGAGGTCGCGAGCGCACCGTGAACCTGCGACCGTACGGTGACCGGGCCCTCCTGCTCGACTGCGCGTCCCTCGCCGAGGCCCAGGGCTGGTTCGCGGCGCTCGCCGACCGGGCGGACACCGTGCTGGGCGCCCGGACCGTCCTGCTGCGCGGTGAGCCGTCGGCCCTGCGCGACCTGGTCCGGCGGACGACACCAGTTTCCCCCCACGGGCCGTCGGAGGTCGCCGTCCAGATCGCGGTGACCTACGACGGACCCGACCTGGCGGACGTCGCCCGGCTCACGGGGCTCTCAACCTCCGAGGTCGTCGCGGCCCACACCGACACACCGTGGACCGTGGCGTTCGGCGGCTTCGCCCCCGGGTTTTCCTACCTCGTCGGCGGGGACCCGCGGCTGCACGTCGCGCGCCGTCCCTCGCCGCGCACGTCGGTCCCGGCCGGATCGGTCGGGCTGGCCGGTGAGTTCAGCGGCGTCTACCCGCGCCGTTCGCCCGGCGGGTGGCAGCTGATCGGGCGGTCCGACGCCGTGCTGTGGGACGCCCACCGGGAGCCGCCGGCGCTGCTCGTCGCAGGCATGACCGTGCGCTTCGTACCGGCATGACCTTCCTCGTCGAGCAGTCCGGGCTGCTGACCCTGCTGCAGGACCGGGGCCGCCCGGGGCTCGGCCATCTCGGCGTCAGCCCGTCCGGGGCGTTCGACCGCCGCGCGCTGCACCAGGTCGACGCACTGCTCGGCAACCCGGGCGGGAACGCCGCTCTTGAGGTCCTGGGCGGCGGCCTCGTCCTCCGGGCGGAGTCCCCGCACACGATCGCCGTGACCGGCGGGGCCGGGCCGGTCACGATCGCCGGCGCACCCGTCGCCTACGGCCGCGCCGTCCCGGTGCGGGCGGGACAGGTCGTGCGGGTCGGTGCCGCGACGACGGGCCTGCGGACGTACGTCGGCGCCGCCGGCGGCTTCGTCGCGCCGACCGAGCTGGGGTCGGCGTCCTCCGACACGCTCTCAGGGATCGGTCCGGCGCCTGTCGCGGCGGGCGATCGGCTCGCAGTGGGTCAGGCCCTGAGGTCGCCCGAGGTGCAGGACGTCCCGGACCTCACGACGGCCGGCGACCTGACGCTCGACGTCGTCCTCGGCCCACGGGACGACTGGTTCGCACCCGAGGCCGTACGTCTGCTGCTCGACAGCCCGTGGCAGGTCGGCCCGGCGTCCGACCGCATCGGGGTCCGCCTGGCCGGACCAGCCCTGGTGCGGTCCCGTCACGACGAGCTGCCGAGCGAGCCGTGCGTCCGCGGGAGCATCCAGGTCGCCACCGACGGTCGGCCCATCGTGCTCGGCCCCGACCATCCCGTGACGGGCGGCTATCCTGTCGTCGCCGTCGTGGTCGACGCCCACACCGACAGGCTGGCCCAGGCCGGGCCGGGCCGGGTCGTGCGGTTCCGTCCCGTCCCGGCCCGCTGACGCCCTGTCTCCCCGCGAGTGGCGCGGTGCGGCTGGATTCGAGGCCGCGAATCCAGCCACACTGCGCCAGTCGCGGGGCCTAGCATCGCTTGGGCTGGGGCACACCGATGTCAACGGGCAGCTTGCCCGAAGCCGGCTGCTTGCCCTGCAGGACCTTCACAAGCGCCCGCATCGCCGGGACGCCCCGACCGTAGAGCGCGATCCTGGTCGGTGCCGAGCTGGCCGCCAGGCCGTACGGGGTGTCGGTCGACACGACCACGGCAGCTGACGAGGACCTGACGCCCTCGCCGAGGAAGGCCACCGAGGTGCCCGAGCCGATCGGCAGACCTGCCTCCTGCGCCGCGGTGCGGAACGCCGCGACGGCGCTCGGCGAGCCCGACGGCATGACCGCCGTGATCCGCGGGACGGGGCACGGCTGGGCTACGATCGTCGCGGCCGACGCGCTGAGCGCCTCGGACTCGTCCCTGTGGCTCCCGGGATCGCCGGGCAGCGCGCGGGACGCCTCGGAGTGCAGGAGGTAGGCGATGACCCGGGCCGCGGAGTCACGGGCCTGCTGCTCGGGGATCTCGCCGGACCTGAGCGCCGCAAGGACCGCGTTGTACGCCTTGTCGTTGTCGGCCGGCATCAGCGCGAGGTCGCTCCCGGCCTTGATCGCCGCGACGGTCGCCTCACCACCGTGGTACTTCGACATCACGGCCCCCATGCCCAAGGAGTCGGTGATGACGATGCCGTCGTAGCCGAGGTTGTCCCGAAGCTCCTCGGTCACGACCTTGCGGGACAGCGAGGCGGGGACGCCCCGGTCCAGCAGCGGGACGTTGAGGTGGCCGGTCATGATGCCCGGTGCGGCGTCGGCGGCGGCTGCGGCGAACGGCACGAGGTCGTGCTCGCGCAACCGGGTGCGGTCGCTGTCGAGGACCGGCAGGCCATGGTGGCTGTCGGTCGCGACGTTGTGTCCCGGGAAGTGCTTGACAGCGGAGAGGATGCCCGCCTCGTTGTAACCCTCGACCGCCGCCACCACGGCACGCGCGACGGTGCCTGGGTCCGAACCCGCAGACCGGCTCCCGATGATGGGATCGGCGGCGCCGATCGTGATGTCCCCGTCGGGGGCGAAGACCATGTTGTAGCCGGCGTCGCGCAGTTCCGCGCCGGAGGCCCGCGTCGCTGCGGTGACGGCCGCCGCCCCGTCGTCTCCTTGGCCCTGAATGGCAGCTCCGGCGGACATGAACGCCGGGAAGGTCGTCAGCGGGTCGGTCAGCCGGGCGACGAGGCCGCCCTCCTGGTCGATCGGCACCATGACGGGGTAGCCACGGCCCTTGCCGGCGTCCTGGAGCTGCCGGTTGAACGCCTTGACCTGCGCGAGCGGGTCGTCGGTCGTGACGTCCAGGATCTGCTGACCCGTGACCATGACCCCGGCGAAGTGCTTCTTGCGGACCAGCTCCAGCGACGTCTCGTTGGAGAAGCTCCGCGCCACGATGAGCTGGCCCGCGAGCTCGTCGAGGGCGAGCCCGTCGGCCAGCGACTTCGCCCTTGCCTTCTCCGCGGACGTCGGAGCCCATCCAACGGGTGCGGGGTCGGCATTCGCCGAGGCCGAGGGCGCATCGGCTGCGGGCGTCGACGGCTCGTCACCGGAGTCCGCGAAGCCCGCCCACCAGCCAACGCCGCCGACGACCAGGAGCAGGGCGAGCGCGATCAGGGCGGCGGCACGCCATCGCCCTCCGTGGTGCGCCGACGACATCCCTACGCCGCCACGACCTGAGTGACGGGCATGCCGGAGTCGACCGGCAGGTCGAGCGAGGACGGGGCGATCCCGCGGCGGACGACCTCGGCGCCCAGTGCCGCGACCATCGCGCCGTTGTCGGTGCACAGCCCCATCCGCGGGATCCGCACCTTGATCCCGGCCTTGGCGGCGCGCTCCTCGGCGAAGTGCCGCAGGCGGGCGTTGGCGGCAACCCCGCCGCCGATGATGAGGGTGTCGACGTCGTGCTCGAGGCACGCCGCGATGGTCTTCTTGGTCAGCACGTCGCAGACCGCGTCCTGGAACGAGGCCGCGACATCGGCGACCGCGAACGTACGTCCCATGCGCTGCTCGTGCTGGACGTGCCGGGCGACGGCGCTCTTGAGCCCGGAGAACGAGAAGTCGTAGCGGTGCTTCTCCAAGTCTCGGCCGGTCGTGAGCCCACGGGGGAACGCGATCGCGGTCGGGTCGCCGTCACGCGCGACCCGGTCGATGTGCGGACCGCCCGGATAGGGCAGCTCGAGCAGGCGGGCGACCTTGTCGAACGCCTCACCGGCCGCGTCGTCGATCGTCTGGCCCAGCATCGTGATGCCGGTGACGATGTCGTCGACCAGCAGCAGCTCGGTGTGACCGCCGCTGACCAGCAGGGCGGCGACGCGCTGGTCGAACCGGCCGTGCTCGAGCTGGTCCACCGCGACGTGGGCGGCAAGGTGGTTGACGCCGTAGAGCGGCTTGTCATGGGCCAGGGCGAGGGCCTTGGCCGCGGCGACGCCGACCAACAGCGCGCCGGTCAGCCCCGGGCCGCTCGTGACGGCGATCGCGTCGACGTCCTGCACGCGGATCCCGGACTCGGCATAGGCCTGCTCCAGGGTGGGGATCATGGCCTCGAGGTGCGCGCGGCTGGCGACCTCGGGGACGACGCCCCCGAACCGTACGTGCTGCTCCATGCTCGAGCTCAGGGAGTGCGCGAGCAGCTCGGTGCCGCGGACGATGCCGACACCGGTCTCGTCGCAGGACGACTCGATGCCCATCACCAACGGTTCACTCACGTCATTGTCTCCATGAAGGACCACGATACGGAATCAATGACGTGAGGCCCTCATCGTGACCTCGCTGGCGCTCACTCACGTCGCCCATTGTGTCAGGGTGCTGGACATGGCACGCACCGACGACATCCCCGAGGCCTTCGACGAGCGCAGCATCCTGCTCCAGGTGCTGCACTATGCGCAGGACACCGCGGTCATGAAGGTCAGCGGACTGTCCCAGGAGCTCGCGCGGAGGGCGCCGCTGCCCGGGTCACCGCTCATGAGCCCGGCCAACGTCCTCAACCACCTGCGCTGGGTCGAGCGGTCGTGGGTCAACACCGACCTGTTCGGCGGTGAGGACGACGGCCCGTGGACCGCCAACAACCCCGATGCCGAGTTCGAGCAGGGCTCCGAGCTGCCGGTGGAGGAGGTCATTGCCCGCTACGAGCAGGAGGCCGCCCGTACGCGCGCGGTGTTCGCCGAGGTCGACCTGGACATGGTTCGCCGCAACGAGAAGCGCCCCCAGCCCGTCACCGCGCGGTGGATCCTGCAGCACCTAATCGAGGAGACGGCCCGCCACAACGGGCACCTCGACATCCTCCGCGAGCTGGCCGACGGCTCCACCGGCGACTAACCCAGCCCAGATTTGCGGAGTTTCGAGCGTTTCTGGCGGGGTTGAATCGTGCAGAAGTCCGCAAATCTGGGGGGTTAGTGGTCTTTCATCGCGCGGCGGGCGGCGTACTCCTCCTCGTCGAGGCGCGCCGCCTCCTCCAGGGTCGGGGCGGTGCCGCCGTGCCGGGCGGGCGCCCACCACTGACCCTCGGGACGCAGCGGATAGTCAGCGATCGCCTTGTCGAGCAGGCTCGTCATGGCCTCGCGCAGCCGGGTGGTCTCGGCGACGGGGTCCTCGCCCGTCACGGCGAGGGGTGCGCCGACGTGCAGGCCGATCGTCCGGCCCCGGCCCTTCATGTCCGACGGGTGGTCCTTGGTCTTGAGCAGCTGCGTGCCCCACGTGACCATCGGGATGAGCGGGACGCCGGCCTCAGCGGCCATGCGCACGGCCCCGGTCTTGAGCTGCTTGATCTCAAACGACCGGCTGATCGTGGCTTCCGGGAAGATGCCGACGATCTCGCCATCGCGGGCGTACTGGACGGCGTCGTCGTAGGACTGCTGCCCGTTGTCCCGGTCCACCGAGATGTGGTGGAACGACCGCATGACCGGCCCGGAGACCTTGTGGTCGAAGGCTTCCTTCTTGGCCATGAAGCGGACTAGGCGCCCGCTGGGCTGAGCGGCCAGGCCGTCGAAGATGAAGTCGACGTAGCCGATGTGGTTGGCCGCGAGGATCGCCCCGCCCTCGCGCGGGATGTGCTCGGTGCCGGAGGTCTGGAACTTCATCCCGAGGACCTTGAACAGCGTCTTGGCCGTGAGGATCGTCGCCGGGTACGTGTAGTCGCGCATTCCGTCACCCTAGGGCACGGAGGCCCGCAGGAGCGGGCGTGGAGAGCGGCGTCACTCGGCGCTCAGTTGCCCTCGACACTGTCCCGTCAGTTGCCTTCGACAACGTGGACCGCGGCCTCCTCGGCGCCCGACGCCGCACCGTCGATGCCGACGTCCTCACCGACGAGGTCCTTCTCGACGTCCTCACCGATGCCACCGTCGGGATCGACCAGCCGGCCGGCCCGCTCGGTGCCGACCTCGCCGTCGTCGAGGTCCTCGGCCTCCTCGCGGTAAGGGTCGGGATCGGGAACCTCCTGGCGCAGCCGCTCGTCGAAGGACTCGCCCTCGCGCATCTCCTCGGCGGTCGTGCCGAATCCCTCACCGCGATAGCTCTCCGGCGGCGAGTAGCCCGAGTCGAGCGTCTCGTCCGGATCGTCGAAGATCGCGTCCTGGTCGGGACCCTGGTCGTCCTCGGGGAAGGTGTCGGGGGTGTCAGGTGTCTCGGGTGTCTCGGTCATGACTCCAGACTCGCACGATCAGCCAGCGTGGCAACCCGTCAGCGCCACTCCAGGATCCCGAGCTCCATGACCAGCGCGTCCACGCCCCCGGAGTAGTAGCCCTTCCGGGTGCTGATGGTGTCGAATCCGGCCGACTCGTAGAGGCTCGTCGCCACCGCGTTGTCCGCCGCCACCTCCAGCAGCATCCGCTCGGCGCCGAGGTCACGTGCCCGGTCGACGAGGGTCTCCAGCAGGTCGCGGGCGAGTCCCCGGCCCCGCGCGTCGGGGACCACCGCGATGCGGTCGAGGTCCGCGACGTCGCCGGACACGGAGATCGCGCCGTACGCCTCGCGGTCGTCGCTCAGCATCACGACGTGCCGGTCGCCGACGACCTCGGCGTGCACGAGTGCCGTGCTCCACGCGGCCGCGCCGAAGCATGCCTGCTCGATCGCGACGATCGTCGCAACGTCCTCGGCCGTGGCGGTGCGGGTCATGCGCGCTTGGAGGCGACCTGCGGCACGGCGTCGGGGCGGCGCAGGTAGAGCGGCTCGAGGGGCAGCTCGAGGGCACGACCCGCGACGACCAGGCCGGCCAGCGCGGCGGCACGTGGGTGCCCATCGTCACCCGCGGCTCGCAGGACGCCGTCGTAGAGCCGGGCGCCCGCGCCGTACGTCGGCAGGTCCGGGTGCTGGAGCGAGAGATCGGCCGGCTTGAGGACATGGGGACCGTCGAGCCGCAGGTGGTCGGCCGCGTAGCGAGCCCAGTAGACCTCCTTGCGACGCGCGTCGGTCGCGACGAGGAACTCGCCCTCGACCTGGACGTCGGCCGCAACGATGTCGAGCGAGCACACCCCGTGGGTCGTGAGGCCCAGCGTGGAGCCCAGCGTCAGGGCCGTCACCACGCCGACCCGCAGCCCCGTGAAGGGACCGGGCCCGACGCCGACGGCGACGTCGGTCAGGTCGGACATCGTCGCGCCGGCCTGGGCCACGGCGTCGCGGATCGCCGGGGCGAGGAGTTCGCCGTGGGCCATGGCGCCCTCGCCGGTGGCCTCCCCGACGATACGCGTGCCGTCGTGGACGGCGACCGTGATGACAGGGGTGGCGGTGTCGAAGGCGAGGAGCAGCACGTCAGCAGCCTACGAGCCCAGCAAGGTGGAGCGGAGGGGGACGCCGACCCAGCGGGGCCCGTGCGGCTTGATCGTCACGACGCGCGGGTCCGCGTCCTCGGCGACGTCGCCGAGGTCGCCGTCGTGGGGGGTGCCCAACGGGTCGATCGGGCGCGGCCCTCGGACCTCGATACGAACGTGCAGCCAGCTGTCGGCCAGCTGCTCGGCCATCCCGTCGCCCCACTCGACGACCGTCACGGCCGCCTCGGTCGTGGAGTCCAGGTCGAGGTCGTCGATCTCGCTGAGGTCGCCGAGCCGGTAGGCGTCGACGTGCACCAGCGGCGGCCCCTCGACAAGGGAGGGGTGGGTGCGGGCGAGGACGAACGTCGGAGACGTGATCGGCCCACGGACTCCGAGCGACTCACCGAGACCCTGGGTGAACGTCGTCTTGCCCGCTCCGAGGTCGCCCGACAGGACCAGCAGGTCGCCGGCCCGCAGCAGCGGCGCGAGCCGGGCGGCGAGCGCCTGCATCTCCTCGGGCGTCGGCACCTCCCGGGCCAGCCACAGCGTCTTGCCGAACTCGATGAACGGCTCATCCCGGCCCACCGGGTGATAGAGCCGCCGCGACCAGAACTGCACCGTCTCGGGCAGCTCCTCGCGAACGTCGAGCCAGATGCCGTCCTTGCCCCGCTCCTCGGCGGTGTCCTCCGCGACGCCCAGCATCGCCGAGGCCACTCCGCGGGCCTGGATGTCGGGGTCGACGCAGACCCGGCGCAGGCCGAGCTGACCCGGTCGGGACTCGTCGAACAGCATCGCGCCCATCGGCAGGCCGCGGCGCTCGACCAGCAGGCCTCCGGCCGTCGACAGGGTCCTGGCGACGGTCTCGGCGGTCTCGTCCAGGGCCGTCGTCGGCGGGTCGAGCACGGGTCGAGCGCCGAACGAGCGGTGGATGATGTCGACGATGACCGCCGCGTGCTCGGGGCCCGCGTCGATGACGTTGAGGGCGTTGCTGGAGGTCATGCGAGGGTCTCCACGATGTCCTCGATGGCTGTGGTCACGGCCTCGTGGTCCTCGAACGGGATCATGTGGCCGACCTCCTCCAGGACGACGAGCTTGGCGTCGGGGATCGCGTCAGCGAGCCGCCGACCGTGCTTGACGGGAGTCAACAGGTCCGACGTCCCGGCGATCACGACGGTGCGAGCGCGACCGAGGGCCTCGAGGCCCTTGGTCAGGTCGAGCCCCACGAAGTTGGGGTAGAAGTCCATCAGGACGTTCGTCGCGGCCTCGAGCAGCATCTCGTTGGCCATGTCGACGTGCCGCTCCTGAGCGTGCGGCCCGAGGCCCCAGCGGCGGATGACCGAGTAGCTGTTGAACCGGCGGCCCCACGTGAGCACCGGCGCGCCGACCCGCAGCATCGGAATGAGGTAGCGCAGGCCTGGGCTCGTACGCATGAGGTTGCCGGCGCTGGTGCCGACCAGGACGACGCCCTGCACCCGGTCGCCGAAAAGCTCGGGCCGGATCGCGGCGAGCTCCATGATCGTCATGCCGCCCATCGAGTGCCCGACCAGGACGACGGGACCTTCCGGCACGAGCTCGTCGAGGACCCGCGAGAGATCGTCGGCCAGGTGCGGGATCGACGAGCTGTGGCGGGACGACCGGCCCGACAGGCCGTGCGAGCGCAGGTCGACGAAGACCATCCGCACCCGACCCCGCAGCGCGAGCCGCTGGTAGTGCCACACGTCCATCGTCTCGACCCAGCCGTGGAGGAAAACAACGGTCGGCGACGCGCTCTCGGCCTCCTCAACCTCGACGTTGAGCGCGATGCCGTCGCTCGACAGGACGGTACGTCGCTGGGTGTGCACGGACCCGAACGCCACGTCCTCGCCGCGACGCCGGCGACGCTGCGTGCGCTGACGGCCGTTGAGGACCGTCGCGGCCACCCCGGCGGCCATGAATGCGCCCGCCGTGGTGGCAATTCTCGCGGTCTTGCTCATGTGTTCCCTCGATAGGTCCGCGCCACGCGGCCACCCAGACGGGTGACCACCTCGTACGCAATGGTGCCCGATGCGATCGCCCAGTCCTCGGCGGTGGGCTCCCCCGAGGTCCCCGGGCCGAAGACCGTCACGCCGTCACCGCGCTCGGCCGTCCGGTCGCCGAGGTCGACGACGAACTGGTCCATGCAGATCCGGCCGGCGACACGGGCGCGCTCGCCACCGACAGTGACCTCGGCCCGGTTGGAGGCGGAAACCGCGATCCCCTCGGCGTACCCCATCGGCACGAGCCCGAGCGTCGTGTCGCGCTCGGCGGTCCAGGTGTGTCCGTACGACACGCTGGTCCCGGCCTTGACCCGCTTGACCGACGCGAGCCGCCCCCGCAACGTCATCGCCGGGGTCAGGACCGTCGAATAGGTCATGCCGGGATCGGGACGGATGCCGTAGGCCGCGATCCCGACCCGGACCAGGTCGTAGTGGGCCGACGGCCGGGCCAGCGTTGCCGCGGAGTTGCTGAGGTGGCGCAGCACCGACTCCAGGCCTGCGGCGTGGGCCTCGGCGACGGCCTCGTCGAAGACCGCCTCCTGGGCGTCGTTCGCCGGGTGGTCGGGCTCGTCGGCGCAGGCGAAGTGCGACCAGACGCCGGTGATCTCGGCACCGGCGGCTCGCTGCGCGGTCGCCGCCGCGGCGACCAGCTCGGACCACTTGTCGCCGAGCGCGCCGTTGCGCGACAGCCCGGTGTCGACCTTGAGCTGGATCCTGGGGCGCACCTCGACAGGTGCCGCGAGGATCTCCGTGAGCTGCTCGGCCGACGAGGCGGTGACCTCGACGCCGGCGCCGACCGCGGCAGCGAAGTCGGCTCCCGGGCTGGCGAGCCAGCACAGCAGGTTGCCGGTGTCGCCGGCCGCGCGCAGCCTGAGGGCCTCGTCGATCGTCGCGACCCCCAGCCACGACGATCCGGCGTCGCGGGCAGCGCGGGCCATCGGGATCATGCCGTGGCCGTACGCATCGGCCTTCACGACCGTCATGAGGGCCGCGCCCGGGGCGCACGCGGCCAGGGCCGAGAGGTTGGCACGGAAGGCGTCGAGGTCGATGACGGCCTCGGCCTGGGGTGTCGCCACGTCAGCTCCTCCAGTCCCGGACGTCGTCGAGCTGGCCGTCGTGGAAAGCGGCGAGCGTCCCGGGCAGTGCGGCGGCGACGGCGGAGGCCGTGACGGGACCGCCACGGTTGGCCCGCACGCTGGCCGCTCCGTGCAGGAAGGCCGCGATCGAGCCCGCGTCGTGGGGGTCTGCGCCGGAGGCCAGCAGTGAGCCGGCCAGCCCCGCGAGGACGTCGCCCGCGCCGGCCGTGCCGAGCCAAGGCGATCCCGTGAGGTTGACCCGGGTCGTGCGCCCCGGGGTCACGACGAGGGTGCGGGCGCCCTTGAGCAGGACCGTTGTGCCCCAGCGCTCGGCGGCCTCGGTCGCGTGCGAGAGCGGGTCGGCCTCGACACAGTCGCGGCGCGTGCCGAGCATCTCGGCGAGCTCGCCGGCGTGCGGCGTCAGCAGCGCTGGCACCTCGAACGAGTCGGGGACGTGCTGCAGCGCGCTGGCGTCGACGACCAGCGCGGCGCCGTCCGCCAGTGCGGCCCCGAGCTGCTGCTCCGCGTCGTCACCGCTGCCGGGACCCACGACCCAGGCCTGCACCCGGCCGGGGCCTGCGACGACCTCGGGGGCCCGGTCGACGACGCGCCGGGCCAGCTCGGGGTCGCCGACGAATCGGACCATCCCGGCCATCCCGGTCAGCGCGCCCGCGACGCACAGGTGGGCCGCGCCGGCGTACTGCTGCGAGCCGGCGGCGATGCCGACCACGCCGCGGGAGTACTTGTGGCTCGTCGGGTTGCGCAGCCAGTCGAACGTGTCGAGCAGCAGGTGGCCGTCGGACGGCTCGATCGCCTCGACGCTGGGCGCCGGCAGGTGGGGGCCGAGGCCGATGTCGACGAGGTCGGCGATCGCGGTGGCGTTCCACCCGGCAGCCCCAGCGGCCGGGCTGACCAACAGGGCGTTCTTGTACGTCCCGAACGTCACGGTCGCGTCGGCCATGACGTGCACGGGCGGCAGGGTGGCTCCGTCGACGTCGACGCCGGAGGGCACGTCGACGGCGACGGTACGGGGCCGGGTGCCCGCGATCCATTCGGCCCACTCCCCTGCCCGACCGGTCAGGCCGGGGCGGGCGCCAATGCCGAACAGCGCGTCGAGGCAATGTCTCTGGTCGCCCGGGGCCTCCACGACCTGGGCGCCGGCGACGAGCGCCGTGGCCAGCCCGTCGGCGTGGACCGTGGTCCGGTCGAGGATGCACAGGTCGACGCGGACGCCGCGGTCGAGCAGGTGTGCGGCGGCGTACAACGCGTCGCCGCCGTTGTTGCCCGGGCCGACCAGCACGAGGACGACCTCCCCGGCCGGGATGTGGGCGAGCCGGGTGGCCAGGCCCGCGGACGCCCGGCGCATGAGCTCTCCGGCGGGGAGCTCGGCGGCCAGCGCCTCCTCGGCCGCGCGGATGTCCGCGACCCGGTGGGCGGTCAGCACTCGGCCACCACGAAGGCCGTCGCGATGGTCGTGTCGTGGGAGATGGACAGGTGGATCGTCGCGATGCCCAGCGCGCTCAGCCGTTCGGGAGCGGCGCCGTGCAACGCGAACTCCGGGGCGCCCCGGGGCGTGTGGACGATCTCGAAGTCCTGCCACGACAGCCCCGACGGCGCCCCCATCGCCTTGGCCAAAGCTTCCTTGGCGGCGAACCGGCCCGCCAGCGACTCCAGTGGCAGCTCGGCCTCGGCTGGCGTGAAGAGCCGGTCGCGAAGCGTCGGCGTACGGTCCAGCGACTCACGGAAGCGACCGAGGTCGACGACGTCGACACCGATCCCGATGATGCTCATGACCGCCGTCCCGTCACTCGACAGTGACCGACTTCGCCAGGTTGCGCGGCTGGTCGACGTCGTGCCCCAGCTGGTCGGCGAACTCGGCGGCGAAGACCTGCAGCGGCACTGTCGCGACGAGCGGCTGCAGGAGCGTCGGCACCTTCGGCAGGCGGATCAGGTGGTCGGCGTACGGGACGACGTCCTCGTCACCGTCCTCGGCCAGGACGATCGTCAGGGCGCCGCGGGCGCGGATCTCCTGGATGCTGCTGACGGTCTTCTCCTGCAGCTGGTCGCGGCCCTTGGGCGGGACCACGACGAAGACCGGGAGCCCCTTCTCGATCAGGGCGATCGGACCGTGCTTGAGCTCGCCCGCGGCAAAGCCCTCGGCGTGGATGTAGGCCAGCTCCTTGAGCTTGAGGGCACCCTCCAGCGCGACGGGATAGCCGACGTGGCGGCCGAGGAACAAGATCGAGCGGGAGCCCGCCAGCTCGGTCGCGAGCTTGCGGACCTGGTCACCCTCGTCGAGCATGCGCTGGATCCCGGCGGGGACCTTCTCGATCTCGCCGATGATGCTCGCGATCTCGTCGCCGTACTTGGTGCCCTTGACCTGCGCGAGGTAGAGCGCGAGGAGGTAGCACGCCACGACCTGGGCCAGGAAGCCCTTGGTGGAGGCGACGGCGACCTCGGGTCCGGCGTGGGTGTAGATCACGGCGTCGGACTCGCGCGGGATCGTCGAGCCGTTGGTGTTGCAGATCGACAGGACGCGCGCCTTCTGCTGCCGGGCGTACCGGATCGCCATGAGCGTGTCCATGGTCTCGCCGGACTGGCTGATCGCCACGACGAGCGTGCTCTTGTCCAGGATCGGGTCCCGGTAGCGGAACTCCGAGGCCAGCTCGACCTCGCACGGGATCCGGGTCCAGTGCTCGATCGCGTACTTCGCGACGAGGCCCGCGTACGACGCCGTGCCGCACGCGATGATGATGATGCGATCCACCTCGCGGAGCTCGTCGTCGCTCAGCCTCATCTCGTCGAGCTGGAGCTGACCGCCCTGCGAGTGACGTCCGAGCAGCGTGTCGGCGACGGCCTGCGGCTGCTCGGCGATCTCCTTGAGCATGAACCAGTCGTAGCC
>JAOPXL010000085.1 GCA_025965175.1 Aeromicrobium sp.
GTCCTGAGCCCGACGGACTACATCGGCGTCATCATGGAGCTCTGCCAGGCGCGGCGCGGCCAGCTCATCGGCATGGACTACCTCTCCGAGGACCGCGTCGAGATCAAGTACACGCTGCCCATGGGCGAGATCATGTTCGACTTCTTCGACGCGCTCAAGAGCCGCACGAAGGGCTACGCCTCGCTCGACTACGAGCCGACCGGTGAGCAGGCGGCCGACCTGGTCAAGGTCGACGTCCTCCTGCAGGGCGAGGTCGTCGACGCGTTCAGCGCGATCGTTCACCGTGACAACGCCTACGGCTACGGCGTCTCGCTGGCCGGCAAGCTCAAGGAGCTCATCCCGCGCCAGCAGTTCGAGGTCCCGATCCAGGCCGCGATCGGCGCCCGCGTCATCGCCCGCGAGAACATCCGCGCGATCCGCAAGGACGTGCTCGCCAAGTGCTACGGCGGTGACATCAGCCGCAAGCGCAAGCTGCTCGAGAAGCAGAAGGAGGGCAAGAAGCGGATGAAGATGGTCGGCAGGGTAGAGGTTCCACAGGAGGCATTCATCGCCGCCCTGTCCACCGGCGACGTCAAGAAGGACTAGCCGGTGTCGCTCACGTCGCGTCAACCTTGCCGGTGGCGCAAGCGGTCGGCTCACCAGGAGGCATTCATCGCCGCCCTGTCCACCGGCGACCTCAAGAAGGACTAGCCGCGTGGCCTTCCTCGAGTCCGTCAACGTCGGACGGACCGTCGACGTGCCGTGGGGCAAGCTCGGCCGGAGCGCGATCGACAAGCGCCCGGTCGACGGCAGTGTGATGATCCACACGCTCGGGCTGGCCGGTGACGAGGTCGCCGACCAGGTCAACCACGCGGGCCCGGACCAGGCCGTCTACGCGTACGCCCGCGAGGACCTCGACACCTGGTCGGCACAGCTCGGTCGCGACCTGCGCCCCGGTCTGTTCGGAGAGAACCTCACGACCCGGGGGATCGACCTCTCCGAGGCGCGGGCGGGCGACCGCTGGCGGGTCGGGGGAACGTTGCTCGAGATCGCCGGCGTCCGCATCCCCTGCTCGGTGTTCCAGGGATTTGTGGACGAGAAGCAGTGGGTCAAGCGGTTCACGCTGGGGCGGCTACCCGGACCGTACCTGCGCGTCCTCGAGGAGGGCGCCGTGCGGGCCGGCGACACGATCGAGGTCGTCGAGCAGCGGGACCACGAGGTGACGGTGGACTTCCTGTTCCGTGCACTCACGACCGAGCGTGGTCTCGTCCCTCGGCTGTCGGCCGAGCCGAGGATCAATTCCTTCGTCCGACGGCGGTTGGGTGAACCTCGCAACGACCGGCGGAAGTGACCGACTAGTAGGTTAGGGTGATGCGCACCACATACTCCCCGTACGTCGCGTGAAGGACTGCCCCATGCCTGCCAACGTTGTCACTCCCGAACAGCTCTCGATCGTCGAGAACCGGCCGCCCAGCGTCGCGGCGATGTTCTTCGACCGTGTCGCCGCGACCGGATCGCACGAGGCCTACCGCTACCCCGACGAGAACGAGGTCTGGCGGTCGCTGAGCTGGGCCGAGACGGGCGAGAAGGTCACCCGTCTGGCCGCGGGCCTGGTGGCTCTGGGCATCGAGTCCGAGCAGCGGGTCGCGATCGCGTCCAACACGCGTCTGGAGTGGATCCTCGCCGACCTCGCGATCAACGCTGCGGGCGCCGCGACCACGACGGTCTATCCCACGACGATGGCCGACGACGTCGCCTACATCCTGGCCGACTCCGACAGCCAGGTCGTGTTCGCCGAGGACGACGAGCAGGTCGCCAAGCTGCGCGCCAAGCACTCCGAGCTGCCCTCGATCCACAAGGTTGTCGTGTTCGACGGCACGACCGACGGCGACTGGGTCATCAACCTGGCCGACCTGGACAGCCTGGGGGAGAAGTACCTCGCCGAGCACCCCTCGGTCGTCCAGGACCGGGTCGCCGCGATCGGGCCCGACTCGCTCGCGACGCTGATCTACACCTCTGGCACGACGGGCCGCCCCAAGGGCGTCCGGCTGAGCCACGACGGCTGGACGTACGAGGGCTACGTCATGGTCGCCGCTGACATCCTCAGCATCGACGACCTGCAGTTCCTGTGGCTGCCGATGGCGCACTCGTTCGGCAAGGTCCTGCTGACGACGCAGCTCGCGATCGGCTTCCCGACGGCGATCGACGGACGCGTCCCGCGCATCGTCGACAACCTGGCGATCGTCAAGCCGACCTTCATGGGCGCGGCTCCCCGCATCTTCGAGAAGGCCTACGGGCGCATCCTCGGGATGACGGAGGCCGAGGGCGGCGCGAAGCTCAAGATCTTCAAGTGGGCCGAGGGCGTCGGCATCCAGCACTCCCGCGCGGTCCGCTCGGGCAAGCCCGTCTCGCCGGTGCTCAGGGCCAAGTTCGCGGTCGCTGACAAGCTCGTGTTCTCCAAGGTCCGCGATCGCTTCGGCGGCCGGGTCCGCTTCTTCATCTCTGGTGCCGCGGCGCTGTCGCCGGACATCGCGGAGTGGTTCCACGCCGCGGGCGTCCTGATCCTCGAGGGCTACGGCCTCACCGAGACCTCGGCCGGTGCGTTCGTCAACCAGCCCGACAACTTCAAGCTCGGCTCGGTCGGTCAGGCGTTCCCGGGCAGCGAGGCCAAGATCGCCGCCGACGGCGAGGTGCTGATCAAGGGTCCGCACATCATGCGCGGCTACCACAACCTCGAGACCGAGAGCGCCTCCTCGCTGACGGACGAGGGCTGGCTGCACACGGGTGACGAGGGACGGATCGACGAGGACGGCTTCCTCTACATCACGGGTCGCAAGAAGGAGCTCTTCAAGACCTCGGGTGGCAAGTACGTCGCGCCGCCGCACATCGAGGGGATCTTCAAGGGCATCAGCCCCCTGACGAGCCAGATCCTGGTTCACGGCAACGAGCGCAACTTCTGCTCGGCGCTGATCACCCTGGACCCCGACGCCGTCACGGAGTGGGCCTCGCACCACGGCATGGAGGACAAGTCCTACGCCGAGGTGACCCAGTCACCGGAGATGCAGGTGGTCATCCAGGCCCAGATCGACGAGCTCAACTCCAAGATCAACCGCTGGGAGACGATCAAGAAGTTCGCGATCCTCGACCACGACCTGTCGATCGAGTCCGGCGAGATCACGCCCAGCATGAAGGTCAAGCGCAATGTC
>JAOPXL010000039.1 GCA_025965175.1 Aeromicrobium sp.
GTGACCTCAAGGTCGGCGACCGGGTCGTCATCCCGTTCAACATCTCGTGCGGGCACTGCTGGATGTGCACGCGAGGCCTGTTCGCGCAGTGCGAGACGACCCAGGTCCGCTCGCACGGCAAGGGCGCGTCGCTGTTCGGCTACACCGAGCTGTACGGCTCGGTGCCCGGCGGCCAGGCCGAGTACCTCCGGGTCCCGCAGGCTCAGTTCGGGCCGATCGTCGTGCCGGAGGGGCCGACCGACGAGCGCTACCTCTACCTGTCCGACATCCTCCCGACGGCGTGGCAGGCGTACGAGTTCGCGGACGTCCCCGAGGGTGGCACCGTCGCGGTGCTGGGTCTCGGGCCGGTGGGTCAGCTCACGGCGCGCATCGCGCTGAACGCCGGCCGCCGGGTCATCGGTGTCGACCGCGTCCGCGAGCGGCTCGCGCTGGCGAAGGCTTGGGGCGTCGAGGTCGTCGACATGGACCATGTCGACGACGTGCCGCAGGCGATCTTCGATCTGACCGGCGGCCGGGGTGCCGACGGCACGGTCGACGCGGTCGGCATGGAGGCGCACGGCTCGCCGCTGGAGGCCGCCGCGATCGGCGTGGTGGGGCGCCTGCCGGACTTCATCGCGAACCCGCTCGCCGACAAGATGGCGATCGACCGGCTCGCCGCGCTCACCACCGCGATCAAGTCGGTGCGCCGCGGCGGCACGGTCTCGGTCAGCGGTGTCTACGGCGGGGAGATCGATCCCATGCCGATGATGGAGATGTTTGACCGCGGCATCACGATGCGGCTCGGGCAGTGCCACGTCAAGCGGTGGACCGACGACATCAGGAAGGTGCTCGAGGCGGGCGGGGACGTGCTCGGTGTCGAGACGCTGGCGACGCACCGCGTGCCGCTTGAGGACGCTCCCGCGGCCTACGACATGTTCCAGAAGAAGGCCGATGGCTGCGTCAAGGTCGTGCTCAAGCCGTGACAGCACAGCCAGGGGTCATCGTCGTGACGGGCGCGTCCAGCGGGATCGGGCGCGCCACCGCGCTGCAGGCCGCCGGTCAGGGCGAGCACCTCGTGCTGGTGGCGCGGGGCGAGCCACCCCTGCAGGAGACCTCCCGCGAGTGCGAGTCGCGGGGAGCTGCGTCCACCGCGGTGCACCTGGCCGACGTCGGGGACGACGCTGCGGTCGAGAAGCTCGTCGCGGAGGTCCTGCAGCGGCACGGCCGGATCGACGCGGTCGTCCACTGCGCCGGCGTCGTCGCGTACGGCCGCACCGAGGACGTCCCCGCCGAGGTCTTCGACGGGGTCCTGCGCACCAACCTGATCGGCTCGGTCAACGTCGCCCGGCACACCGTGCCGGTGATGCGTCGGCAGGGCAGCGGGTCGATCGTGCTGATCGGCTCGGTCATCGGGCACATCGGCGTGCCCTCGATGAGCCCGTACGTCCTCAGCAAGTGGGGGGTTCGGGCGCTGGCGCGTCAGCTGCAGCTCGAGAACCGTGACGTCCCGGGGTTGTCCGTCTCGTACGTCGCTCCGGGCGGCGTCGACACACCGATCTACGAGCAGGCCGCCAACTACGACGGTTTCGTCGGTCGCCCGCCGCCCCCCGTCGCGAGTCCCGATCGGGTCGCCGCAGTGGCCCTCCGCCGGATCGACCACCCCCGCGCCCGTACGCAGGTCGGGCTCGCGAACGACGTCATCCGATTCGGGTTCACCGCGATGCCGTGGGCATTCGACGTGCTGGTGGGGCCGTTGTTCCGCACCGCCGCGATCGACCGGACGACGCCGGTGCCGGCGAATCCCGGTAACGTCCTGTCTTCGAGCTTCAGCGGAAACCGTCTGCTGGGCGCCCAAGGCAACGCGCTGCTCGGAGTCGGCCGCAACATCGCGGCGGCCGTCAAGGGCAGCGGAACGGAGCGGAGGTCATGACCGGTCATCCCGACGTCGTCGTCATCGGGGCGGGCGCCAACGGCCTCGTCGCCGCCAACCACCTCGCCGACCAGGGCTGGGACGTCCTCGTCCTCGAGGCGCAGCCCGAGGTGGGCGGTGCGGTGCGCAGCGCGGAGGACGTCCACCCCGGCTTCGTCCACGACACCTTCAGCGCCTTCTACCCGCTCGCCGAGGCCTCGCCCACGATCCGCTCGTTCGGGCTGGAGGACCACGGACTGACCTGGCGCCACTCGCCGGCCGTCCTGGGCCACCCCACCCCGGACGGGGAGTGGGCGATGCTGCACCGGGACCGGTCGATCACGGCGTCGCTCATGGAGCGGCAGTGCCCCGGCGACGGCGAGGCCTGGCTGACGCTGTGCGGTCAGTGGGACCGCATCGGTGGGCACATGGTCAACGCGCTGCTGTCGCCCTTCCCGCCGGTCAAGCACGGGCTCGGCGCGCTCGCCCGGCTCCGCAGCGTCGGTGGGCTCGACTTCGTCCGGACGATGCTGACCCCCGCGGCTGAGCTGGGACGCGGACGGTTCGGCGGCGAGTCGCCACGACTGCTCATCGCGGGCAACGCGGGCCACGCCGACATCCCGCTCAACGCACCGGGGTCCGGCCTGATGGGAGTGCTGATGACGATGCTGGGCCAGACCGTGGGCTTCCCGGTCCCGGAGGGCGGCGCCGGCCAGCTGACGCAGGCGCTGGCCCGGCGGTTCGAGTCGCTCGGCGGGGAGATCCGGTGCTCCACCGAGGTCACCGCGATCGACGTCGAGCGAGGTCGCGCCATCGGCGTCAGGACCGTCACCGGCGAGACGATTGGCGTGAGCAAGGGGATCGTCGCGGACGTGACGGCCCCGAGCCTCTACGGCGGCCTCGTCGACGTCGAGGACCTGCCCGCCCGGACTGTGTCGGCGATGCGGACGTTCGAGCTCGACCCCGGGACCGTCAAGGTCGACTGGGCACTCGACGGCACTGTGCCGTGGGCGTCCGCGCCGCCGCACGCGCCGGGCACCTTCCACGTCGCGGACTCGGTGGATCAGATGAACGAAGCCCTCAGCCAGGTGTCCGCGCGGGCAGTGCCCGCCCAGCCGTTCATGCTGGCGGGCCAGATGACGACCGCGGACCCGACCCGGTCGCCGGCCGGAACCGAGGCTTTGTGGGCGTACACCCACGTCCCCCAGTCCTCCGTGCGTGACGCGGGGGAGGGCGGCATCCGGGGTGAGTGGGACCGGGACGACTGCGAACGCTTCGCCGATCGCATGCAGGCCCGGATCGAGGCGCTGGCGCCCGGCTTCGGCTCCAAGGTGCTGTCGAGGCGCGTGCTCGGACCCCGCGAGATGGAGGCGCGTGACGCCAACCTGATCGGCGGCGCGATCAATGGCGGCACCTCCCAGCTGCACCAGGAGCTGATCTTCCGACCTGTCCCCGGCCTGGGCCGGGCCGAGACCCCGATCAAGGGGCTGTACCTCGGGTCGGCGTCCGCGCACCCCGGCGGCGGGGTGCACGGCGCGCCGGGCATGAATGCGGCGCGGGCGGCGATCGCCCACGAGCGGGTGCGCCGCGTCGCCGACGGTGGTCGACGAGCCGTCGGCGCCGTCACGAAGGTGGGTCGCCGATGACTGCCGTCGTCGGCCCGGCGAGCGCGTCGGAGACGACGACGTTCGGGCACCTGACGATCCAGTTCGACGACCGAGTCCTGCGTCCCCGGGGCTGGACCGCGCAGCAGTCCACCTGGGCCAGCGAGCTGTTGGTTGAGACGCCCGAGGGTCCCGTCCTGGAGATCTGTGCCGGGGTGGGCCACATCGGGCTGCTCGCCGTCGCGGGGACGCTGCGCGAGCTCGTGCTGGTCGACCTCAACCCGGTCGCCTGCCACTACGCCCGGATCAACGCCAACGCCGCGGGCCATCCCGTCGAGGTGCGGGAAGGCCCCATGGACGAGGTGGTGCGCGACTCCGAGACGTACGCGCTCATCATCGCGGACCCGCCATGGGTCCCGTCGGACCGGACCGCGCAGTTCCCCGAGGACCCGCTCATCGCGATCGACGGCGGCAGTGACGGGATGGGTCTGGCATGGACGTGTGTCGAGGTCGTCGCAGGACACCTCGCGGACGGCGGCTCGGCCCTGCTGCAGCTGGGCGACCTCGAGCAGGTCGACCAGCTGGAGCGTCACCTCGCCGATGACCCGGACCTGGGTCTGCGGGTGCTGGAGGTGCGGGAGCACGACGGGCGCGGTGTGGTCGTCCGGCTCGTGCGGGCCTGACCGTCAGGGACGCAGCTTGGGCGGCAGGACCTTGTGCGTGCCGTCGCACCACGGCTGGATCGAGGACTTGCCGCACCGGCACACGGCGCTGACGGGCCGGGTCGTGTGGTGCTCGACCCCGTCGGCGTCCTGCACCACGTGATCGCCGCGCAGGAGCATCGGGCCTCCGGGGCAGAGGATGACGTCGGGGTGTCCGCCCTCGCTCATGCCGCCCACTCGTCGAGCATGCGGCGGGCGAAGCGGTCCTCGAGGTCGAGGCACGTGAAGGCCCCGAAGAAGACGTCCGGGACCAGCCACGGCTCCTCGGCGACCAGGGCGCCGCAGATCGTGCGCACCGCGAGCTGCTCGTGGACCGCGTCGGCTTCGACGTGCTCGGTGTAGTAGTCGATCATCTCCGGCGCCAGGCCCAGCCGCTCCAGGCCCTGCGCCATGCGCCGGGACGGAAGCGAGCTCGTCGCCTCGAAGGCGGCGAGGTGCCCCAACGAGGCGCCACGCAGCCGGCGGTTGAGGGCGAACAGCGACATCGCGTTGTTGTCGTGGAGCACCTCGACGGGGACATCGTCGATGTACGCGCCGTACTCCGTGCGAAGGCCCATGGCCTCGAGGCCACGGACGAACAGGGCCGAGTGCAGGCGCACGGGGCTGCCGCCGCCGTACTCGTCGTACTGCAGCTCCATCAGGGCAGCCTTGGGACCGGCCGAGAGCCGCGGCACGACGAACGCCGTCGGGTCCGCCTCCTTGAGGTGGTAGATCGTGCGCATCTGCATGATCTCCAGCACCTGCTCGGTGGTCGCGTCGCGCTGCACGAACGCCGCGAGCGACGCGCCGTCGTGTCCCGCGATGAAGTCGAAGAGGGCCTCGGCGAACGGCTCTTTGATCTCGACCTCGGGCTGGCGGTCGCGCAGCTCCTGCTCGAACGTCGACTCCAGGGACCGCCGCAGCTCGATGAGCTCGGGGTGCCACTCCAATGAGTCGTCGACGTCCTCAAACCCGCGGTAGTGCATCTCGTACAGAGCCCACAGCGAGATGTGCAGGTCGGCATCATCGTCAGCGAGCGTCGTGAGGACGTCGGTGAACGTCGACCGGTTCGTGCGCATCCCCTCGAACAGGGCCTCGGACAGCGATCCGCGGCCCTTCGGGATCAGCACCGGCGCCCCCCCGGCTCGGTCACGGTATGGGTGTCATCGTCCAGCAGCTGCCACGTCCCGCGGCAGTCCCGGAAGCCACGCGGGCGCGAGGCGACTTCGCGTTCTTCCGTGTCGGTGAGGCGTCCGCCGGGGCGGACGACATCGAGAGTCGTCATGCCCGGTCTAGTACCCCGGACGGGGCGGGTGAATCGCGCGCCGCCGACGCCCGTCGGGGCGACCGCTCAGGGCTCGGTGACGACCTGGGCCATCGGGGCGATCTCCTGGGGGGACAGGTCAGGCCGGCTCCGGACGTACGACGTCGGGTGGCGCCACCGGCCCTCGTGCAGCGACGTGTCGGCGGAGATCTCGACGACCAGCGTCGGATCGACCCGCTGCACGGGCGTGGAGTCCTTGGCACCCCATCGCCCCGGCGGGGCCAGGTCGGCCGGCCACGGGTGCGCCTCGTCCGCTGTGTGCAGGTGCGGAGCGATCTCCTTCTGCTCGCGCGTCGACAGCACGCTCGTGGTGCCGGCGACGACGAGCTCACCGGTGTCGTCGAACATCCCGAGGACCAGGTGGGTCGGTGCCTCGAGTCGACCTGCGACTGCGCCGACCACGACCTCGACGGTGTCGCGCAGCCGCAGCTTCATCCAGCCGCGGCGACCGGATCGGTACGCCCCGTCCAGCCCCTTGATGACGAGACCCTCGATGCCGACGGGGGAGAGTGCGTAGTCGGCGAGCCACTGCCGGGCGACCTCGACCTCGGTGGTCTGCGGTGCGAGCTGGAGCGGCGGCTCGAGTCCGTCCATCACCAGCTCGAGCGCTTGACGACGGGTCCGGAGCGGGAGCTCGCGCAGGTCGCTGCCCGCGGCTGCGAGCAGGTCGAAGGCGACGAAGGAGGCCGGTCGGCGGCGGTCGCTCGTCCCTCGGGCCACCCGTCGCTGCAGGGCCGCGAAGTCGAGCTTCCCGCTGCCCCACACGACGAGCTCGCCGTCGATCACGATCCCGGGCGGGAGCTGGTCGGCCGCCTCGACGGCGACGTCCTCGAAGGCCGCGGTGATGTCGTGTCCACGCCGGGACTGGACCCGGCAGCCGTCGGCATTGACGAAGAGCATCGCGCGGTAGCCGTCGAACTTCGGCTCGTACGCCGATCCGCCGTGCAGGCCCTGCTCCTCCGGCAGGGTCGCAACGGCGCGAGCGAGCATCGGCTCCTGCGGGAACGGCAGCATGGCTCCGCAGTACCCCACCACGGGGGGTCCGACTCGTCCGCCCACCGGGCACCCGCGGGCCGCGGCCTCGGAGGGCTCAGAGCAGGCCGCGGTAGAGCCGGTGGTGTGCCGCGGCAACCTTCCGGCGCTGCTCGACCCGCGTCGGGACCGACACCGGCGCGACCGGGCCCTGCCGGTGGGCGGCATGGACCGCCGACGTGAGCGACTCCCCGTCGAACGCGGTCTCGTCGAGTCGGTAGACGTGTGCCGGTGCCTGCTCCGAGTAGTAGCCGCAGCTCGGCACGATCACGGCGGTGCCGAGGTCCCGGCACGCCTCCAGCCAGCCCGAGTGCGTGCCGAACCGGTAGGGCAGGACCGAGACGTCCAGAGACGCGAGGTGGTCGAACAGGTCGTCGTCGTCGAAGTAGTCGTGCACGCGGAAGTCCACGGTCCCGTCAAGGCCCCGCAGCAGCGCCACCAGCGCGGGGTCGTGGTGCTCGCCGCCGGGTTCGACGACGTCCCGGTGCACGTTGACCTGGAGCACCGCGTCGGGGAGATCAGCGACGGCGCGGGCGAGCACCGGCAGCACGGCATGAGGGGCCATCGAGGCCCGCAGACTCTTGAGGTGCAGCCCGAAGCGGAACGGCCCGGGCCGTCGGCCGGCGGCACCGACCCGGTCCATCGTCGTGGTGTCGACGACGTGCGGGTGGGGGAGGACGATCGGACGGCGGTCCCACCGTCGTTCGACCTCGTCGGCCGCTCCCTGGGTCAGCGTCACGAGCGCATCGGCGGCCGGGACGAGGACGTCCAGCTGCGCGTCGTGCTCGCCGCGGTCGAGGTGGTGGGGGTTGCGCAGGTCGTGGACGGTGTAGACCAGGGGCTTGCCGTGGTGGCGCAAGGCCTGGACCAGGTCCGCCAGCTCCTCGGGACTGCGCGCGTCGAAACCGAACTGGACGTGGAACACGTCGAACTTCCGGTGGGAGGCATCGACCCAGGAAGACTCGAGCATCGGCGGTGGCCACCACGGGGTGCCGGTCGGCATCGGGCGGTCGGGCGGCAGGTCCGCGAGGCGCTCGACCCGTACACCGTCCGAGACCTCGTCCGGATGCACGAGATGGCGTACGTACACATGCCTCGAGGGCACCGAGGCGACGCGGATGAGCCGCGTGTCGACGCGTGGAGTGGTGACGGTCATGTCGAGGATCGACCCGACGTGGCGAGGACGTAGCGGTCGTGGACGCGCTCCACCAGGCCGAGCCGGGCAAGCTCGTCGAGCCAGCCGGTCATGGGCCAGTCGCCCCAGCGGTCGTGGAACAGTCCGGCGTTGCGGACGATGTCCTCGACGTGCTCGACCGGTGGCCGGCTGACGGGATGGTGCTGGTGGTAGGCGTGGGCATCGCCGACCCACGCGAGGGGGACCCCGGCGGCGGCGGCGCGGCGGCCGAAGTCGGTGTCCTCACCGCCGTAGCCCACGTAGACCTCGTCGAACCCGCCGATGGAGTCCCACGTCGCCGGCCGCAGCGCGAACGACAAGGACCAGAACAGGTCGTGCCGGTCCCGGTCGACCACGACCTGGCCGGGCTCGGGTGCCGGCCGACCCGGGTGGGGGTCACGGAGCGCCGTGAGGCCGTCGAGCGGGTAGCCGCCCATCTCTGGCTCGGGCAGGTAGGTGACCGGCCCGCACAGGAGGTGATCGGTGCATCGACCGGCCGACCGGACGTATCCGCCCAGGAGGTCCGGGTCGGGCAAGCAGTCGACGTCGAGGAAGACCAGCAGGTCGGTGCCGCCCGCGACCCCGGCGCGGGCGCCGGCATTGCGGGCCGCGGCCAGCGGAAGGCCATCTGGACGGCCGTCGACGTGCAGCACCTCGGGACGGACCTCGCTGTGAGGGCTCCAGCCGGCCACGTCGTCGTCGTCCATCGCCACGACGAGATAGCGGTCGGGCCGGACGAGGGACCGCAGCAGCGCCTCGTGCTGGCGGGCCAGGTGCTCGTGGCGGCCGTGGACGACCGTGATCACGGTGGTCCTCATCGGGTCGCCTGCGACATGGGGCGGCTCGACTGCGAGGTGTGTCGTCCCGGCTTCTGCTCCAGGACGGCGGCGAGCCGCTCGGCGGCGTGCCCGTCGTTCCATCCGGACCAGTCCTCGCCCGCAAACATGGCCGCGGTCGACAACCGTACCGCCCAGTCGAGCGAGGCGAAGGTCGCGTGCACGGACGCGGGCCAGCGGCTGGATCGACCCAGGACGCGTGCCGTCGTGACCTGCTCGGCGTGCGGCCTGGTCTGGGGGATCACGATCGCCGGGCGGCGGGCCGCGGCGACCTCGGCGAGGGCGTTCTGACCGGCGTGGGTGATGATCACGTCGGCGCTCCGGAGCAGCGGCCAGGGATCCTCCACCCAGCCACCGCTGTGCGCATCGAGGACGTCCCAGTGCCAGTCGGGTGTCTGCGCACGGGCCTCCGCCACGTCCCGCGGTGTCAGGTCGCTGCCGCCGGCGCCGGCCAGCACCACGACGCGTCGGTGCGCTCCGGACGGTCGGGGGATCGACTCCCCGATGCGTGTGTCGAACCGCGACAGCGCCCCGACGCGGTGCACGTCGACGCCGTGGGGGATGCCGGCGACCATCTCGCCGGCGTCGGGTGGCCACACCGCGAGGACCCGTTCGGCGACGCCGTGGGCCAGGACGTGACCGGCGTCGCGACGGTCGCCCGGCAGCACCATCGTGACGACGGGGACCCCGTGCAGCCGGGCCAGCAGCAGGACCTCGATCGACACGTCGACCATCAGCAAGGCCGGTTGCGCGGCCTCGATCCACCTGGCGATCGCGGCCATCCGATCTCGAAGACCCGGATCGTGGGTCGGCACCCAGTGCAGCCGGCCGTGCGCGTCGGGGTCAGTCGGCGTGTCACGGGCGTCGTCCCGCGGGAGCTGGACCCACGGGCCGTCCCACCCGGCCGGGCGGGGCAGCGAGGACAGGCCCGTGACGGGGACCGAGAGCTGTGCGGCTACGACCATCGCGCGGTGCAGGTGCCCGCGGCCGTGGTGGTGCACGTAGTAGCCGATCACGCGGCGGCCTCCTGCTGCTGCTCGTAGACGGCCTCGTACGAGTCCACCATCCGCGTGACGCTGAAGTGCTCGACCGCATGTCGGCGGACAGCCGAGCGGTCGAGGGTCGCCGCGACGCGTATGGCCCCTGCCAGTGCATCGACGTCGTCGGGGGCTGCGAGGTCACCGGCGACCGGGTCGACGAGCTCGGGCAGGGCGCCGCGAGCGAAGGCGGCGACAGGGGTTCCGCAGGACATCGCCTCGGCGGCCACGAGCCCGTACGGCTCGTCCCACTGCGGCGTCACGACGGCCACTGTCGCGCGGCCGACGGCCTCGATCAGGTCCTCGTCGTGGAGGTGGCCGACATAGGCGGCGTCGCCGTTCAGCACCGGGACGAGCGCTTGGCGGAAGTAGCGCTCGTCCATGACCGGTCCCGCCACATCGATCCCCACCCCGGCTCTCCGGGCGGCGAGCACTGCCAGGTGCGGCGCCTTCTCGGGCACGATGCGACCCGACCAGACGACGCGTCCACCTCCCGGGCCGAGGTGCCACCGGTCGGTGTCGACGCCGTTCAGCACGACGGTCGAGCTCACAAACCGCGACCACGCAGCCCGGGTGTGCTCGCTCACCGCGACGAAGCGGGCCGTCGCCGGGGCGTACGCGATCGCGGACTCGAGCCAGGCCACGGGAGGCGTGTGCAACGTCGTGACGAGGGGGACCGCGGTCAGGCGGGCCATCGCGATCGGCAGGTGGTGCAGGCTGTTGTTGTGGATTACGTCGAAGCGAGACGATCCGCTGCCGGCGAGCTCGAGCATCAGCCCGAGGTAGGCGTGGTGCTCCTGCATCCATTGCTCGGGGACGGCCCCGACGTCCTGACGAGCCGCTGGGCTGGAGGCGAACGCCCGCAGGGGCAGCTCCTCGACGTTCAGGCTCCGGTCCGAGCCGGGCGCCGCGAAGACACTGACCTGGTGGCCGCGCCGGATCAGCTCGCGGGCGAGGGTTGCGGTGTGGGACTCCAGTCCGCCCTGATAGGGCTCACGGATCGGGAAGCGACTGGAAGCGATGAGGCAGACCCGCATCAGTGGGCGGCCAGCTGAGTGTGCGCGAAGGACATGCGGCGCCTCTCATGACGAAGGATGTGGGCGCGTTGCTGCACCCATGGGCCTCAGTACCCGGTCCACCTCCGTGCCAATCACCAACGCTCAGCCTCCCGGGAGGACGCTCCAAATGACGGCTTCCGCCTCGGCGGACAGCGTCCGGCCGCTCTCCTCGGAGCGATGCAGCAGCAGGTCGTAGGCGTCGTGCATGTCGAGCTCGTGCTGGTCCGCGAGCACGCCCTTGGCCTGCTCGATCAGGACACGCGAGCCGAGGACGTCCCGGACGCGGCCCGCGACGACGTCGAGCTGGACGATCTCGGAGTGCACGATGATGGCCGTCGCGATGTCCGCGATCGTCTGGGCCATCATCTGGTCCGACTCGTCGAACGGAGTCGCCGACCGGCGCAGCATGCCGATCGCGCCGATCGACGTGCTATGCCATCGCAGCGGAGCGGCGTGGACCGACAGGAAGCCGGACTCGACCATCAGGGGGCCGACACCGGGCCACCGGGTCACGAGCTCGGCGGCCGACCAGGCCGTGACGGCCGTCCGACCCTCACTGGCCTCGACGTACGGACCGTCGGTCAGGATCTCGTGCAGGGCCATCTCGGACGTGTCGTGTGCCGAGGCGCTGATCAGCTCGAGGTGGTCGTCGACCTTGGCGAAGACGCCGGCGGCGTCTGCCGACACGAGGTCGAGCGACGTCCTCGTGACGCAGCGAGCGTCCCGATCGGATCGCTCGGGGTCACGAGCCGGGAGGCGATGCGGGCCAGTCCCTGGGCGGTGGACTCTGCTGTGGTCATCAGTCACCTTCAATCGTGAAGTCTCGGAAGTTGATCTGCCGGGCGATGATCTCCTGGGCGACGTCGAGCAGCGTCATGTCCCTGGCGAAGGCGTGACCGCGCAGCAGCGCGAGGGCGTCCTGGGGCCGCACCCCGATCTGGGACACGATCATGCCCGTGGCCTGGTGCACCTGCGCCTCGCGCCCCCACACCTCCCGGACGACGTCGTCGGGCCGCTGCACGGTCGGGTCCTGCAGGATCGCCGCGGTCAGGGCGGCTCCCACGAACTCGGCCGCACCTGGGTGGCTGAAGGCATCCGGTGACTCGCTGTGCACTGTCAGGACACCGAGCGTCGAACCTCCCGCGATCAGCGGGATCGCCATGACGGCTCCGCGGGGACGGAGCTGATGGATCTGCTGGCTCAGCAGCGGCCACTGGGCGAGATGACCCGGGTCGAGGCTCGCGACGACGATGCCGCCCGTGGTGACCGCGTCGATCGTGGGTCCCTCACCGGTCACGGTCTGCAGGTCCTGCAGTGCGGCTGCGGTCGGGTGCGTGGCCGAGACGGTGACGCGACCCCGCTCGGCGTACGCGATCGTGAGGGCCGCGTCGTCGGCCTCGACCATCCGGCGGCCGGCCTCGCACAGGCGGACGAAGAACGAGCTCTCGTTAACCAGCTCGGCGAGGATCCCGGCGAAGCGGGAGACCAGACGGGCGTTGTCCTGCTCACTCACGAGAGCACACCTTCCTTATGCCCCGAGGCCTACAAGGTATCCCGCACGTGTGGCCCGCGCCGCCCCGTTTCCGGGGCTGAGCCGGGTACGTTCGTTCGAAGCGTCCACGCTCCGGGCGGGTCGACGACGGACGACGGAAGGGACACTTCGTGCACAGCGACTACGACTACCTCATCATCGGCGGTGGCATGGCGGCCGACGCCGCCGCGAAGGGCATCCGCGAGCTCGATGCCGACGGGACGATCGGCATCGTGGGGGAGGAGACGACGGCCCCTTTCCCGCGGCCGGATCTGTCCAAGAAGCTATGGATCGACCCGGACTACAGCGAGGACGATGCCGCGCTGCACACCGAGGACAAGACGCGCGCGACTCTGCACCTGGGTGCCCGGGCGCAGAACCTGGATGCCGAGGACAGGACCGTGGCGACTGATGCGGGCGACACGTTCGGCTACGGCAAACTGCTGATCGCGACCGGCGGCCACCCGCGCCAGCTGGCGGGGCTCGCACCGTCCGCGCGCGTCATCTACTACCGGACCCTGGATCACTACCACCGCCTGCGTGCGGCGGCGAAGGGAGGACCACACGTCGTGGTCGTCGGTGGCGGCTACATCGGCTCGGAGATCACGGCCGCGCTGAGCCAGAGCGGCTGCACCGTGACGCTGGTCCATCCCGGGGCCGTCGTGGGGGAGCACTTCCTACCGTCCGAGCTCGCCGAGCAGTACGAGCGGGCGTTCACCGACGCCGGTGTCACGATCCGGGCCGGTGTCCGTGTCGAGTCCGGGACGACGGGTCCTGCGGGGGTGGAGCTGCGGCTCAGCGACGGGTCGGTCGCGGCCGCAGACCTCGCCGTCGTGGGTCTCGGCATCGAGCCTGCAGGCGCGATCGCCGGGGACGGTGGGATCGACCGCTCCGCGGACGGTGGGATCGTCGTGGACGCGCGACTCGCGACCAGCAGGCCGGATGTGTACGCAGCGGGCGACGTCGCGGACTACCCCGACGCGATCCTGGGTCGCCGGCGCGTCGAGCACGTCGACAACGCCACCGAGATGGGCCGCACCGTCGGGCGCATCATGGCCGGGTCCGACGAGGTCTACGACCACACCCCGTTGTTCTACTCCGACGTGTTCGACATCGGCTACGAGGCCGTCGGCACCCTCGACGCCGAGCTCGAGACGGTCGTTGACGCGCAGGACGACGGTTACGTCGTCTACTACCTCGACGGCGACCAGGTCGTCGGCGTCCTGCTGTGGAACGTCTGGGACGCCACGGACCAGGCCCGCGCGGTCATGCGATCCGGCGAGCGGCCGGACAGCTTCGCGGGACTGATCACCTGACGGTCAGAACACGCCCTTGCCGCCGGTGACCCCCAGCACGGTGCCCGACACAAAGCTGGCGTCGGCCTGCGAGGCGAGGAACACGAACGCGGGGGCGACCTCGGCCGGCTGCCCGGCGCGACCCAGCGGGGTGTCCTGGCCGAACTTCTCGATCTTCTCCGGCGTCTGCGTGGCCGGCTGCAGCGGCGTCCAGATGGGGCCCGGGGCGACGGCGTTGACCCGGATGCCCCGCGGCCCGAGCTGGGCCGCGAGGTTGATCGTGGCGTTGTTGATGGCCGCTTTCGTGGCGGCGTAGTCGAGCAGGGTCGTGGACGGGTCGAAGGCCTGGATCGAGGAGTTGTTGATGATGCTGGCCCCGGGCCCGAGGTGCTTGACCGCTGCCCGGGTCAGCCAGAACAGCGCGGACAGGTTGGTCGTGAACGTCCGCTCGATGCGCTCGTCGGTGAGGTCCTCGATGTTCTCGGTGCGTGCCCTCTGGTAGCCGGCGTTGTTGACCAGGATGTCGAGCCCACCGAGCTCGGAGACGGTCTGGGCGACGACCCGGTCGCACGTGGCACTGTCCCGCAGGTCCGCCTCGATCGCGACGGCCTCCCGCCCGGTGTCGGCGACCAGCGCGGACGTGGCGGCGGCGTCCTCGGCCTCCTCGGGCAGGTAGGTGAAGGCGACATGTGCGCCCTCGCGGGCGTACGCGAGGGCCACGGCGCGGCCGATGCCGGAGTCGCCGCCGGTGATCAGTGCTCGGCGTCCGGCGAGCCGGTCATGACCCACGTACGACTCCTCACCGTGGTCGGGGAGGGGGTCCATGGGGGCGGTCAGGCCGGGGGGCTCCTGCTGCTGGGCGGGGAATGAGTTGTCAGTCATGACTGGCCCGTGCCCGCTTCCGAGCTCGTCAAACGATCGTGGTTCAGGCCGGTTCCGGCGGGGTACGTCGGCCGGCATGACCTCCCTGTGGCTCGACCGCCCCGAACCCATCGCTGACGATGTCCTTCCCGCAGGTGACGTCCTGGACGTCGTCGTCGTGGGTGCGGGCATCACCGGTCTCACGACGGCGCTGCTGCTGGCCCGCGCGGGCCGCCGGGTGGCGGTCGTCGAGGCCCGCACGGTCGGTGCCGTGACGACCGGCAACACGACGGGCAAGGTGTCGCTGCTGCAGGGCACCAAGCTCTCGCGGATGCGCCGCTTCCAGTCGCGGCGGGTCCTGCAGTCGTACGTCGACGGGAGCCACGAGGGCCAGCAGTGGCTGCTCCGCTTCTGCGAGGACCACGACGTGCCCTTCCAGGTGCGGGACGCCGTGACGTACGCGTCGTCACCCGAGCAGCGGTCCGCGTTGCAGCGGGAGCTTGGCGTCGCCAACGAGGTGGGCCTGGACGCGCGCCTCGTCGACGAGCTCGACGTGCCGTTCCCGCAGTTCGGGGCGGTCGTCCTTTCCGACCAGGCGCAGCTCGACTCGATGGACGTGCTGTCGGCGCTCGTCGAGCAGATCCGTGCCCACGGCGGCTCGGTCCACCAGGGCCACCGGGTCGTCGGCGCGTCGCGGTCGGGGCGTCCGCGGCTCCAGCTCGACGACGGCGCCGAGCTGCTGGCCGACCACGTCGTACTCGCGACCGGATCACCGATCCTCGACCGGGGCCTCTACTTCGCCAAGATCGAGCCCTTGCGCTCGTACGCCCTCGCGTTCGACGTGCCGGCAGGCGCGCTACGGGCCGGTATGTACCTCTCGGCCGGGGAGCCGAGCCGCTCGATCCGGACCGCGCCGGGACGTTACGGCCAGGAGCACCTCGTCGTGGGTGGCAACGGGCACGACGTGGGACGGACCCGCTCGGAGCTGTCCCACCTCGACGAGCTGCGGACCTGGACCGCGAGGCACTTCCCCGGGGCGACCGAGACGCACGCGTGGTCGGCGCAGGACTACCGGTCCCACGACTCGTTCCCCTACGTCGGGCCGATGCCACGCGGCGGCGGCCGGATCTTCGTCGCGACGGGGCTCGACAAGTGGGGACTCACCGGCGGGGTCGCGGCGGCGCGCAGCATCTCCGAGGAGATCCTAGGCGGGTTGCCGTCGTGGCAGCGCGCGCAGCGGCACCGGATGAGCCGGCCGATCGGGCTGGCCCGCGCCGCGGCCATCAACGCGGAGGTCGGCATCGCTGCGATCGGCGCGGGGGTGGCTGCCGCGGTCCACGCCGCACCGACTACGCCGCCGGCCGAGGGCAAGGGCGTGGTCGGACGTCGCGGCGTCGTGCCCACGGGCGTCTCGACGGTCGACGGCACGACGTGCAGCGTCGTCGCCCTGTGCACCCATCTCGGTGGCCCTTTGACCTGGAACGACGCCGAGCGCAGCTGGGACTGCCCGCTGCACGGGTCACGGTTCGACCCGGACGGGACGGTCCTCGAGGGACCCGCCACCAAGCCGCTCGCCCGCAGGGACGAGCCCGGCGCCTGATGGAGGACCCCTTGGTCCACCGCGCGCCGATGCGCTCGCGCAGCGACGACATCGACGCGGGCGCGACCGTCGAGCGGGCCCTGTCACTCGGGGTGGTCGGCGTCGGGTCCTGGGGCCGGAAGGACGAGCAGGACCGGCTGGCCCGCCGGCTCGAGCGCTTCGCAGCCGTGCCGGAGGGATCGTTCGTGTGGACCGTTGACGTCGACGGTCTAGCACACCTGGGCCGCATCACGGGTCCGCTGCGGACCGACCCGGACGGTGCGGCGTACGACCTGGTCCACGTCCGGTCGTGCGAGTGGCGCCCCTCGGTGCGGGTCCCGGCCGGCGTGGAGGCGACGTTCGCGCGGGGTGGGCGCAACTTCCAGCAGGTCCACGCCCCGGGCGTGGGGCGGCAGACGCAGGGGATCTGGGACGAGCTTGTCGGTGGCTGCCCTCCCGGTTGATCGCGGGTCGCCCCGGCATTGTTGCAGATTCGGACATGCTCGGATGAGCAATTACTTATTGCCATTCCAGGGAATTGCTCTTGTCACCGAACGCCTGTTCGACCACTGGTGGTGGTATGAATCCGCAGCCCACGATCGGCACCGTGCTCGCCGCGATGCGGCGCCTCGAGGTCGGTGATGTGCGGGACAAGCTCCACGCTCTGCAGGAGGCGCAGGACGCGATGGATGCGGCCAAGGCGATCTGTCTGGCCGGGCTGCAGGCCTGCAAGGACTACGAGATTGATGGCGCGTCGACGTTGAAGCACGTGGGTGCGTAACCAGCTGCGGTTGAACGCCGGGCAGGCGACCGCGTTGGTCAAGAACGTCAACGCGTTGCGGGACCTGCCGCTGGTCGCCGGCGGCTGCGTTGTCCGGTCAGATCAGTGCGGCGCATGTGCGGGTGTTCGTCTATGTGACCGGGTTCTTGAACACTGTCACCGGGGCCAAGCTGAAGAAGGTCATCGAGTCCGTCTCGGCCCCGCGGGACAAGGACGACACCCGCACCGGTGCCCAGCGCCGGGTCCAAGGCTTGGACGACCTGCTGTCGGCGATCCTGGCCGGCGGTCTGCCGGCCGACAAGGGCGTCAAACCGCACATGTCGGTGTTCGTCAACGCCGACACCCTGACGGCTGCGGCCGAGCGGGTCAAGCAGACCAGCGAGCCTGCGCTACCCCCGGCCGCAACCACACCCACCTGGAGATCCACCACGTCATCTGGTGGTCGCTCGGTGGACGCACCGACCTCGACCAGCTGATCGGACTCTGCGTCCGCTGCCACCACCTGCTGCACAAGGGTGGCCTGCACATCAGCGGCAACGCCGTCGACGGATTCACCTTCACCAACAGGGCCAACCACCCCCTGCGCCGCCGACGACGAACCGGCTACCGCGAAGCCGCCTGACCGACCAGGTCCGGCGGCACACCGGCGTGTCCAGGGTGACCGAGCGACGTCATGGCAGCGTGACGCTTGGCTACGTCACCGGCCACCGGGTGAATCTGGCCGCTGCCCGGGCAGGGCGAGGCAGCTAGCCGCCGAGCAGCGTCTGCAGCAGTCCCTTGGGCTTGGTCGGCGTCGGTGCTGGTGCCGGAGCGGGCTCAGGTGCGGGGGATGGATCGGGCTGCGGGGCCGGGGCGGTGGTCGGGCTGGGTGTCGGGCCCGAGACGGGGGCCGTGCTGCCCGTCGTGCCGGAGCCGCGCACGCCGGTCTTGGCCCGCGTCGTCCTTCGGTCGTCGGAGGAGCCGTCCGAGGGTGATGTGGCTCTCGGGGTCGGTTCGTCGGACGGCTCGTCCGCGGTGCCCGACGGGGTCGAGCCGTCGCGGACGGTCGACGAGGGGCCGCCGACACCGGGCGCCGCGGCGAGCGTGCTGGAAAGCGCGTCGTCGCCGCGGATGAAGGTGATGACGGTGGCCGACGCGATCGTCGTGATCACGGCCGCCGCGACGACGCGGGCAGTCTTGGATGTCCGCATGGGAGGGCTCCTGGCGGTTCTGATGAGGGAGTGTCCCGGCCGGGGGGAGTGTGCCGAGGCCCCCAGACTACCGAGCACCCCCCGCAACGTCATACGGATCGATGTTCCTGGGCCGATTCGTATGACGCTACGAAGACGGGTTACGTCTCGTCGGGCTGGGTTGCCGGCTCTCGATCGGGCTCGGTGCCCGGCTCTGCCTCTGGGAGGACCTCGGGGAACGCGGGGTCCGGCAGGTCGGGCGACGGCGGGTCGCTCGGGACGTCCTCGGCGGGTGACTCGGGCGGGGCGACGGTCATGGTGCCTCCTGGAGGGGATGAACCGCAGGAGTACCCGACCGTTGCACCGTCAATCGGGCACTGGACCCGGCCCGGTCTTGGTCGAATGGCCGTCATGGACCTCGATCTCCCGGCGCCCCTGACCTCCCGGCCGCTCGAAATGTCCGACGCGGGGGCAGCGACGGCGTTGCTGGCCGCGAGCGGAGCAGCACTTCGTGGGGGAGTCGTTCATCGACGAGGCCGACGTCGTGGGTCAGTGGTCGGCCACGAGCACCGATCTGGCGCGCCGTCCACGCCGTCATCGAGGACGCCTTCGCCGAGTGGGAGGGTCGGGTGCGTCGGGCGTACGAGGACTGGCGGGCCATGATCGTCGACCGGGACGGCATCGATCCGGCCCACTTCCGGGTCGCCCGCGCCGGCGGCGAGATCATCGGCGTCGCAGCGGCCCACGACAGTGCCGGCACGACGTGGATCCCGCAGCTCGCGGTCCGGTCGGACCGGCGCGGTCAGGGCATCGCGCAGGAGCTGCTCGCCGAGGCGTTCGAGGCCGGCCGGCAACGAGGCTGCGCGACTGGTGAGCTCTCGACCTAGGGGCTCACCGGTGCGCTGGGCCTCTACCAGCGCCTGGGATGCGGATCGTCGCGGAGTTCCAGACCTGGCGGATCGCGCTCTAGCCCTGACGGGCCTTGAGGCGGGGGTTGTCGCGGTTGATGACGAACGTGCGGCCCCGGCGACGTACGACCTGGGAGCCGGGCTGGTTCTTGAGCGAGGCGAGTGAGCTGCGGACCTTCATGATTGTCCTTCCTGGGCGCAGGAGTATGCGCTTAGATGACAACCGTTGTCAGGTTGCGGCTATTCCCAGCCGCCGCTGCGGCCCTGCTTGATCTCGCCGCGACGCTTCTTGGCGCTGAGCCGGCGCTCCTTGGAGCCGCGGGTCGGCTTGGTCTTGTGACGTGTCCGGGGCGGGACGATCGCGTCGGAGATCATGGTCTCGAGCCGGACGCGGGCCGCCTCGCGGTTGCGGTGCTGCGAGCGGTACTGCGACGACACCACCGTGATCGTCCCGTCGACCAGCCGGTTGCCCAACCGCCTTGCGGCGAGCTCCTTCTGGACGGGGGAGAGGGCGGTGCTGTCGGTCAGGGACCAGATCAGCTCGACGCGGGTGTCGGTCGTGTTGACGTGCTGGCCACCGGCGCCCGAGGAGCGCGAGAATCGCCAGCTCAGCTCGCTCTCGCTCAGTGACACGCGCCCGTCATGACTCATCGTCCGCCAGTATGCGGTACATCGCCTTCCTGGCGTCCTCGACCACGGCGTTGGCCTTCTCGCGCTGCTCGGGCGTGCCGGCCTGGGCGACCTGCTTCCACGCGTTGATGAAGCCCTTGAGGCCGCGCGCGAAGTCGTGCATCTCCTGGTGCTGGTCGCTGTGGACGGCCTGCCACGGGGTGCCGAGCCGTTCGCGGTTGTCCTCGACGTACGTCGTGCCGTCCGCGGTCAGTGTCGCGGTCTTGCGACCGTCGACGCGCTCGAACGTGAGCAGGCCCTCGTCCTCGAGCTGCTGGAGCACGGGGTAGATCGAGCCGGGGCTGGGATTCCAGGCGCCCTGGCTCTTCTCGCCGATCTCCTGGATCAGCTGGTAGCCGTGCTTGGGTCCCTCCGCGAGGAGGAGCAGCGTCGCGGCGCGGACGTCGCCGCCCCGGCCGCCTCGACGACGCCCGCGGGGACGGGCGGGGCCGCCGAATCCGGGGCCGCCGAATCCGGGGCCGGCGAATCCACCGCCGAAGGGGAAGTCGCGACCGAAGTCGTCTCCGAACCCGCGGTCCGGGTTGTGCCTGCCGCGCCGGCGGTCGGCCGGACGGCGTTCTGAGTAGTTGGTGTTGCGCATGGGGTGTCCCACTTTCTCCTGAGTAAATGACCGACATATTGTCGATGGCTTAACGATATATCGCTATTGCATCGAGCGCAAGATCGGTCGGGAGATGTGCGTGCGCAACGCTCTGATCCGGTGGGCCCGACAGCGGCTCGATAGGCTCACGACCATGACCACTGCCGTCGTGATCGGATCGGGCCCCAACGGGCTGTCCGCCGGCATCGTCCTGGCCCAGGCCGGGATCGACGTCACGGTCCTGGAGGCCCAGGACGAGATCGGCGGCGGCACCCGCTCCGCCGAGCTCACGATGCCGGGGCTGATCCACGACGTCTGCTCGGCCGCCCACCCGACAGGCGCCGCCTCGCCGTTCTTCAACTCGCTGGACCTCGCGTCGCACGGCCTGACCTGGTCCCGCGCCGAGGTCGAGGTCGCCAACCCCCTGGCGGACGGGCGGGCCGGGATCGTGTTCGGCGACCTCGACCGCACCGCCGCGATGCTTGGCGTCGACGGCGAGTCCTGGCGGCGGCTGTTCGCGCCGGTCGCGGCGCACGCCGACGACATCGCGACCGAGATCCTCCAGCCGATCCTCCACGTCCCGCACCACGTGCGGGACCTCGTCCCGTTCCTGGCCCAAGGCATGCTGCCGACCACGATGCTGGCCCGCCGCTGGCAGACCGAGGAGGCCCGGGCGCTGTTCGCCGGGATGGCCGCGCACGCCGCCCAGCCGCTCACCCGGCCGACGACCGCCGCGCTCGGGATGATGTTCGGCATGCTCGCCCACTCCTACGGGTGGCCCGTCGCGGTCGGCGGGTCCGCGTCGATCAGCCGGGCGCTCGCTAGCGTCCTGGAGCAGGCCGGCGGTCGGATCGAGACCCGCACCCGGGTGACGGCGCTGCCGGACGCTGACATCGTCATGTTCGACACCTCGCCCGACCAGGTCCTTGCGATGGTCGGCGATCGGCTGCCGGCCCGGGTCGCGCGTCCCCTGCGCCGGTGGAAGCATGGCCCCGCGGCGTTCAAGCTCGACTTCGCGGTCGAGGGCGGGGTGCCGTGGCTCAACGAGTGGGCGCGCAAGGCCGGGACGGTCCACGTCGGCGGCACGCTCGAGCAGATCCACGCCGCGGACCGGGCTGCGAGCCGTGGGCAGATGCCCGAGCGGCCGTTCGTCCTGCTGTGCCAGCAGTACCTCGCGGACCCGTCACGCTCGGTCGGTGACGTCCACCCCGTGTGGGCCTACGCGCACGTGCCGCACGGCTGGACCGGTGACGCGACCGAGGCGATCATCGGCCAGGTCGAGCGCTTCGCGCCCGGGTTCCGGGATCGCATCGTCGCCACCGCGACGTGCACGCCCGCGGACTTCCAGGCGTACAACGCCAACTATGTCGGCGGTGACATCGGCGGGGGAGCCATCACCCCGTGGCAGACAGCGGTCCGCCCGCGGATCAGCGCGCACCCGCACCACCTGGGACTGCCGGGCCTCTACCTGTGCTCGGCGTCCAGCGCCCCGGGTGGCGGGGTCCACGGGATGGCCGGCTTCCACGCCGCCCAGGCCGCCCTCCGCAACCTCCCGTAGACCGCGACTGGCGCAATCAGATCCGCGACTGGCGCAATCTGAAGAAAATGAGACGTCGTGTCGTCCACATCTGCGCCACTCGCGGCACGGATTGCGCCAGTCGGATCAGCCGCCGGCGACGTAGTGGGTCAGTTGGTCGCGCTCGAACTCGAGCTGCTCCATCCGGTGCTTGACGGCGTCGCCGATGCTCAGGACGCCGACGAGCTGGCCGTCCTGCAGGACCGGCACGTGGCGGATCCGGTGCTCGGTCATGATGGCCATCAGCCCGCCGAAGGAGTCGGCGGGGCTGCACACCTGCACGTCGGTCGTCATGATGTCCGAGACCGGTATCTCCCGGAGGTTCTCCACATCCCGGAGCTTGCGCACGATGTCGCGCTCGGACACGATCCCGAGCATCGACGACCCGTCGCCGCTCACCACCAGCGCACCGACGTTGAGGTCGGCGAGGGTGTCCATCAGCTCGCGGACCGTCGCGTCCGGGGAGATGGTGTAGACGGCATCGCTTCCCTTGGATGCCAGGACGTCACTGACGCGCATGCGGGACTCCTTCGTCGTGTCCTCGCACTGTAACGCGCGTCACACCTGCGTGCGAGCGATCGGCTACGGAGCCTCGTCGGCGGGCTCGCGGGAGAACTCGAACGTGCGGACGTTGTCCGACTTCGCGTCCTCGTCCTCCGGGTCGTCGCCCCACGACGGGTCCGGAGGACCTTGGTCCGGGAAGTGCCCGACGTACGCCATCGCGGCGTCGTGCAGGCGGGTGTTGGTCGCCAGCGCGTTGTCACCCCAGGGACCCGGCAGGCCGGCCAGGCTTGTGAACCGGCCGCCCGCCTCGCGGACCACGATGTCGAGCGCGGCCATGTCCCACACCTTGAGCTCGGGCTCGGCGGCGATGTCGACCGCGCCCTCGGCGAGCAGCATGTACGACCAGAAGTCGCCGTACGCGCGGGTGCGCCAGCAGCGTCTCATGAGCGCCGCGAACGCCTCGCCCTTGCCGATGACGTCCCAGCCGCCCAGCGAGGCGTACGACAGCGACGAGCTGCCGAGGTCGGAGACCTGGGACACGTGGATCTGCCGCGACGACATGAGCGACTTGCCGGTGTAGGCGCCGGTGCCCTTGCTGGCCCACCAGCGGCGGCCAAGGGCCGGCGCGGAGACGCAGCCGGCCACGATCTCACCGTCCTCCTCCAGCGCGATCAGGGTGGCCCAGACCGGGACGCCGCGCACGAAGTTGGACGTGCCGTCGATCGGGTCGATGATCCAGCGGCGTCCGCCGGGCCCGCCCGCAGCGCCCTCGTCCTCGCCCTGCTCCTCACCGAGAACGATGTCCCGGGTGCGAGCGGACTTGAGGGTGCGCCGGATCGCGGCCTCGACGGCCTGGTCGGACTCGGTCACGTACGTCATGTCGGGCTTCGTGTCGACCTGGAGGTCGATGGACCCGAAGCGATCCATCGAAAGGTTGTCGGCGTTGTCCGCGAGCACGTGGGCGAGGCGCAGGTCGTCGTTGTACGAGTGAGCCATGGCCCTCAGGGTACGGCGTGGCGGTCCGAAAACCGCCCGGGGCTCACCCGATCAGTACTCGTCCTTCTGGTCACGGCTCGCGAGGATCCGTCGGAACGACTCGACCCGCTCGGGTGCCAGGGTCCCGTCGGCCACCGCGATGTCGAGCGCGCACTCGGGCTCGGTGGCCGAGTGCAGGCAGCCGCGCGGGCAGTCGCGGGTCGTGTCGCGGAGGTCGGGGAACGCCTTGATCAGGTCGTCGACCTCGACGTGGGCCAGCCCGAACGACCGGATGCCCGGCGTGTCGATGATCCAGCCGCCGAACGGCAGCTCGAGGCTGATCGCGGAGGTCGAGGTGTGCCGGCCGCGGCCCGTGACGGCGTTGACGTAGCTGACCGAGCGGTGCGCGTCCGGCACGACGGCGTTGACCAGGGTCGACTTGCCGACGCCGCTGTGCCCGACCAGCACGCTGACCCGGTCCCGCAGCGCGTCGCGGACGCCGTCGAGGTCGCCGCCCTGGCGGGTCACGACGACGCGCACGCCGAGGGGCTCGAACATCGCGATGAGCTCGGCGGGGGAGCCGAGATCGGACTTCGTCAGGCACACGAGCGGCTCCATGCCGGCGTCGAACGCCGCGACGAGGCAGCGGTCGATCAGCCCGGCCCGCGGGGTCGGGTCGGCGAGGGCCGCGACGATGACGAGCTGGTCGGCGTTGGCGACGATGATGCGTTCGACGGGGTCGTCGTCGTCCGCTGTGCGGCGCAGCACGGTGCGGCGAGGGTGGACCTCGACGATCCGGGCCAGGGACCCCTCGTCACCCGACACGTCACCGACGACCTTGACCTCGTCGCCGACCACGACCCCCTTGCGGCCGAGGTTGCGGGACTTCATCGCGGTGATGGTCCGCGCGGCCTCCTGCAGCGTCACGGTGTAGCGGCCGCGGTCGATCGTCACGACGCGCGCGACGGCGGCGTCGTCGTAGTTGGGCCGCACCTTGGTGCGCGGCTTGGTGTGCCGGCGCGGGCGCTCGAACTGCGCGTGCTCGTCGTCGTGCCTGCTCACGCCGTCAGGCCTTCGTCGTGGTCATGAGGCGCTCCCAGACGGGGGCGAAGTTGGGGTACGTCTTGATCGTCGTCACGACGTTCTCGACGAGCAGGTCCGGGACCCGCAGGCCCAGGACGACCGCCGCGTGGGCCATCCGGTGGTCGTCGTACGTCCGGAACGTCTCGCCGTGCAGGGGGCGCGGCCGGACGGCGATCCCGTCGGTGAGCTCTTCGGCGTCGCCGCCGAGCCGGTTGATCTCGGCCACCAGCGCCGCGAGCCGGTCGGTCTCGTGACCGCGCAGGTGCGCGACCCCCGTCAGGCGCGAGGGGGAGTCCGCCAGGGCCGCCATCGCGGCGACGACCGGCGTCAGCTCGCCGACGTCGTGCAGGTCCAGGTCGACGCCCCGCAGCGTCGTGCCTGCGGAGAAGACGAGGTCGCCGGCGTCCTCCCGGACCGTGCCGCCGAACGCCGGGACGATCGTCCGCCACGCGTCGCCGGCCTGGTCGGTGTGGGCCGGCCAGCTGCGGATCCGCACGCTGCCGCCCGTCACCAGCGCTCCGCCGATGAACACGCCGGCGTTGGAGAGGTCGGGCTCGATCTCGAAGTCCAGCGCGTCGACCGGTCCGGGGTGCACGACCCAGCGGTCGGGGTGGTTGGTGTCGACCCGCACGCCGCGGCGGCGGAGCTCGGCGACCGTCATGTCGATGTGCGGCATCGAGGGGAGCGGGCCGCCGACGTGGCGCAGGTCCAGGCCCAGGTCGAACCGGGGCGCGACCAGCAGCAGCGCGGAGACGAACTGGCTGGAGGCGGAGGCGTCGACGTCGACCCTCCCGCCGGAGATGCGTCCCGTGCCCTGCACGGTGAACGGCAGCGAGCTCCGCCCGCCGTCGTCGACCTCGACACCGAGCGAGCGCAGGGTCGCGATCGTCGTGCCCATGGGGCGTACGCGCGCGTGCTCATCCCCGTCGAACGTCACGGGTGCCCTGCCGAACCCGGCCAGGAGCGGCACGAACCGCATCACGGTGCCGGCCAGGCCGCAGTCGACCGTCGCCGGCTCGGTGCCGACCGACTTCGGCGGGGTCACGGTCCAGGTCATGCCGTCGCGCTGGATCGTGGCGCCCAGCGCCGTCAGCGCCGCCGCCATGAGGTTGGTGTCGCGGGACGCCAGCGGACGGGTGATCACGGACGGGCCGTCGCCCAGGGCGGCCAGGATCAGGACGCGGTTGGTCAGCGACTTCGATCCGGGGACCAGCACCTCGCCGACGAACGGCGTGTCACGGTGGGGAGCGAGCCAGGGCAGCGGAGCAGTCATTGCCTGCAGCCTATCGGCCCCGCACGCCTAGCGTGCTGCGTCAGCCCCGGAGGTGGTCGATCTGGTCGGCCACCGACGAGGCGGCGTCGGTGACCTTGTCCTTGGCGCGGCGCGCGATGAACTTCTTGTGCGGGTCGGGGTCGAGCGTCGCCATCAGGAGGCCGCCGGTCATCGACAGGTTCTTGAGGAAGTGGATCCGCTGGTTGGCGCGGGCGGCCGGATCCGTCTCGTTCCAGTAGGGGTGCCCGGCGAACGTCGTCGGGGGGACCGTCGCGGCGAGCGTGAAGGCCGCGATGCGGGGCACGTGGCCCGTGGCCAGCGCGAGCCCGGCCGCGAGCTGGACGGCGCCGTTGAGCCGGGCCAGCTGGGCGCCGTCGAGCGGTGAGCTCGGCGCCAGCTTCTTGAGCAGGTCGGCGGCGGGCTGGGCCTTCGCCGCGCGGGGACCGGGCGACTTGAGCGCCTGGGCACCTCCGACGACGAACATCGAGGCGAGCAACGGGCGGGCCACCGTACGCAGAAGGGTCATGCCTCATTCATACCCGACACCTCGCGCGGGGCAAGTCGCACGGGCCTCACAGCACCAGCAGGTAGGGCCTCGCCCGGAACGACGCCGTGTTGTTGCCCGGCGCCGGATCGTCCGCGGCGGTCACCCTGATGGAGCCTGCCGGTGGCAGGAGGGCCCGGGCCTTCGTGACGAATGTCGTGCCCTGCCCCGCGGCCAGGGTCGTGCTGCAGGTCAGGGTCGCGAGGCGCTGGTTGCGGACCGCGCTGCCACAGTCCCACCCGGGGCTGACGACTCCTCGGAACGTGACCGTGCGGGAGAAGGCCATCGTCACCGTCACGACCTGATCGGCAGCGCGGCCCGGGTTGGTCGCGGTGACCGGGATCGAGAACCGGCGCTGGAGCAGCGTGTCGTCGTTCGTGATCGTCACGGCCCCGACGCCGTAGTCGGTCGGGACGATCGGCTCGGGCTCGGGCTCGGGCGTCGGGCTCGGCTCGGGGTCGGCCTCGACCGGCGCCGACGGCTCGGTCGGCTGGGTGGGTTCCGGCGCGACGGTGGGCACCGCCTCGGGCTCCACTGTCGGGGTCGGCTGGGTCGTGTCGGGCGTCGGCGTGGAGATGCTGGGCTCGGCGGAGGTCGCGGGACCCGGTGTCGGCGTCGTCATCGGCACGCGCGGCGCCGACATGGAGGGCTCGTCCCGGGCGGTCGTCCCGAAGTCCGTCGTGACGGCGACGGTCCCCGCGGTGGCGACACCGGTGACGACCGCCGCGGCGACGACCCCCTGCGTCCCGGCACCGGCGACGGCCGAGCCCAGGATCTTGACCGGCTCGAGCACGAGCTTGGCGGCCTGGCCGGCGATGAGCTTGACGCCCAGCGCGGCGCCGGTCGCCGCACCGGCGGACACGACCCCGGCGGTCGCCATCGCGGCGACGTACCCGCCGAACGCCGGACCCAGCAGCGCGGGCCCGAGGACGCCCGACAGGTCGGAGTTGACCTCCGTGAGCTCGAGGAGGAGGCCCGTGCACCGGCTGCAGCCGTCAAGGTGCGCGTCGACGCGGCCGCGGTCGCGCGCGGACAGGCCCTTGCGGACGTACGCCCCGAGCAGCCCGGTCGTCGTCCGGCAGCTCGCGTGCAGCGAGGGGGCGAGGTGTCCCTGGAGATACGCCTGGCGGAGCCCCTCACGCGCCCGGTAGGCGAGCGCCGAGACGCTGTTGGCGCTCATGCCGAGCAGCGGCGCGATCTGGGCCGGCTTCTGCCCCTCGACGTCGAGGTGCCACAGGACGAGCTGCCACCGCTCCGGCAGGGAGGCGAACGCCGCCGCGGCCGCACCCTGCTCGAACCGCATCTCGGCGGGGTCGACGAACTCGACGGCACGGTCGAGCGCGGACTCGTCGTCGGTCGTCGTGATCCTGCTCCCGGCCCGGATGCGGTCGATGTGGAGCCGGCGGATCGAGGTCAGCAGGTAGGCCCGGAACGACTCGTCGGGACCCTTGCCGGCCTGCAACGCCGTCAGGACGCGGTAGAACGACTCGGCCACGAGGTCGTCGGCATCGGGGCCGCGGACGAGCTGGCGCGCCATGCGCAGCGCGGCGTCGCGGTGGCGGTCGAACAGATCGCCGTACGCCTCGGTGTCGCCCGAGCGGACCGCGAGGATGAGCTCGGCATCGCTCGAGCCTGCTCGTGTGCTGACCATCTCCGGCACGTGTCCTCCCTCCGGTCGAGCTCCAGTCGAATTCCCAGACGAACCAACGACCCGGGGGCGCTCCGGTCACGAGCGGTGGACCCGGGCCGAGAAAAGAATTCCCCGAACCCGCGTCATGTCCCGTGCAGTCACCCGTCTCATACCTGTCCGACCGGGGAAGGAGCACCGTGTTCAGCTCGGGATTGAACGTGGAGCCCCTTGTCGACGCCGTCCGCGGCGGTCGGTCGGACGTCAACGTCGTTGCACACGAGGTGGGAGCGAGTGCAGCGCAGCTGGGTGTCCCGCTCCACGAGGTCCTGGACCACGTGGAGCGGGCCTACGCCCCGGCCGAGCCGCCGTCCGCGGTGACCCGGGCGACCGCGGTCGCCTGGGCCGAGCGGATCCTGGTCGACTCGGCCGACATCGCGTGCGAGGACCCCCTGACGTCGCTGGCCTCGGTGCCGTACATCCGGTCGAGGCTCGCCGAGATCTATCGCGGCGCCGACCGCGACGGACGCCGCGCCACCGACACGCATGCGTTGGTCGTCGTGGAGCTGTCCCGCGCCGGGCGCGGTCACGGGCTGGAGCAGGCCGTGCGGGCCCTCGACGTGGCCCAGGTCCTGCACACGGTCTTCACGGGCGACGAGACCATCGCCCAGCTCTCCCCGCGCCGGTTCGGGGCCCTGGTGGCCCGGGCCCGGGCCGACGACGTGACGCTCACGCTGCTGGGCCTGCTGCTCGACCGCACGCTCGCGGAGCGGGACCGGGCCCGGCTGTGGGTCGAGCACCTGCCGGGGTCGGCCGACGGCATCGCACCGGTCCTCGCGGCGCTCGGCGAGTAGCCTCCGCTGTCGGTGCCCTGTGGCAGGCTGGTCGCATGTGCGGGCGCTACGCGACGACCCAGACGGCGGCGACACTCAACCGCTCCTTCGAGATCGACCTCGCCGGCTCGTTCGTCGAGCTCGAGGCCGACTACAACATGGCGCCGACCAAGCTCGCCCCGGTCGTGATCGGACGCCGGGACGAGGAGTCCCCGCCCGACCGCCCCGCGCGGCGCGAGCTGCTGACGGCCCGGTGGGGCCTGATCCCGAGCTGGGCCAAGGACCCCTCGATCGGCAGCCGCCTGATCAACGCCCGCTCCGAGACCGCCGCCGACAAACCGTCGTTCAAGAAGGCGTTCGCCCGGCGCCGGGCGCTCGTGCCGGCCGACGGCTACTACGAGTGGTACGCCGGCGCGGCCCGCGAGGGGGAGAAGAAGCCGGCCAAGCAGCCGTTCTACATCACCCCCAAGGACGGCTCGGTCCTCGCGATGGCCGGTCTCTACGAGTTCTGGAAGGACCGGGAGGCCGACGAGTGGGTCGTCAGCTACACGATCCTGACGACGACCGCCGAGGACGACCTCGGGCACATCCACGAACGCATGCCGCTGTTCCTCGAGCCCGATGCGTACGACGCGTGGCTCGACCCGGCGCCGCGCGCCACCGACGAGCTCCTGGGCCTGCTCATCCCGGCCGCCCCGGGCCGCCTCGACGCGGTCCCGGTCTCCACCGCGGTCAACAACGTCCGCAACAACGGACCCGAGCTGATCGTCCCGGTCCCCGCGGAATAGCCGACCACTCCGGACGGTTGCACCAGCCAGGAGGACACATGCTGACATCAGTCGTACGACCGGGTGACGCGTCGATCACACCGCTCAGCAGGCCACCCATGCCGGGAGTAGGCTGGGACGCAATGACCGTGACCGCTGAGACCCCTGACAGCCCTGACGAGAGGGCGACCGAGACCCCGGAGCAGCAGCAGGCCCGCTTCGAGGCCGACGCCCTGCCGGTCCTCGACCAGCTCTACTCGGCGGCGCTGCGCATGACGCGCAACCCGCACGACGCCGAGGACCTGGTCCAGGAGACCTTCTCGAAGGCGTTCAGTGCCTTCCACCAGTTCAAGCCCGGCACCAACCTCAAGGCTTGGCTCTACCGCATCCTGACCAACACCTACATCAACTCCTACCGCAAGAAGCAGCGCCAGCCGCAGCAGGTCACGGACGAGATCGAGGACTGGCAGATCGCGCGGGCCGAGTCCCACGGGTCCAGCGGCCTCAAGTCCGCCGAGATGGAGGCGCTGGAGCACCTCCCCGACAGCGACGTCAAGGACGCGCTGCAGGCGCTGCC
>JAOPXL010000091.1 GCA_025965175.1 Aeromicrobium sp.
CCACCCGCGAGCTGGCCACCCAGGTCCGCACCGCGATGGAGCCGCTCGCCCAGAAGATGGGCCTGCGCCTCACGACGGTCTACGGCGGCGTGCCGATCAACAAGCAGATCAACACGCTCCGCAACGGCGTCGACATCGTCATCGCGACGCCGGGTCGCCTGACCGACTTGCTGGATCGTCGCTGCATGACGTTGGCCGACATCGAGATCACGGTCCTCGACGAGGCCGACCACCTGTGCGACCTCGGCTTCTACAAGCCTATCGACGCGATCCTGGGCCAGACGTCGGAGCGCAGCCAGCGCCTCCTGCTGTCGGCCACCCTCGACGGCGACGTCAACAAGCTGGTCAAGCGCCACCTGCCGCAGCACGTGCTGCACGAGGTCGACTCGGCCGACAGCGCTGTCGACACGATGGAGCACCACGTCCTCGTCAGCGCCGCGACCGACAAGTCCAAGGCTGCGTTCGACCTGCTCCGCGCCAACCCGCGCAGCATCGTCTTCACGCGGACGCGTCGCGGCGCCATGCGCCTCGCGAAGCAGCTCACGATGAACGGCATCGAGGCCGTCGACATGCACGGTGACCTCTCGCAGCGTCACCGCGAGCGCAACCTCGAGGCGTTCAGCAGCGGTCGCGCCAGTGTCATCGTCGCGACCGACGTCGCCGCCCGCGGCATCCACGTCGACGGCATCGGCCTGGTCGTGCACTACGACGCTCCCGCCGAGCACAAGGCCTACCAGCACCGCTCAGGCCGCACGGCTCGCGCCGGGGAGTCCGGTGCCGTCGTCACGATGACGACGCCCGAGGCACTGCGCGACGTCATCCAGCTGCAGAACAAGGCCGGTGTCACGGCCCGTCACCACGACTCGCGCACGGCGCCGTCGCCCATGACGGTCGACGCGCTGTCCGGCGCCGGTACCGAGGCCCCGCACGCCTCGTCGGTCCGCCAGGGAGCCCGCTCCGGCGGCACCGGTGGCGGCAACCGGGGTGGCGGCAGCGGTGGCGGGCGCCCGCAGGGTGGCTTCCGCGGCAACGGCGGCGGACGGCCGCAGGGCGGCGGCAACCGGGGCGGTGGCGGCGGACGTCGTCGCAGCGGCGGCGGCTCCGGCTCCGGCGGCTCGACCCGCGTCTACTCCTCGTAGGCAGCACCAGCACGTACGACTGACATGGCGTCATTCCCGGGTCACGCACCCAGGGGTGGCGCCATTCGTCGTCCACCGAATGCGCGATGCTGTGATGCATGCTCGTGAAGACTCCGCGGTTGAGGGAGGCGGTGCCGCGCATCGGGCTGCTCGGTCCCGCCTTCGTCGCGGCGGTCGCGTACGTCGACCCGGGCAACGTCGCGACCAACGTGACGGCCGGCGCCAAGTTCGGCTACACCCTGGTCTGGGTCGTCGTGATGGCCAACGTCATGGCGGTCCTGGTGCAGTACCTCTCCGCGAAGCTCGGGATGGTCACCGGGACGTCGTTGGCCGGGCACATGGGGCAACGGCTGCGCCGCGGGCCGCGGATCGCCTTTTGGCTGCAGGCCGAGACGATCGCGATCGCGACGGACCTCGCGGAGGTCGTCGGCGGGGCGATCGCGCTCTACCTGCTGTTCGACCTGCCGCTGCTGATCGGCGCGATCGTCACCGCCGGCGTCGCGATGGTGATCCTGCGGATCGGTGACGTGCGCGGGCAGAGCGCGCTCGAGCGGGTCATCATCGGCTTCCTGCTGCTGATCGCTGTCGGGTTCATGGCCGGGCTGTTCATCGACCCGCCGGCACCGGGTGCCGTGGCTGGCGGCCTGGTCCCGACGTTCGAGGGCTCCGAGAGCATCCTGCTCGCGTCGGGGATCATCGGCGCAACCGTCATGCCGCACGTCATCTACCTCCACTCGAGCCTCACGGTGTCCCGCCTCGGCGCGCGCGGCGAGGGGCACACGCTGCGCCAGCTCCTCGCGGCGACGCGGACCGACGTCGTCCTCGCGCTGATCCTGGCCGGCGTGCTCAACCTGTCCCTGCTCGTCGTCGCGGCGACGAGCCTGGACGGGCTGCCCGGGACCGACACCCTGGAGGGCGTCCACGCCGTCGTGACATCCGAGCTCGGCGCGGGGGTTGCGCTGCTGTTCGCCGTCGCCCTCCTCGGCTCGGGCCTCGCGTCGACCTCGGTCGGCAGCGCGGCGGGCGCCGAGGTCATGCACGGGCTGCTGGGCGTACGCCTGCCGCTGCTGGTGCGCCGGGGCGTCACGCTCATCCCGGCGCTGGTCGTCCTGGCCCTCGGCGCCGAGCCCAGCCGCGCCCTGGTCGTGTCCCAGGTCGTGCTGTCGATAGGCATCCCGTTCGCGCTGATCCCGCTGGTCGTGCTGACCTCGCGCCGCGACCTGATGGGCGAGCACGTCAACCGGCGAACGACGACGGGGGCAGCGTGCGTCGTCGCGGCGATCGTGATTGCGCTCAACCTCTCGCTGCTCTGGCTCACGTTTACGGGTTGAGGGTTCACCATCGGCGCATCCGGGTAAGTCCATCCGGTGAGCCGCCTCATCGACGCCGACTTCGTCTACCTCCTGACCGGGTTGGCCCTCATCCTCGCGGTGGTCCTGCCGTACGCGCTGCGCACCGTGGCTCTCTCGGCCCCCGTCGTGCTGCTCGCGGTCGGAGCCCTGATGGGCCTGCTGCCGCTGCCCGACGCGGTGATACTGACCCCGAAGGATGACCGAGCTGTCCTCGAGCACGTCACCGAGTTCGCCGTCATCATCTCGCTGATGGGTGTCGGCCTCGCGCTGGACCGGCCGCTGAGCCTGCGTTCCTGGGCGTCGTGGCGGCGGTGGGGAACGACGTGGCGCCTGCTCGCGATCGCGATGCCGCTGTCGATCGCGGCGGCGGCCTGGCTCGGCTGGTGGATCGTGGGGCTCGGGCCCGCCTCGGCGCTGCTGCTCGGTGCGGCCCTCGCTCCGACCGATCCCGTGCTGGCCTCGGACGTGCAGGTCGAGGGCCCGACGACCGAGGCGGACGAGGACGAGATCGACGAGCGGGACGAAGTGCGCTTCGCCCTGACATCGGAGGCGGGCCTCAACGACGCGCTGGCGTTCCCATTCGTCTACCTCGCGATCCTCGTGGCCGGCGCGGGCAGCTTCGCGGACTGGGGCCTGGAGTGGCTGGCGTGGGACCTCGTCGGCAAGATCGTGATCGGGGTGGCGGTCGGGCTGGGCACCGGCTGGCTCCTCGCTCGGTCGGCGTTCCACTCGAGTCGTCCGTCGATGCGGGTGGCCGAGACCGGTGAGCCGCTGCTGGCCATCGCGGCGGTCCTGCTGTCGTACGGTGCCGCCGAGGTGACCCGCGGCTACGGCTTCCTCGCCGTGTTCGTGTGCGCGATGACATTGCGGTCGATGGAGCGCAGCGCGGACTACCACGCACTGATGCACCAGGTCATCGAACGCCTCGAGCGACTGCTGACCCTGGTCGTGCTGCTCCTGCTGGGTGTCGCGATCTCCGGCGGGCTGCTGGAGCACCTGACCTGGCCCGGTGCCGGTCTCGGGCTGCTGCTGATCTTCGTCGTCCGACCCGTCACCGCGTGGATCGCGCTGCGGATCCGGCCGGGCGACCTGGGTCCGCGCGAGCGGATCGCGACGGCGTTCTTCGGCATCCGCGGCATCGGCTCGATCTACTACCTGGCGTACGCGACGGGGGAGGCCAAGTTCGCCGAGGCGGACCTGCTGTGGTCGACCCTGGGCTTCGTCATCACGGTGTCGGTCATCGTGCACGGCGTCTCGGCGACCCCCGTGATGCGGTGGCTCGACGACCGGCGCGAGGAAGCGCGCTACTGAGCCGTTGGGGCCGCTGCGCTCGGGCCGTTCGCCGGGCAGGATCGTCGTCCTCTGGGACACTCGTCGGGTGGTACTCCCTCAGCTGGGCCTTCCGCGGAAGCTCGCGGCCGTCCGCACCAATCTCGGTGACAAGATCGCTCGCCGGCCGATCGCGGACCTGCGTCCCATGCCCCGCGACATCGTCGAGAGGCGTCCCTCGTTCACTCTCTACCGCTACAGCGCCGCTCCGGGTGTGACGGTCCGGGGCCGGCCCATCCTGCTGGTCCCGCCGCTCGCCGCGCCCGCCCTGGCCTTCGACCTGCGCCGCACCTGCAGCCTGGTGGAGTACCTCGTCGAGCAGGGCCGAACGGTCTACCTCGCGGACTACGGCCCGCTGAGCTTCGCCCATCGCGGCCTCGGCATCGAGCACTGGGTCGACTCGGTCGTCCCGGCCGCGGTCGACATCACCGCCGAGCACTCGGGCGCGACGGGAGTGCACGTCGCGGGCTGGAGCCTCGGTGGCATCTTCACGATGTTCACCGCAGCGGCGCATCCCGAGCTGCCGCTGGCGTCCGTCACGGCGGTCGCGAGCCCGTTCGACCTGCGTCAGGTCCCGCTGCTGGCCCTGGCTCGGCCGGTCGACCGGGTCGCCGGCACCCTGATCGGTCCGGCCTACCGCGCGATGGGTGGTGTCCCGGCGCCACTGACCCGGCTGGGCTTCCAGATCTCGAGCCTGGACAAGTACCTCACCAAGCCGCTCGCGATGGCACTGCACGCCGACGACCGCGACTTCCTCGCGCAGCTCGAGGCGGTCGACCGGTTCATGGCGGGCATGTACGCCTATCCGGGCCGGACGTTCGGCCAGCTCTACCACGTCGTGATGCGCACCAACGAGTTTGCGAGCGGCACGATGGAGCTCGGCGGGCGGACCGTCGAGCTGGCCAGGATCGACGTCCCGGTCCTGGTCGTGGCCGGGATGAACGACACCCTGGCCCCGCGGGCGTCGGTCGAGCACCTGCTCGACCTCGTGACCGGATCGCCGGACGCCCAGCTCGTGCAGGCGCCGGGCGGTCACCTGGGGGTCCTGACAGGGCGAGCCGCCCGCCGGACGAGCTGGCCGGCGTTGGAGAAATTCCTCGGCAAGCACGACCATGTCGTTTCGGCCGGCAACGCGAGATGATGAACGCATGCCCGAGCTTCCGGAGGTCAACGCCCTGGTCGAGTTTCTCGACGATCAGATCACGGGAGCGGTCGTCGCCGGCGTCGAGCTCGCGTCGTTCTCGGTCCTGAAGACGTTCGACCCACCCGTCTCGGCCCTGCAGGGGCTCGAGGTCACCGGGGTGACCCGGCACGGCAAGTTCATCGACATCGACGTCAGCGGGATCCACGTCGTGGTGCACCTGGCGAAGGCCGGTTGGCTGCGGTGGTCCGACAAGCTCCCCGACACCAAGCTCAAGCTGGGGGCCAGCAACATCGCCGCGCGGGTCCGGCTTGACCGCGGCGAGGGGCCGAGCGTCGGCTTCGACGTCACGGAGGCGGGGACGCGCAAGGGCCTCGCGATGTACGTCGTCCGGTCGGTCGACGAGGTGGCCGGGATCGCGGCCCTGGGTCCTGATCCGCTGGCCGTGGGCTTCGAGCTGCGACCCCTGCTGGGCCGTCGCATGCAGGTCAAGCGGCTCCTGCGGGACCAGAAGATCGTCGCGGGCGTCGGCAACGCCTACAGCGACGAGATCCTGCACGCCGCGAAGCTGTCACCGTTCGCGATCGCCGAGAGCCTCTCCGAGGACGAGATCGTCCGGCTCGAGGACGCGGTGCAGGACATCCTCCGGGCCGCGGTCGAGGAGGCGCGCGGCAAGCCCGCCGAGGAGCTGAAGGACGACAAGCGCACCCGGATGCGGGTGCACGGCCGGACCGGCGAGGCGTGCCCGGTCTGTGGGGACACGGTGCTCGAGGTGACGTACGCCCAGTCGTCGCTGCAGTACTGCCCGACCTGCCAGACCGGTGGCAAGCCGCTCAAGGACCGAACCACAAGCAAGTTCTTGAAGTAACCCCAGCCCAGATTTGCGGACCTTTGAACGGTTTGAACCCATCCAGAACGTGCAGAAGTGCGCAAATCTGGGCTGGGTCAGCCTAGGGCGACCAGGGACACGGCGAAGGCGGCGAGGACCAGGCCGGTGGCCTGCCAGCGCTGGATGCGTTCGCGCAGGAGGATCGAGGCCAGCAGGACCGTGCTGGCGGGGTAGAGCGACGAGATGACCGACACGATCGACAGCAGGCCGTGCTGGGTGGCGTACAGGAACGCGCCCTGTGCCGTGGCCCCGAGCGGACCCATCCAGGCCGCCTTCCACGCTCCTCGGTGGCGCGGAACCCATGACTCCCGCAGGATGACCGCCGTGACGACGACGCTGAGGATCGAGGTGCCCTGGGACAGGGCGAGCGGGTAGAGACCGCCGTCGTCCCCGACCTGGCCGAGGAAGGTGAACAGCAGCCCGAAGCCGATCCCGGCGAGGACGCCGTCCAGGACGCCGGAGCGGTGTGCGGGGCTGTCGTCGGTCACCCGCGAGATGAGCGCGATCGCGGGGAAGGCGAACACGACCCCCGTGAGCGCGATCGCTGAGGGGCGGTCACCGGTGACCAGGCCGACCGCGACCGGGATCAGCGCGGTCCCCACGCCCGACAGGGGCGCGACGACGCTCATCCGGGCCGTGGCCAGGCCCCGGTAGAGGAAGGCGGCGCCGAACCCGCCGCCCAGCCCGGCCAGCGCTCCGAACACGAGGTCGCGACCCGTGGGCGAGCCGCCGATCGCGATCGCCGCGGCCAGGCTCAGGACACCCGACGAGGACTGGCCCACGACCGCGATCTGCCACGCCGGGGCGCGCTTGGCGAGGATTCCGCCGAGGAAGTCCGAGACCCCGTAGGCCAGGGCTGACAGGAGCGAGAAGACGATGGCCACCCCAGAAGGGTAGAGGCGTGGTCGGTCGACGATCGGCGGGGTCGCTCCGGCTCCGTACGATGTAGGCATGAGGTTTCGTCAGTCCAGGTCGCTCGGGTCGAAGGCCAACGTCGTCGTCGGCGACCTGACGTCGAGGGTCGACGACCGGACCGGCGAGGTCGCGCTCCGGACCGCTCGTACGCTCGCCGTCGCGGTCCGACTCCTGCGCATCCCCTCAGCGGTCGTGCTGGCGGCGCCGGTCCCGTTCATCCTCACGACGCTGCTGCTGGCGGCCGCCGCCGACGGGGGCATGCGGGGTGCGCTGCTGGTCGTCGGGATCGCGATGGCGGTGGTCTCCGGCGTGATCTTCGGTCGCCGCCGCCGGATCCTGCAAGCCGTGGAGGACCCGGATCTCCTCGCCGACGAGTTGCGTGTCCTGATCAACCTGACGGGCAAGGTCGAGGAGACCCGCGGCGCGTTGGCGCAGATCGCGGGCGGCGGTGGCTGGCGGGTCCTCGGCCGGCTCCAGGGGGTCTGGAAGGGCACCCGGATGACCGGTTCGTGGATCGACCAGATCGGTGACCTGCGAAGGGCGCGCTACTTCGCCCCGCCCAAGATCGGGACGACGATCAGCCTGACGATGGCCGCGCTGTGGCTCGTGCCGACCTCGATCGTCATCGCGCTGCTGGCGCTCGTCGGGACGGCCGCCGGCTCGCTGTAGCCCGTCTCCGGATGGCTCAGGGCGTGCGGCGACGAAGGGTCAGCGACGCGCCGGCGAGCGCCGCGACGCAACACCCCGCCAGGATGGCCAGGTCCTTCGCCAGGTGGCTGCCGAAACCGCTGGTCCGTCCCAGCGTCGTGAAGGCGTCGGCGGCATAGCTCAGGGGGAGCACGTCCGAGGTCCGCTCGAGGACCGTCGGCATGCTGGCGCGTGCCGCGAACAGGCCGCACAGCAGGAGCTGCGGAATCACGATCAGCGGCATGAACTGCACGGCCTGGAACTCCGTGACCGCGAACGCCGACATCAGCAGCCCCAGCGCCGTGCCGAGCACGGCGTCGACGACCGCGAACAGTTCGACCGCCCACGGCGTGTTGACGTCCAGACCGAGGACCCAGATCGCGGTCGCGCTGGACGCCAGTGCCTGGACGAGCGCGGCGACCCCGAACGCGAGGCCGTACCCGAGGATCAGCTCGCCGCGGCGCAGCGGGGTCGTGAGGAGCCGCTCGAGCGTGCCCGAGGTGCGCTCCCGCACCATCGTCACCGACGTCACGAGGAACATGATCGTGAAGGGGAAGATGCCCAGCATCTGTGGTCCGACCCGCCCGAACACCGCCGGCGACCCGTCGAAGACGTACTTGAACAGGGTCATCAACAGGGACGGCAGGACGACGATCAGGGCGATGCTGCGCCGGTCGTGGCTGAGCTGTTGGAGAACCCGTCGCGCGGTGGCCAGTGTCCTGGTCATGCGGCCGACCCCTCAGCCAGGGTCAGGAAGGCCTGCTCGAGATCGGTCTGCCCCGTCCGACGGCGCAGCTCGTCGGGCGAGCAGTCGGCGATCAGGCGTCCCTCGCGCATCAGCAGCACGCGGTCGCATCGACCGGCCTCCTCCATCACGTGGCTCGAGACGAGCAGTGTCGTGCCGTCGGCCGCGAGGGCGCCGAAGAGCTGCCAGAGATCACGGCGGAGCACGGGGTCCAGGCCCACGGTCGGCTCGTCGAGCAGCAGGAGCTCCGGGTCGATCAGGAGGGCCGCGGCGAGCGAGACCCGGGTCCGTTGGCCGCCGGACAGCTCGGCGGTCAGCGCGTCGGCCTTGTCCTGTAGTCCGACGTTGGCCAGGGCCGCGCGGGCCGCGCCCTCGCCGGTGCCGGCGAGAGTGGCGAAGTAGTGCAGGTTCTGCCGGACCGTCAGGTCCGGGTAGACCGAGCTGTTCTGGGTCATGTAGCCCACCCGCTCGCGGGTCGAGGGCGTCCCGGCGGGTTCCCCGAGCACGTGCACCCGACCCGACCGGAGCCTCTGGATGCCGGCGATCGCGCGGATCAGGGTCGTCTTGCCGCACCCGCTGGGTCCGAGCAGGCCCGTCACGCAGCCACGCGGCACCCTGACGGACAGGTCGGGGATCACGACGTTCTTGCCCCGGACCACGACGAGCTCCTCGATCTCGATCGCGAAGGGGTCCGTCATCTGGTGAACGTAGGTCGGCGCCGACGACCGGTCAAGGGTCGGTGAACGGTGTCAGGACGACGGGACCGGCTGCGTTCCGAACGCGAGCTTCTCGAGGATCGCTCGCTCGCCCGCGCTCGGTGCGCGGCCGTGGGTGCCGGCGAAGTCCAGCGTGAACCGCGCGATCTCCGCGGCCAGGACGACGGCGCCGAGCTCGCTGAGGTCGCCGACGAGGTGGAATAGGGCCGCGGTGTCCTCGGCCTCGACGTGCTGGGCGAACCGCGCCCACACGGCGGGCACGCCGGCCGGGTCGGTGCCGGTCTCGACGGCACGGCTGAGGATCGGCAGCATGTCGGGCCCTCCGATCTGGACCAGCGCGGCGGCGGCGTCGATCTCGGCCTTGCGCAGCCCCGCCACCCGGGCCTCGCGCACGACGCCGTGCAGGAGCCCCACGGACAGGTCGAGTCGGCCGATCGCGTCGAGTGCGAGGGCCTCCGCGGTCCGCCGCTCGAGATCGTGCTGGAGCCGGGTGATGCGGGGAGCCAGGTCGGACCGCTCGAGCAGCGACGCGGCCTCGTCCATCAGGCCGTGCTGGGCCAGCAGCTCGGCGGCCATCGCCTGCACCCAGCCCGAGACCTCCTGGGGATCGTTGCCGCGCAGGGAGGCCAGGCACAGCCGGGCGTGCGTCAGGGCCAGCCCGATTCGCCCGCGGCGGTACTCCAGCAGCCCCCACAGGGCATGCCCCATCCGCGCCGCGCGTCCGTGGGGGGCGGGGCGTGAGGAGTACGCCACCAGGACCTGCTCGGCGCCGGCGAGGTCCAGGGTGTCCAGCAGTGCGGTGGCGAGGATCTCGTGCGCGGGGTCCAGCACGAAGGCGCCGGCGAGCGGGTTCTCCTGCAGCATGTCGAGCGCCCGCCGGGCCGACTCGACGGCCTGCTGCGACCGCCCGCCGTTGCGTTGGCAGGTCGACAGCGCCAGGTAGGCCGTCGCGGTGTTCACCGGGCACAGCGTGCCGGAGAAGATCAGGGTCCGGATCTCGTGCTCCAGGTCGTCGCCGCTGCGCTGGAACGCTGTGGACCAGAGCGTCGCGAGCCGCAGGACCGCGGCACGCCGCTGCACCGTGACGGGGTCACCCACCAGGACGTCGTCGTCGGCCGGGGCGGCCAGGTACGTCCAGCGCAGCAGGATGAAGTCGGTGAGCTCTTCCTCGGTTAGCCGGGCCGGGTCGATTGACTCCAGCAACGTGTGGAGCTCGGCGTGGTGACCGAGCTCGACCAGCGCGAAGGCCCGCTCGGTCGCCCCGGAGATCACGCCGTGCTCGTCGGGCTGGGTGATGGTGACGGCCTCGTGGTACAGGCCCTCGAGATTGGCCTGGCGCGCGGCGCGGACGACGAGCTCCGGCTCGACCGGCCGGCGCACCTTGCGGCGGCACAGCGCTGCGCGCATCGCGGCGCGCGGACGCTCGAACGTCCGGGGGAAGTGCTGGCTGAACCGGTCGTGCAGCTCCAGCCGGCGGGCCAGGGTCAGCGAGGAGTCGACGGCGGCGGACTCCGCGGCGCTGCAGAAGCGCACCGTCTCGCCGTCGATTCGCAGAACCCCGTGGGTGACCGCCAGGTCGAGGGTGGCCGCCGGGATCACCGTGAGGACCTCGTGCACGTCGGTCTCCTCGACGAGGGCCACGATCTGGAGCAGATCGGTCATCTCGGTGCTGACGTCGAGCAGGTCGTGCAGGTGGAAGCTGCCGGGGGAGAGGCTGACCGGGGGCAGCTCGCTGGTGTCGCCCGGATCGGGCATCAGGGTCAGGGTGTCCTCCACCCGGGCCAGCAGGCCGAGCTCGACCGCCCGCTCCGCGACATCGACGACGGCGTCGTACACGCCCTCGGACCGGCTCCGGACGAACTCGACGGCCACCGGATCGGGCTCGCAGCCGAACCGCTGACGCAGCAGCCGGGCGATGCCACCGCCGTCGAACGTGCTCAGCCGGACCGTCGGTGCGGTGGCGAGCAGGGGGTGGTGCTGGAGGGCCTCGGGGCTGATCGTGCCGATCAGTCCGATCGCGCCGGCCGACGCCCGCTCGATCAGCGTGGCCAGCGAGGCTCGGTCGCACAGGTCCATCGCGATCAGGACGACTGTGACGGCCGGCAGGTCCAGCGGTCGACGCCGGTCGAGCTCGAGGGCCAGGTCGGCTGGAGTGTAGCCGTCTTGGATCTCGATGTGCGGGGCCAGTCGGCGAAGCGCGTAGTAGGGCGTCGCGACCGATGCCATCGTGCCGCGGTGGATGCGGACGGGCCACGGGTCGGCGATGCGGCGGGCCAGGGCGAGGCGGCCGGAGCCGGGGGGCCCGACGACGACGATCCCACCGTGGCTGCGGACGAGGGCGCGACCCTCGTCGACGAGGGCCTGCTCGAAGGGAGGTGGCCAGCCGGAGCCGGGCGTCTCGTCGGTCTCGAGCATGGGCGCGGGCCTCCTCAAGACGTCCTCGCCATCACCTTAGTCGCTGCGATCGCAGCACGTCACGAGCCGGAGGCGCGACGACGAGCGGCGCCTCGATCCCGGCCAGCTGCTGCAGGTGGCTGCGGGTCTCAGCGTCGAGGTCGTTGCGTCGGCGAGCGACGTCGAGGACGTACTGCGCGATCTCGGCGGCGTGCCGGGGTGCGCCGCCCTCCAGTGCACGACATTGCGCGACGAGGGCCGGGATGTCGTACGCGTGGGCGGCTCGGGCGAAGTCCCGCCAGACGGCGGGGGAGCCCGATGTCTCCTCGAGCTCGTCGACGATCTCGAGCAGGGCCGGCAGGTGGACGGGACCACCGATCCGGACCGTGAGCACCGCGGCGTCTATCTCGATCTGGCGCAGGTCGTGCTCCGCAGCGACCGCGCGGACAGCGGCGAGCTCCTTCAGGGCCCGCTCCGGGTCGCCGAGCTCGTCATGCGTGCCGGCCACCGCGATGCGCCGGTTGAGGTCGTTCTGCAGGACCCGCGAGGAGTGGCTGTCGCTCACCCGCAGCATGTCCACGGCTTCGCCATTGAGCCCCTGCCGCACCAGGACCTGCGCCAGCAGCGCCTCGATCCAGCCGCGGAGCTCATGCGGGTCGTGGTGCTGCAGCGTGTCCAGGGCGAGACGGGCGTTGACGAAGGCCTGCTGCAGGTCGCCGCGGGCCAGCTCGAGCATGCTCAGCAGCGCGGCGCCCATCCGGCCGCTGCCCGGCCGGCCCAGGGGCCCGACGAGGTAGTCCCGCAGCGCGCGGTCGGCAGCGTCGAGGTCGATCGCGGCGATCAGCGCCAGGATGTGGCTCTCCTGGGCGACGGACAGGTGGAACGCGTTCGGCAGCCGGCTCTCGGCCGCAATGAGCTCGAGGGCGTGACGGGCCGACCTGACCGCGACCTCGGGCCGTCCAGCGTGCCGCTGGACGGCCGACAGGGCGCTGAAGGTCAGGGCGCGGTTCAACGGCGACAGCAGTCCCGAGAAGGTCAGCGCGCGGAGCCTGCCCTCCAGACCGTTCCCACCCTCGCGGAAGACGCGTTCGAAGAGGTCGGCGAGGGTCTTGACGGCGGCGAGGCGCCGGTTGACCCCGAGGTCTTCGTGGCGCAGCGCGGTGTCGAGCAGGCGGGTGCGGGCCGCCCCGGGCGCCAGCCCCTTGAGCCAGCACACGTAGGGCAGGAGGTCGTCCTCGCTGACGGTCGTCGGGTCGACCGCGGAGAGCAGGGCTTGCACCTCGCTCGAGTCCCCCAGCTCGACCAGCGCGTACAACCGCTCGATCGGGGCCACGCGTGCTGCATCCTGGCCGGTGAACACCAGGGCACGTCGATGACGTCCGCCCAGGTTGGCCTCGCGGGCTGCCCGTCGGGCGAGTTCCTGCGGCAGGGGGTGGCCCGCGGCCCGCCACCAGTCGGCCACGTCGACCGCGACGCCGGGCCGCGCCGTCGAGATCGGGAGCCGGGCTGCGTACGTCGTGAAGAGCTCGACCCTGCGCTGCTGCGGCATCGTGCGGCGCAGGAACCTGGCCGCAGCCGGCAGGGACAGCGCGGGACCGTCGCCGCGGGCGTGCAGGGCGCCGTGCGCGAGGGCCCGGTCGATCGTGGCGCGGTCCAGCACGGCCCGTGCCTCGGCGAGATCGATCTCGCCGATCAGGGCGGTCAGGTCGAAGAGGTCGGCCATCTCGGGAGAGCCGTCCGGCGGGAGCACGCTGCGCAGGGGAGCGACCCGGTCCTCGAACGCGTTGCGGGCCTCGGCCCGGGGTGGCGCGACGACGAGCGAGTCCTCGAGCGGGATCACGAGGCCGGCCTCGACGGCGGCGTCGGCGACCTCCCGCACGATCTCGTACGTCCCGCCGGTCTGGTCCAGGATCAGCTCTGCGACGTGGCGGTGCGGCTCGCGGCCATAACGGACCCGCAGGAGCTCGGTGACCGTCATGACGTCGAGCGGCGGGATCTCGACCAGCTCCGCGACGCCGAGCAGTGGCCAGTCGTCGGCGATCGTGCCAGGGGGGACGGTTGCCACCACCTTGATCGCGTTCTCCGCCGTGAGGCGGGCCAGGACCTCGGCGCTGGCGCGGTCGGCGAGATCGGCGTTGCCCACGATGACGGTCGGCGGCAGAAGGGCGTCTCCGGCGAGCTGGTCGCGAATCGCCTGCACGGCGGCCCCCGTCGACGTCGGGCCGGAGTGGCGGATCGAGTCGAAGAGCTGGCGCACGACGAACAGGTTGTCGTCCTGCTCCCCGTAGCGGCAGATGTGGCGAGCCCAGTACGGGCCCTCCGGGGCGCCGGCGACGGCCGCCGCGAGACGGTTGCTGCTGCCGTCGGGTGGACCCACGAAGACGACGGCGTGCCGCCGCGCGAGCAGGGCCCGCGCCTGAGCGACGTACGTCGGGGAGAACGGTGGGGGCCAGGCAGAGGGCGTGACCGGGGGCGCAGCGTCGGACAAGTGCAACCTCCCCGTGTCGGCTTCTGGGGGCACCACCCTAGACCGGCGACGCCGATGCCCTCATCGCGCCTGCCGGATCGTGACACCGACAGTGGCAAGGTCCTAGGCTGGCGGCATGGATCTTCGCGCCGTCGTCCTCCTGCCCGTCCGGGTCTCGATCGCGGCCACGCAGGCCACCCTGGCCCTGGGGCAGCTGGCGTCACCGAGCGGCCCGATCCTGCGGGACGGGGGATATGCGACCCGGTTGGCGCAGCTCCTCGCCGAGGGCGGCCTGCTCGACCAGGTCGGTCGGATCCTGGCGGATGAGCGGGGCCCGATCGGTCTGGCCAACACGCTCGCCGACCTGACATCGCAGGACCGGCCGATCGGCAAGGCGCTCGCCCGCGACGGTCTCCTGGACCGCATGGCTGACGAGGACGGGCCCTTCGTCCGGCTGCTCGAGGCCGGGGGCCCGCTCGACCGGGCGCTGGCCGAGGACGGGCCGCTCTACCGCCTCCTCGCGCCCGGTGGGCCCCTCGACCGGCTGCTGGCCGAGGAGGGGGCGGTCGACCGGATCCTGGCCGAGGGTGGCCTCGTGGAGCAGCTCCTCGCCGACGAGGGGATCATCGAGAAGCTGCTGGCACCGGGCGGGACACTCGACCAGCTCGTCGACCTGGGCCGGACATTCGACGCGATCGTGCCGCGGCTCGAGGCGCTCGGCCACGCGATCCCTAACCTCAACGCCGCGGTCAGCATCCTCAGCGGTGCGGTCGAGCCGCTCGGCGCGCTGGCCGGACGGTTCCCCGGCGGTCGGCGTCGTCCCGCGGAGCCAGTGACGATCCTGTCCGTGGACGTGGACTGAGGCATGGCCACCGAGGAACGGCTCCCGGCGAAGCGCTACTCGCAGCTGCCCACGCCCGTCCGCCTCGAGGACACCATCACGTCGCAGGAGACGGTGCCGGCACCGGATCCCGACGGCGGCCGCGACACCCAACGGGACTTCCTGATCCGCTACGGCTTCGCCGTGTGAGGAATGACTCGGGGCGTCCGGCGGTTGGGCTGGAGGTGCCCCTTCTCTTTGAGCCCCTGACCCTGCGCGGCATCGCGATCCGCAACCGAGCCTGGCTGGCCGCGATGTGCCAGTACAGCGCGTTCGACCGTGACGGGATGCCCGGCGACTGGCACCTGGTCAACCTCGGTCAGCACGCGACCGGCGGTTTCGGCCTGGTCATGACCGAGGCGTCGGCCGTGGTGCCCGAGGGCCGCATCAGCCCGGAGGACGTCGGCATCTGGTCCGACGACCACGTCGGGCCGTGGCGGCGCATCACCGACTTCGTCCGCGGTCAGGGCGCCGTCCCGGCGATGCAGCTGGCCCACGCGGGCCGCAAGGCGTCGACCTATTCGCCCTTCGCCGACGGCACCGGGACCGTGCCGTCCGATCAGGGTGGCTGGGAGACTGTGGGTCCGAGCGCGCTTGCCTTCGAGGGCTACGCCGCTCCCCGTGAGCTCACGACCGACGAGGTCGCCGCGCTGCCCGCGGCCTTCGCCGCCGCTGCGGAGCGCGCCGACCGGGCCGGGTTCGACGTCGTCGAGGTCCACGCCGCCCACGGCTACCTGTTGCACGAGTTCCTGTCGCCGCTGTCCAACGTCCGCACCGACCGGTACGGCGGGTCGTTCGACGGCCGGACCCGGCTCGTCGTGGAGGTCGTCGATGCGATCCGTGCGGTGTGGCCGGCCGACAAGGTGCTGTTCGTCCGCTTCTCCGCGACGGACTGGGCACCCGGGGGATGGGACGTCCACGAGACGGCGAAGCTCGCGGCCGTCCTGGCCGAGCACGGCGTCGACCTGGTCGACGTGTCGACGGGTGGGCTCGTCGCGCACCAGCAGATCCCGATCGGCCCCGGTTACCAGGTGCCCGCCGCCGCCGAGGTGCGATCGGCCAGCGGCCTGCCGGTCGTCGCCGTCGGTCTCATCGCCGATCCGGGACAGGCCGAGCAGATCCTGGCGGACGGCTCTGCCGACGCCGTGATGCTGGCTCGCGCGGCGATCCGCGAACCCGCCTGGCCCTTGCGGGCCGCCCACGAGCTGGGGGTCGCCCGGAAGGAGGCCCCTTACCCGCCCCAGCACGAACGAGGCGCCTGGCGCTGACCCCGACCGGCGCACACCAGACCGCGACTGGCGCAAGGTGAAGAAAGTGAGACGGCGTGTCGTCGACTTCTGCGCCACTTGCGGGTGGGATTGCGCCAGTCACGGGGCTGTCGGAGGGTGTCGGGGCGACCGATAGGATCGCCCCGTGACTGAAGCCCGCCAGCTCGACACCGTTGCCCATGCCACCGAGACCCCGGACCAGGCGCAGCCGTGGGCCGAGCTGGGCCTCCGCGCCGAGGAGTACGCGAGCGTCCGCGAGATCCTCGGTCGCCGCCCCACGGGCGCCGAGCTGGCGATGTACAGCGTCATGTGGAGCGAGCACTGCTCCTACAAGTCCTCCAAGGTGCACCTGAAGAAGTTCGGCGAGCTCCCGCAGGAGACGCCGCTCGGCAAGACCCTCGCCGGCATCGG
>JAOPXL010000182.1 GCA_025965175.1 Aeromicrobium sp.
CATTTCAGCTCTGGGGCACGGCCCACACAGGAGTGGGACGCGCGAGAACGGCGCGCAGAGCGCACCGAGGAACTAGTTTACGGAGCCTGACCCTCGCTGGTCAAAACGGGGGTCTCCGACGGGGTGCGGTCCGCGGCTGCGGAGGGTGCCTCGACGGACGCCGGCGGACCGGCTGGCTTGGAAGCGGAGCCACGCTTGCGCGAGCCCCGGCGGGTCTTGGGTGCCTGCTCGACGGGCGCCTGCGCGTCCGTCGAGGGCTTGTCGACCGTCGGCGACACGACCGCGGGAGCGGTCGATGCCGAGGTCTCGAGGACGGCCTGCTGGGAGGCCGTGTCGTTCGTGATCTGCGCCTGAACGGGCTGCGACTCGGCAGGCTTCGGCTCGGCCGGACGGGGCTCCTCGGGCTTGGGACCGCGGGGGCCGTTGCTCCCGGCGTTGCCCTGGTTGCCACCACCGGCGCCCCGATTGCCCCCGCCACTGTCGTTGCCACCACCGGTGTTGCGGCCGGCCCCGTTGTTGCCGCGCCCGCCTCGGCTGCCCCGCCGCTGCTCGTCCTTCTTGGGATCCACGGGCGTGTCCTGAATCACGACGCCACGGCCGTGGCAGTGGTCGCACTCGACGCTGAATGACTCGAGCAGGCCCGTGCCGATCCGCTTGCGGGTCATCTGGACCAGGCCCAGCGAGGTCACCTCGGCGACCTGGTGGCGTGTGCGGTCACGACCGAGGCACTCGACGAGGCGTCGGAGCACCAGCTCACGGTTGCTCTCCAGGACCATGTCGATGAAGTCGACGACGATGATGCCGCCGATGTCGCGCAGCCGGAGCTGGCGGACGACCTCCTCGGCGGCCTCGAGGTTGTTCTTGGTGACCGTCTCCTCGAGGTTGCCACCCGATCCGGTGTACTTGCCGGTGTTGACGTCAACGACCGTCATGGCCTCGGTGCGGTCGATCACGAGCGAGCCACCCGACGGCAGGAAGACCTTGCGGTCCAGCGCCTTGTGGATCTGCTCGTCGAGGCGGTAGGCCGTGAAGGCGTCCTGCTCCTTGTCGTCCCAGCGCTTGACCCGCTCGGACAGATCCGGGGCCACGTGGTCGATGTAGCCCTTGATCATGTCCCAGGAGTCGTCGCCCTCGACGACGAGACCGTGGAAGTCCTCGTTGAACAGGTCGCGGACGACCTTGATCATCAGGTCGGGCTCGGAGTAGAGCAGCTCAGGCGCCTTGCCGGCCTTGACCTTGCCCTCGATGACCTCCCAGCGGGCCGTCAACGCGGTGACGTCACGGGTCAGCTGCTCCTCGGTCGCGCCCTCGGCGGCGGTCCGGACGATGACGCCGGTGTTGTCCGGCAGGACCTCCTTCAGGAGGGTCTTGAGCCGGGCCCGCTCGTTGTCGGGGAGCTTGCGGGAGATGCCGCTGGTCTGCCCACCCGGCACGAGCACCAGGAAGCGTCCCGGCAGGCTGATCTGGCTCGTCAGGCGAGCACCCTTCTGCCCGATGGGGTCCTTCGAGACCTGGACCAGGATCGTCTGGCCCGGCGTGAGGGCGTCCTCGATCTTGCGCTGCTTGCCGTTGCCGAGCGTCGTCCAGTCGACCTCACCGGCGTACAGGACGGCGTTGCGGCCCGCGCCGATGTCGACGAAGGCGGCCTCCATGCTGGGCAGGACGTTCTGGACCTTGCCGAGGTAGACGTTGCCGATGATCGAGACCTGCGACTCGCGAGCGACGTAGTGCTCCACGAGGACGTTGTCCTCGATCACCGCGATCTGGGTGTAGTCGTCGCGCTGGCGCACGACCATCTCGCGCTTGACCGACTCGCGGCGAGCGAGGAACTCGGCCTCGGACACGATCGGCGCGCGACGGCGTCCGGCCTCGCGGCCCTCCCGACGGCGCTGCTTCTTGGCCTCGAGGCGGGTCGAGCCGGCGACGCCGGTGATCTCGTCCTCGGCGCTGCGGCCGCTGCGAACGCGGACCACGGTGTTCTCGGGGTCGTCGGGGTGCGCGTCGGCGCCCTCGCCGGCCCGGGCCCGGCGACGGCGACGGCGGGTGCCGCCGTTGCCGTCGTCCTCGGTGTCGTCATCGGAGTCCGATGCGGTGTCGTCAGACTCGCCCTCGCCCTTGCGGCGACGGCGGCCACCGCGGCTGCGGCGACGGCGCCGCGGCGCGTCAGGGTCGTCGTCGTCCTCGTCGCTGTCATTGTCGCTGTCGTCATCGACGTCGGCCTGCTCGGTGTCGGCCTGCACGGGCTTCGGCCGGGCCGGGGCGAGCCCAGGCTCGGGGGCCTTGAACATGGCCGCCGTCGCGAAGGCCGGCGCGGCCGGGCCGGGGGCTGCTGCGGCCGCAGTGGTGTCGTCCGCTGCCTCCTCCTCGTCCTCGACGGGCGTGGCCGGGTCAGCGGTGTTGATAGGCGCGGACGTCGCGGGGGCGGACGCCTTCCGGGTGGCCCTGCGGGCCGACGCCTTCTTGACCGGGGCCTGCTCGGCGGCGGGCTCGTCCTCGACCGGCCGGTCGGCCTGCTTCGGCTCGGCCTTGGCCCGGGCAACCGCGGGCGGGGCGACGGGGGCCGAGAAGCTCACGGCGGCGGGCGGTCCGGCCGGTCGGCCCGCGGCGCGACGACGGGTCGTGGGCGCCGCGGTGGATTCAGCTGTGGGTGTGTCGTTGTCGTCGAGCATGCGCTCTCCTTCGCCCTGGCCGGAAATTCTCGGTCCGGGGCACGTATGCGGTCCGCGGGCGGACCTGAAGCCTTCGGTCAACCCCGGCGCCACGCGCCGGGGGTTGACGACGAACCTCGGCTTGTCACATCGACTCCCACACCTGCCGCCGCGGTCGGCACCCGATCAGGATGCGTCGCGGTCGAAGGCAAGTGGATCGCCAACCGTGCCGAGCTCCGTGTCCAGGGGGCCCTGGGCCAAGCGAGTCGCGATGGGCGTCTGCTCGATCGTGAGACCCCCGCTCGAACGGAGTCCGGCGAGAACGTCGTCTGGTCGTATCGACGGTGTGTCGTGTCGCACAACCACCGCCAGTATCGCACACGGCCCCATCGGGGTCTCGTCGGAACGCACCGAGAGCCCCAGCACCGCGTCGCGACAGTCGAGCGTCCGCAGCCCGCGCTTCATCATCCGCTCGATCAGGACCTCCTCGGCCGCCAGGAAGCCGTCGACGGCGGACTGCGCGTGCTCGGCCGTCACCCCGGGCAGCGCGATCTCCCACCAGCTGCCCTGCAGACGGTCGGCCAGGGCACCCGGCTTCGCGACCACGACCTCGACGATGTCGATGCCGTCAGGCAGCGCCGAGTCGAGGGCGTCGCGGACCTGGTCGGCGTCGCACGGACGCGTCATGCCGATCTCGAGGTACTCCGCCTCGCTCGCGGCACCCGTGGGTGACGCGTTGGCGTACGAGATCTTGGGGTGAGGGGTGAAGCCGGAGGAGAAGCCGATCGGGATGGCCGCCCGCCGGACCGCGCGCTCGAACGCGCGGGCGAAGTCGCGGTGGCTCGTGAACCGGAGCCGGCCACGCTTGGCGTACCGGATGCGCAGCTTCTGCACGATCGGCAGCTGCGGGTTGGTGGCTTCGGGATTGGGGGTTCCCTCGAGGGTCGTCACCCGTCGAGGCTACCCGCGAGCCGACGCACCACAATGGGCACATGACGTCCGCGCCCCCTGCACCGACCCTCGTCGGCCGTTCGCTCGTCGGCGCCGCGATCGTCCTGCTCGCCGTGAACCTGCGGATCGCGGTGGGCAGCATCGGGGTCGTGCTCGAGTCGGTGCGTCACGATCTGGGGATGAGCACGACGGTCGGCGGGATCCTGACGACGTTGCCCGTGGTGTGCTTCGCGGTGTTCGGGGTCGGCTCCGCCGGCGCCGTACGCCGCCTCGGCCTCCACCGGGCGGCCGCGCTCGTGCTGGGGATGGTCCTGACGGGGCTGGCCACCCGCTGCGTCGTGCAGGACGGTGCGATGTTCCTGCTGTGCAGCGTCGTCGCGCTGGCGGGGGCCGCGGTCGGCAACGTGATCCTCCCGCCGTTGGTCAAGGCGCACTTCCCCGACCGGATTCCGCTCGTGAGCTCCCTGTACGGCGCGGCGCTGATGGCCGGCGCCGCTACGGCATCGGTCGCCACGGTCCCGCTGTCGGACGCGTTCGGCGGGTGGCGGGCCGGGATCGGGCTGTGGGCGATCGTCGCCGGGCTCGCTCTCGTCCCGTGGCTCGTGCTGCTGCGCCGCGACGTCCACGCGGGACCAGCGACGAGCGAGCGGCTGCCGCTGCGGGACATCGCCCGCTCGCGGGTCGCCTGGGCGATGGTCCTGGTCTTCACGGCGCAGTCCGCTGGGGCGTACGCCCAGTTCGGCTGGTTCGCCGAGATCCTCACCGACGGCGGCGTCTCGAACGGCTACGCCGGGACCCTGCTGGGCGTCATTAGCGCGGTCGGCATCCCGCTGACCCTCGCGCTGCCATGGCTGATCGGGCTGGTGGGCGACCGGCCCTACCTGCCGTGGGCCTTCTCGGCCGTCACCGCGGCGGGGTGGCTCGGCGTGCTGCTCGCGCCGTCCTCGGTCCCGTGGCTGTGGGCGCTGCTGCTGGGGCTCGGCGGCGGCGCGTTCACGTGGACCCTGACGATGATCGCCCGGCGCAGCCGCACGACTGCCGGGACCGCGGCGCTGTCGGTCGCGACCCAGGGCGTCGGCTACCTGATCGCCGGGATCGGCCCGTTCGGGGTCGGGGCCCTGCACGACGTGACCGGCTCGTGGACGGTGCCGCTGGTCGCGTTGATCGTGCTGTCGGCGTTCATCGCCGTGTTCGGCACGATCGTCGCGCGGCCCGTCATGCTCGAGGACTCCCTCGGAAGCAGGATCGGACCGCGCGACTAGGGATCAGCAACCCACCGGCCGGGCCGCGACGGCCCGGGGGGCGCGAGCCTGACGGGCGAGGTGCGCGACGAACGCGAGGCGCCCACCGTGCTCCTGCACCGCGTGCTCCGCGGCGATCCGCCGACGCTCGAGGCGTTGGGTGAGCTCACGCTCGTACTGCTGGGTGTCCACCTGGGCGATGAAGTCGTTGTACATGATGTGTTCCTTTCGTCATGTACGACATTCCTCGCTGAGGCAGGGCCCCCACATCGGACGAACGACGTAACCTGCCCCGGGCCGCTACCTCAGACCATGACCGGTCTACCTCAGGCGTGGCCGCGGGCCGACCGGCGTACGGGCGCGTCCTCGGTCAGGCGAGCCGGTGCCACACGATCACCGGGCGATGCCGGGGCCGGGAGTGGACCTGCCCGACAGCGGGTGCGGCGAGACGCTCAAGGGTCTCGCGGTGCCGCTCGTTGCGGAGGTCGATCTCGCGCCGCTGCTGCTCGGCGTGCGTCTCGGTGAAGTAGTCCGGTGTGGACATGATGGCGACTCCTTCTCAGTCCCCGATGTCCCGGTCCCCGATGCGCCCACCCCGATGCGTCCATCGTGATCCCTGAGGTGGGGTCGTCACATCGGGCATTCACCCCATGTCCGTCGCGCTGACTCCCCTGAGGGCGCACCCTCAGGGACGGGTCAGACGACGCTGAGCGGCAGCAGGGTCCGGCCGGTGGGGCCGATCTGGATCTCGGTGTCCATCTGCGGGCAGACGCCGCAGTCGAAGCACGGGGTCCAACGGCAGTCCTCGACCTCGAGGGCGCCGTCCGGGTTGAGCGAGTCCTGCCAGTCCTCCCACAGCCAGTCCCGGTCCAGGCCCGCGTCGAGATGGTCCCACGGGAGCACCTCGGCGTACTCCCGCTCGCGGACGGTGTACCAGTCGAGGTCGACCGGCTCGTCGGCCAGTGCCTGCTCCGTCATGGCGGCCCAGCGATCGTACGAGAAGTGCTCGCTCCAGCCGTCGAACCGGCCACCGTCGCGCCACACCGCCTCGATGACCTTGCCGACGCGGCGGTCGCCCCGGGACAGGAGTCCTTCGATGATGCCAGGCTTGCCGTCGTGGTAGCGGAAGCCGATCGCCTTGCCGTACCGCTTGTCGGCCCGGACGAAGTCGCGGAGCTTCTGCAGCCGCGCGTCGGTCGTCTCGTGGTCGAGCTGCGAGGCCCACTGGAAGGGGGTGTGCGGCTTGGGCACGAAGCCACCGATCGACACCGTGCACCGGATGTCGTGGCGCCCGGAGACCTCACGACCGGTCTGGATGACCCGCTTGGCGAGCTCGCCGATCTGCATGACGTCCTCGTCGGTCTCGGTCGGCAGGCCGCACATGAAGTAGAGCTTGACCTGGCGCCAGCCGTGCGAGTACGCCGCCGCGACGGTCCGGATCAGGTCCTCCTCGGTCACCATCTTGTTGATGACCTTGCG
>JAOPXL010000183.1 GCA_025965175.1 Aeromicrobium sp.
GACTGGAAGGGCAACGACTGGACGCCCGAGAGCGATCAGCTCTCGAGCCACGCCAACAGCCGCTTCTGCACGCCGATCAAGCAGTGCCCGATCCTGGCCGACGAGTACGACGACCCCAACGGCGTCCCGCTCGACGCGATCCTGTTCGGTGGCCGCCGCAAGACGACGATCCCCCTGGTGACCGAGGCCCGCGACTGGACCCACGGCACGTTCATGGGTGCGACGCTGTCGTCGGAGACCACGGCCGCCGCGACCGGTGCCGTCGGCGTCGTCCGCCGCGACCCGATGGCGATGCTGCCGTTCATCGGCTACGACGCGGGTGACTACTTCGGTCACTGGATCAACATGGCCAAGAACAACGACGAGACGAAGTTCCCCAAGATCTTCTACGTCAACTGGTTCCGTCGCGACGACGACGGCGGCTTCCTGTGGCCCGGCTTCGGCGAGAACAGCCGGATCCTGAAGTACGTCATCGACCGCGTCGAGGGCAAGGTCGAGGCCCGCGAGACCCCGATCGGTCTGGTCCCGCCGGCGTCGTCGATCGACACCGACGGCCTGGACGTCACGCCCGAGCAGCTCGAGAAGGCGCTGGCGGTCGACGTCGAGGAGTGGAAGGCCGAGATCCCGCAGATCAACGAGTGGTTCGAGAAGTTCGGCGACACCCTGCCGACCGTCCTCTGGACCGAGCTCGACGGTCTCAAGGCCCGCCTGGGCTGACCAACGGCCCCCGCCAGTGGCGCAATGTGGCTAGATCTGGTCTCCAGAATCCAGCCATATTGCGCCACTGGCGGTTCTATCCGGTGTTCCTCAGGCCGGCGGAGATGCCGTTGATCGTCAGGAGCAGCGCCCGCTGCAGGTCCTCGTCGGGCTCGTCGGCGGCGCGGACCTTCTTGAGCAGGGACACCTGCAGGGCGTGCAACGGGGCGAGGTAGAGGTCGCGGAGCTCCAGCGTGCGCTGCAGCACCGGCGCCGTCTCCAGCAGCGACGCATCTCCCGTCACCCGCAGCACCTGCTCCACCGTCAGCTCGTGCTCGGCGCGGATGACGTCGAAGATCCCCTGGGACGCCTCGGGCACCAGCGACGAGACGTACTCCGCGGCGATCTCCAGATCGGTCTTGGTCAGCGTCATCTGCACGTTGGACACGAACGTCCGGAAGAACGCCCACGAGCCGTACATCTCCTGCAGGGTCTCCCCCCGCCCGTCCGCGAACGCCGCCGCGAGACCCGACCCGACGCCGAACCAGCCGGGCAGGATGATCCGGGACTGGGTCCAGCCGAAGACCCACGGGATCGCCCGCAGGTCGTCGAGCCCACCGGCGCCGCCGGGACGCTTGGCCGGCCGGGAGCCGATGTTCATCTTGCCGAGCTCGTCGACCGGGGTCGCGGCGACGAAGAACGGCACCAGGGCGTCGTCGCGGACCAGCGCGCGATAGGCCTGCTGGCCCTCCCCGGCGATCAGGTCCATCGTTCCGTTCCACCCCGACAGCACCTCGTCGGGCAGCAACGACGTGCGATGCAGGACCGACGCCTCCAGGACCGCGGCGAGCGCCGCCTCGAGGTTCTGCCGGCCCAGGCCCGGCAGGGCGTACTTGTCGGAGATGACCTCGCCCTGCTCGGTGATCTTGATCGGTCCGTCCAGGCTGCCGTACGGCTGCGACATGATCGCCTCGGCGGTCGGCCCGCCACCGCGTCCCGTCGACCCTCCGCGCCCGTGGAACAGCCGCAGCACGACTCCGTGCTTGCGCGCGACGTCCCGCAGCGCCCGCTGCGCCCGGTGCACCTGCCACTGCGACGCGGCGATGCCGGCGTCCTTGGAGGAGTCCGAGTAGCCCAGCATGATCTCCTGCACGTCGCCGCGGGCGGCCACGATGCGGCGGTACGTCGAATCGCCCAGCAGCGCCTCGAGCAGCGGCCCGGCGGCCTCGAGCTCCGCGACGGTCTCGAACAGCGGCGCGAACCCGATCCGCGCCACGACGTCGTCGCCCGTCAGGTCGACCAGCCCCACCTCGCGGGCCAGCACGACGACGGCGAACAGATCGTCGACGTCGTGGGTCATCGACACGATGTACGTCTCGACGGTCTCCGGCCCGTACGTGTCGAGGGCCTCCCGGATGACGCCCAGCAGGTCCAGCGATGCTGTGGCGGCCTCGCCCAGCCCGCCGGCGCCGACCCCGCTCAGCGGCCGCGCGGACGCCATCTCCCGGGACAGCACCGCGATCCGCTCGGGACGTCCCAGCCCGGCGTAGTCGATCTCCCCCAGCCGGCCGTAGAGGTCCGCCAGCGCCGCATGGTGCTTGGCGCTGTGCTCGCGGACGTCCATCGTGGCCAGCCCGGCGCCGAACGTCACGGCGGTCCGGATCAGCCGCAGGATCGCCCCGTCGCCGGTCAGCTCGTCGCCGCCGGCGAGCATCGAGTCACGCACCAGGACCAGGTCGCGGACGAGCTCGTCGAACGTCAGGTAGTCCCGGCCCGGCTCGTGCGGCGTGCCGTTGACCAGCCGGTCCCGGGCGCGCAGCAGCCGGACCCGGACGAAGCTGAGCTTGAGCCGGTAGGGCTCGTCGGCGTTGAGCCGGCGGATCGACTCCCACGTGATCGGCAGCGCCACGGCATCGGCCTCGAGGCTCTCCCTGAGCTCATCGGTCACGTCGACGATCCGGGTCGACGCGGTCATCTCGGCGAGGATCGCGTCGACCGCCTCGACCAGCTCGGCCAGCCCGGAGGTGTGCTGCAAGCGCAGGATGTCCAGCGTTACGGCGGGGGTCACGTTGGGGTTGCCGTCGCGGTCGCCACCGGCCCACGTGCCGAAGCGCAGCGGCCGGGCCGTCGCCGGCAGGGTCACGTCGACCCGCGCGAGCTGGCGGTCGAGCTCGGCCAGCAGGTCCGGGACAACCTCGCCAGCGATCGAGCGCAGATAGTAGACCGCGGTGCGGGCCTCATCGACCGGCTCGGGCCGGACGACCCGCAGCTCGTCGGTCTGCCAGATCAGGTCGACCAGCTCGGCCAGGCGTCGCTCGTCGGCGCGGAGCTGCCAGCCAGGTCGGCGCGGGTCCTCCATCGCGCGGACCGTCTCGGCGACCTTGCGCAACAGCCGCAGGACGGTACGCCGGCTGGCCTCGGTCGGGTGGGCGGTGAACACCGGGCGGTACTCCAGCCGGTCCAACACCGTCATCAGCAGGTCGCGGGACAGGCTGCCGTCGTCGAGGGCGGCGCTGATCCGGCCGATCGTCGCGGCGAGCGGTCCCTCGTCACCGGCGGCGAGCTCCTGCCAGCGGTGCAGCTGCTCGGTCGTGTTGACGAGCTGGAAGTACGCCGTGAAGGCCCGCGCCAGCACGACCGCGGTCCCCGGCTCGATCCCGTCCAGCACCCGGTGCAGCTCGGCGTCCTCGGGCTGGCGGGCCAGCCGGCGTACCCGCTCGACCAGCGCCAGCAGCTCGGCCCCCTCGTGGCGGGTCAGCGCCTCGCCCAGCAGGGTCGTCAGCTGGCGTACGGAGGCCCGCAGCGCGGTGTGCTCGGCGGCGGAGGAGACCCCGCCCCCGAATGAGGCGGAGTCGGGCTGGCGGCGGTCGGACTCGAGGATCTGCTCGATCGTCAGTCTGCTCTGGGAGGTCACGCCCCTAGTCTGCCCCGGACGTGTTGCCGCCGTATGTCCGAATCAGGGCTCACCGGTGCTGCGGGCGCCCACAAGGTGATGGCGGACACCGGACCAAGGTCCCTCCCCGGAGAGGGCTGCCCCTCCCGGAGGGAGCCCGCGTGCGCGAGGGAAAGCGCGCCGGGGGTTTGGAAGAGGCAGCCGATCTCGAGCCTAGGACGAGCACGACGGTTACCGGTCGGTACGTGCGGCACGTCTCATCGTCGCGGCTTCCAGCCGATCGCCGGGAGGACATGCTCGGCCAGCGCCTCGAGCAGCCGGGCGTTGTAGGCCACGCCGAGCTGGTTGGGGACGGTCAGCAGCAGCGAGTCCGCCTCACGCACCGCGACGTCCCCGGCGAGCTCCTCGGCCAGCGCGTCGGGCTCACCGACGTACGACTTGCCGAACCGCGCGATCCCACCGTCGAGGTGACCCAGCTGGTCCTCGCCGCTGCGCTCGCCGAAGTAGGCCCGGTCCTGGGCGTCCAGCAGCGGGATGACGCTGCGGCTGACCGAGACCCGGGGCTCGCGCTCCCAGCCGGCCGTGGCCCACGCCGCCTTGTAGCGCTGGATCTGCTCGAGCTGCAGCTCGTCGAACGGGACGCCGGTGTCCTCCGTCAACAGGGTCGAGCTCATGAGGTTCATGCCCTGCTGGGCGGTCCACTCGGCCGTCGCGCGGGTGCCGGAGCCCCACCAGATGCGGTCGGACAGGCCCGGCGCCTGCGGCATGATCGGCAGCGGCACCTGCCGGCCGGTCATCTTGGGGTCGGACACCGCGACGCCCTCGCCGGCGATCGCGTGGCGGAAGATCTCGGTGTGCTGGCGGGCCATGTCCGCGTCGGTCGACCCCTCGGCCGGGACGTGCCCGAACGACTCGTAGCCGCGCAGCGCGGTCTCGGGTGATCCCCGGCTGATGCCGAGCTCCAGCCGGCCCCCGCTGATCAGGTCGGCGGCGGCGGCGTCCTCGGCCATGGCGAGCGGGTTCTCGTAGCGCATGTCGATCACGCCGGTGCCGATCTCGATCCGGCTGGTCCGGGCGCCGACGGCGGCCAGCAGCGGGAACGGGGAGGCCAGCTGCCGGGCGAAGTGGTGCACCCGGAAGTACGCCCCGTCGATCCCGATCTCCTCGGCCGCGACGGCCAGGTCGATCGACTGGAGCAGGACATCGCCCGCCGTGCGGGTCTGGGAGCCCGGCACGGCCTGGTAGTGACCGAAGGACAGGAAGCCGACATTCTTCATGCCATCGTCAACCTCTTCGGCCGGGTGGATGTTCCTCCCGGAGCCCCCGGGCGTCGGATTACCACGGTCCCTGAGGAGCTTGGCGCATCCCGCAGGAAGTTTCCCGCGGTACGCGCAGGACTGCTCCGGGGAGACGCCGGACGGCGCCAGTTTGCTCAGGGACCGTGGTAAACCGACCAGGAGGTAAACCGACCACGAAGGGGAACCGCCCCCAGGAGGACCTACTCGCTCTTGTCCCCCACCAGCGTCCCGGCGGCGACCATGCCCAGCTCGGCGTGCTCTGGCTCGCCGACCAGGT
>JAOPXL010000189.1 GCA_025965175.1 Aeromicrobium sp.
TCTGTGCGCGAGGGGGGATTTGAACCCCCACGCCCTTGCGGACACTGGCACCTGAAGCCAGCGCGTCTACCATTCCGCCACCCGCGCATTCGGTCCCGGAGGACCGAGAAGTGAGTCTAACAGGCTCTTCGGGGTAGGTTTCGCGGTGGCTGCCAACGTGGGCGACTCGCCTCTTCAGCCTCGCCGGATACGATCGCAGGGAACACCATGACGACGACAGAGAGGCGGAGGCTGATGGCGGGGGTGCTACAGCGGTTCGAGCAACGCCTGGAGGGCGCCGTGACCGGTGCGTTCGCCCGGGCGTTCCGCAGCGCCGTGCAGCCGGTCGAGATTGCCGCCGCGCTGCAGCGCGAGGTTGACAACTCCGCCCACATCCTGTCGCGCGAGCGCATGCTGGTGCCCAACGACTTCACGGTCGAGCTGTCGCCGCCGGACTTCGAGCGCCTCAACCCGTTCAGCTCGACGTTGTCCGACGAGCTGTCGACCCTGGTCAAGGAGCACGTCGAGGAGCAGCGCTACACGATGGCCGGGACGCTCGCGATCTCGTTCAAGCAGACCGGTGAGCTCAGCACCGGGCGGTTCCGGGTCCGCAGCCGCACGACCGCCGCCGTGACCCCCGTCGCGGGCCAGCGAATGGGTGACACCGCGGTGCGCGCGTCCAACGTCGTGCTCGAGGTCAACGGGATGAAGCACCCGCTGACCGCACCGGGTGTCGTGATCGGCCGCGGCAACGAGGCCGACCTCAAGATCGACGACCCCGGTATCTCCCGGCGCCACGCGCAGATCAAGATTCACCAGAGCGGCCCGGAGACCACCGTCACGATCGTCGACCTGGACTCCACCAACGGGGTCGTCCTCAACGGCCACCGCGTCGCGACCGCCGCCGTCGGCAACGGCTCCGAGATCCGCCTGGGCAACACCGTCATCGTGATCCGTACGACCGAGGGCGCCTGATGTCCGAGCTGACCCTGACGCTGATCAAGCTGGGCTTCCTCGCGGTGCTGTGGCTGTTCGTCCTGTCCGCGGTCTCGGTCATCCGGTCCGACATCTTCGGCACCAAGGCGCCGTCGGCGCCCCGCGCGGCGAAGCAGAAGGCCCCTGCGACCCCCAAGCCCAAGCCCCGAAGCCGCAAGCCTCCGCGCGGCGTGCCGACCAAGCTGCAGGTCGTGTCCGGCGCCAACGCGGGGCAGAGCGTCCCGCTCGGCGAGGGCCCGATCCTCCTGGGCCGTGGCACCGACGCCGCGATCCGCCTCGACGACGACTACGTGTCGACCCGGCACGCACGCTTCGCGACCAACGGCGAGCAGTGGTTCGTCGAGGACCTCGGCTCGACCAACGGCACCTATCTCGGCAGCCAGCGCATCACGACCCCCGTCCCGATCGGTCTGGGCATCCAGGTACGCCTGGGCAAGACCATCGTCGAGCTGCAGAAGTAGGCCATGACCGCTCTGAGCTACCGCTACGTCGCCCTGACCGACACCGGCCTGCGTCGTTCGACCAACCAGGACTCCGGCTACGCCAGCGACCGGCTCCTGGTCATCGCCGACGGCATGGGCGGGGCCGCGGCCGGCGACCTCGCGTCGTCCGAGACGATGCACATCATCCGCCAGCTCGATCGCGACCTGGACGTCGACGCGCTGGACGCCCTCGAGCGGGCCGTGCACCGGGCCAACGACCGACTCGCCGAGCTGATCCGCAAGGACCCGGCGGTCGAGGGCATGGGCACGACCCTCGAGGCGATGCTGTGGGACGGCGAAAAGCTGGCGGTGGCGCACCTCGGCGACTCCCGGGCCTACCGGCTGCGGGGCGGCACCCTGACCCAGATCAGCGCCGACCACACCTTCGTGCAGAGCCTCGTCGACGAGGGCAAGATCTCGCCGGCCGAGGCGCGCGTGCACCCGCACCGCTCCCTCCTGCTGCGCGCCCTGCTCGGTCGCGACGACAACGACGCCGACCTGAGCTGGCTCCAGCCGATGCTGGGCGACCGCTACCTCCTGTGCAGCGACGGCCTGACCGACATGGTCGCCGACGACGTCATCCGCGAGGCGCTCCAGTCCGAGACGATCGACATGGCCGCGACCGAGCTCGTCCGTCTGGCGCTCGAGAACGGCGGCGTCGACAACGTCACGGTCGTGATCGCCGAGTTCGTCGAGAAGGGCGCCGATCCCGACCAGCACCTGTCGTCGGCGGACGGCCAGCCCCAGCTCGTGGGTGCCGCCGCCAGCCAGGCCCGTCCCCGCACGGGCGAGGCGACGACCGACCGCGACGAGCCGGGCGAGTTCGACCCCGAGGAGCTCCGCTACGCGCCGCGCCCGCCCAGCAGCCGTCGCCGGCTGCGGGGACTCGCGATCGCCCTCGTCGTGGCGGCCCTCGTCGTCGTGGCCGGCAGCCTCGCCTACAGCTGGACGCAGAAGCAGTACTTCATCGCGGCCAGCGAGGGCAAGGTCACGGTCTTCCGCGGCATCCAGGCCAACATCCCGCTGCTGGACCTGGACCACGTCGAGGAGCGGACCACCATCACCCTCGCGTCGCTGTCGGACTTCCAGCGCAAGCAGGTCGAGGCCGGCATCGAGGCGTCCAGCAAGGACGACGCGCTGCGGACCATCGCGGCCCTCGACGTACGCGCCCCGGCCCCCGAGCCCACCGAGACCCCCACGCCGAAGCCGACCTCGAAGAGCACCACGAAGTCCACGGCATCCGAGACTGCGTGGCTGCGATGACCACACCCGCCTGGGTTCCCCGCAAGCGGCGGGGAGCCGAGTTCTTCCTGACGGTCCTGGCCGTCTTCATCGGCATCTTCGCGTACGCCGCCGTGGGTCTCGGCGTCGAGGGGACGATCCCGGCCGACACCTACAAGCTGGGCTTCGCACTGATCCTGGTCGCGGTCGCGACGCACCTCATCGTGCGGCGGGTCGCGCCGTACGCCGATCCTGTGCTGCTCCCGCTGGTCATCGCGCTCAACGGCCTCGGGCTCGCGATGATCTACCGGCTCGACCTCGGCCGCCAGCAGATCAACCCCGACCGGGCGGCGTTCGCCAACTCCCAGCTCGTGTGGACCGCGGTCGGGATCATCGCGTTCGCGGCCATCCTGATCCTGATCCGCGACCACCGTCGCCTGCAGACGCTGACCTACACATTCGGCGCCGCCGCGATCGGGCTGCTGATCCTGCCGTTGCTGCCGGGCATAGGTCGCACGATCAACGGCGCCCGCATCTGGGTCAGCTTCGCCGGCTTCAGCTTCCAGCCCGGTGAGATGGCCAAGGTCTGCCTAGCGATCTTCTTCGCCGGCTACCTCGTCGTCAAGCGTGACGCCCTGGCGCTCGCGGGCCGTCGCGTCCTGGGCATCGACCTGCCGCGCGGTCGCGACCTCGGCCCGATCCTCGGCTGCTGGCTCATCAGCGTCGGCATCCTGGTCCTCCAGCGCGACCTCGGTTCCTCGCTGCTGTTCTTCGGACTGTTCGTCGTGATGCTCTACGTCGCGACCGAGCGGCCGGGCTGGATCGTCGTCGGTGGGCTCCTGTTCGGCCTCGGCGCCTACTTCGGCTACGCCGCGTTCAGCCACGTCCGGGTCCGTTTCGACGCGTGGCTCGATCCCTTCGGCGACCCGGACCGCAACGGCCAGATCATCAATGGTCTCTTCGGGCTGGCGCACGGCGGCGTGCTCGGGCAGGGACTCGGCCAGGGCAGCCCGCAGCTCACGCCGTACTCGTTCTCGGACTTCATCGCCGCTTCGATGGGCGAGGAGCTCGGTCTGACCGGTCTCATGGCGATCCTGCTGATCTACGGGCTGATCGCCGAGCGCGGTCTGCGCATCGCGCTGACCTGCCGTGATGCGTTCGGCAAGCTCCTCGCGGCGGGCCTCGCGTTCTCCTTCGCCCTCCAGGTGTTCGTCGTCATCGGTGGCGTCACCCGCCTCATCCCGCTGACGGGCCTGACCACGCCGTTCATGGCGCAGGGTGGCTCCTCGGTCGTCATGAACTGGGCCATCATCGGCCTGCTGCTGCGCATCAGTGACCAGACCCGTCGTCCCGCTCCCGAGATCTCCACGTTCGACAGCAACGATGAGACCCAGGTGGTGAAGCTGTCGTGAATCGCCCCATCCGCAACATCGCCATCGCGTGCCTCGTCCTGTTCGTGGCGCTGATGCTCAACGTCAACTACGTGCAGTTCGTCCAGGCCGACAGCCTCAACGCCAAGAACGGCAACAAACGAGTCATCAACGAGGAGTTCTCGCGTGACCGCGGGACGATCCTGGTCGACGGCAAGCCCGTCGCGGAGAGCGTCAAGAGCAAGGACGAGTACAAGTTCCAGCGGCGCTACCCCGAGTCCAACCTGTACGCCCCACTGACCGGCTACTTCTCGTACGTCTTCGGGCGCGGCGGCATCGAGAACTCGCAGAACCGCGTGCTGTCGGGCAGCGACAACCGCTTGTTCGTCAACCGGGTCGTCGAGCTGGTCTCCAACAAGCAACCCAAGGGCGGCAGCGTCGAGCTGACGATCGACCCCTTGGCCCAGAAGACCGCCGCCGACGGGCTCGAGGCCCTCGGCAAGGGGACCAAGGGCGCGGTCGCCGCGATCGACCCCAAGACCGGCGCGGTCCTCGCGATGGTGTCGCAGCCGTCCTACGACCCCAACAAGCTCGCGAGCCACGACTTCGCCGCGGTGCAGAAGTCGTGGAACGACCTGACGGCCGACAAGGACCAGCCCATGGTCAACCGGACGACGCAGCAGACGCTGCCGCCCGGGTCGACGTTCAAGCTCGTGACCGCCGCCGCGGCGCTCGAGAACGGTGTCGTCGACAACATCGACGACAAGGTCAAGGCCGGCTCGACGCTCCGTTTCCCGGGCTACGGCTACACGCTGCCCAACGAGAACGGCTCCAACTGCGGTGGTGACGAGATCACGTTCGAGCGGGCGCTCAACGTCTCGTGCAACGTCGCGTTCGGCGGCCTCGCCCTCAAGATCGGCCAGGACAAGCTCGCCGCGCAGGCCGCGAAGTTCGGCTTCGGCACCGACCCGCTCGAGGGGCTCTCGATGAACCCCAGCCGGTTCACCTCGGCCGACGCCAAGCTCGAGCCGCCACAGCTCGGTCAGTCCGGCATCGGCCAGTTCGAGGTCGCCGCGACCCCGCTGCAGATGGCCATGGTCGCCGCGGGCATCGCCAACGACGGCAACGTCATGAAGCCGTACGTCGTCGACACCGTCCGCGCTCCCAACCTGCGCGTCCTGGACAAGAGCCGGCCCGAGCGCCTCAGCGAGGCGGTCAGCTCCTCCAACGCCCGCAAGCTGCAGGACATGATGATCAGCACGGTCCAGGTCGGCACCGCGACCTCGGCCCAGATCCCGGGCGTCGAGGTCGGCGCCAAGACCGGCACCGCGCAGTCCACCGCGGATCGCCCGCCCTATGCCTGGTTCGTCTCGTACGCCAAGGACGGTGACGACGAGGTAGCCGTCGCCGTGCTGGTCGAGTCGAGCGACACCGCCCGCAACGAGATCGCCGGCGGCCGACTGGCCGGACCGATTGCCAAGTCGGTCATGGAGGCAGTCCTTGGCAAGTGAGCACGGACTTCGAGGTCCACGAGCGAGCGGGCGACCATGTGCGCATGGCCGCCCCTCGAGGCACATCCACAGATGCTTTTTGGGAGATTGACGACATGACCGAATCCGGCGACGAGACGATCCGCCTGGGCGACCGCTACGAGCTCGGCGGTCTGCTGGGACGTGGCGGCATGGCCGACGTGCGGGTCGGCCGCGACCTCCGACTCGGCCGCACCGTCGCGGTCAAGCAGCTGCGCACGGACCTGTCGGCCGACGACACGTTCCAGGCCCGCTTCCGGCGGGAGGCGCAGTCCTCGGCGGCGCTCAACCACCCGTCGATCGTCGCGGTCTACGACACCGGCGAGTCGATCGACCGGCACGGCAGCCACGTCCCCTACATCGTCATGGAGTATGTCGAGGGGCAGACACTGCGCGACATCCTCCGGGGTGCCGAGAACGGCCGCAAGATCCTGCCCGAGCGGGCGCTGTCGATCACGGCCGACGTGCTGGCGGCACTGGACTACAGTCACCGCTCCGGCATCATCCACCGCGACATCAAACCCGCCAACGTCATGCTGACGCCGTCGGGCCAGGTCAAGGTCATGGACTTCGGCATCGCCCGGGCGATCGCCGACACGTCGTCCGCAATGACCCAGACCGCCGCCGTCATCGGCACGGCGCAGTACCTCTCGCCGGAGCAGGCCCGCGGTGAGACCGTCGACGCCCGCAGCGACATCTACTCGACCGGCTGCCTGCTGTACGAGCTGCTGACCG